>CP075528.1:3666247-3971767 GCA_025808875.1 Enhydrobacter sp. | reverse complement strand
GCCGCGCCGTCGCGCCGTTCGCCGATCGACTTCGGCCTGCGTCCGCGCTGAGGCGCGTCCTATTTGATCCGGGTTTCCTGGTAGAGCATGGAGACCCAGCGCCCGCCGCGACGAACATAGGTGTTCGACGACGCCACGGTCGCGGTTTCCGGCTTGGCGTTGCCCGACGCGCTCGTATAGGTCACGCGATAGAGCAGCATCGCCACATCCTCCGTCACCCGCACGACGGTTGTGCCCTCTGGCGCGATCGCGAAGCTCTGTATGGTGAAGTCGCGTGCCACGGCCTTCAGGAACCCTTCTTTGTCGAGGCGCGAACCGTCGTAGAAGATCAGAAACGCCTCGTCGGCGAGATAGGGCTGCAGCCCCGCGACGTTGCGATCCTTCGTGTCTTGCCAGCTCTGTGTCTCGAGCTTCAGCAGCTCCTCGCGCAGCCTCACCGCGTCCTGTGCCGCGGCGTGGGCGGAGAGCCCGCCGAGCGCAGCCGCTCCCGCCGCTGCCATGAGCCATCGCCTGTTCATCGCGCCTCTCCCCTAATCGTGTCCCGGCGTCCGCCGCCGATCACCGCACCAGCGCCGCCATCTTGCCGTCCAGCTCGCCGATCGCCCGGTCCGTCATGCGCTGCATGCCGACATCGGCGGAGGCGAACGGCACGGTGTACTCGGCGCGCCCGTTGATCCTGCTCACCGGGTTCATCGCCGAATCGAAGAAGTACAGGTCGATGTCCATCTTCTGCGTTCGATCGCCGTACGGCTCCATGTACTTCATGCGCAGGTCGACGAGTATGACGGCGCGCTTGCGCTGCTGCACGGCTTCGTTGAAGTCGTGCACCGGCGTGGCGGTCGGGAACCGGCGCTTCAGCAGCTCCAGGATCCTGGCCGAGAAATACAGCGGGTTGGTGTCTGCCATCACCACCGTGTTGGTGAGCGACGCCGGCACGACCTTGCCCCAGTATTCGTTGGCGTCCTTGATCGCGCCGATATGCGCTTCGACGTTCTCGCTGAAGATCAGGCCGACCGGCGCCTGCACCGTGACCGGCGCGTTCTCCGGCACGGCGGCGGCGTTGCCCTTGTAGACGTTGGTGAAGGCGTCGACCATTTTCGGCGGCGGCGGGCCGGTGCAGGCACCCAGCGTCAAGACGAGTCCGGCCGCGGCCCAGAACTTCCTGGTCATGTCGATTGTTCCCCTTGCTTGTGCCTTGTGCTGGTGAATGTCGCCGGCCGATCGTCGAACTAGCGCGTCGTGCCGCTGATGGTGCTGCGGTTGGCCGGCAGGCCCTGCGGATGCCCCGAGCCCTGGCCGTAGGTGTTGCGCACGCCTGCGGGCCCTTGTTGGACGGTGCCGCCGCCGCCCCCGCCGGAGCTCTGCATCTGCTGCTGCTGCATCATCAGCACGCCCTGGCCCGCCAGCATGCCGACCCTCAGGCCGATGTTGATGGCGTTGGCGAACATCGCCGCGGCCGCCTCGGGCGAGGCGCCCTGCCGCAGCTGCTCGATGGCCGCCGAGCAGGCCGCCGGGTTCTGCTCGCACGCCACCACGGTGTTGTTGACGTGGGGTGTCTCGCCGCGGCGGACGAAGCGCGGATCGCCTCCCGCCGGCGGCGCGAGGTCGTTGCCGGCCTGCTCGAGAATGCCGCAGCCGCCGGCCCGCTTCAGGGCGCCGTGCGCGGCCACCGACTTCGCGCCGTCGCCGGCCTGGGCGGCGGCGACGTAGTCGGAAACGAGCTTCTGGCATTGCGGAGACATCTGCGCGGCGAGCGCTGGCTGCGGCGCCGGCGGCTGGCGCGCCGCGGTGGACGGGCGTTGGGTCTTGGTGCCGGCGGTCCGCGCCGCCGCCCCGGTCGTGCCGTTGCACATGCCGACGACCTGACCGTAGAGGATGCGGCACTCGTTGAAGGCGCCGGCCTGGCCTGTCGTGCCCCATGGCGTGGTTTTGAGGGAACGCATGTTGGCCTGGCTCTCGGCACACTTGTTCATGTTCACCTCCGCCTGCCGGCACATCTTCTGCCAGCCCGGATCGGCCGCGACGTCGCCAACGCTCGGCTGCGTCTGTCCCGGCGGCGCGAAGCCCGACAGCACGAGCTGGCCGAAGCCTTGCCAGAAGCGCTGCGCATTGCCCTCAGCCCGCGCGCCGGTGCGCCGTTCGATGGCGGCGAGCAGATCGGGGCAATGGCCCTGCAGGGTCGCGAGCCAGCCCGGCCGCTGGTCGGCGCGCTCGTCGTCGAATGCCAGGTCGTTGCCGAACTGGTTGAGCACGCCCAGGCACTGCGGGTTGAGATCGTATGGCCCGCCGTCGAGCCCGACCGCGAAGGGCGGCAGCGGCGCGGCCTTGGGCGGGTTGGAGCGGTCGCGCAGGCCGCCGTTCAGCAGCGCGCAGATGCTGGGGTCGATGCCGGCGCGCGCCGTCCGGCCCTGCTTCGTGCGGATCAGGGGGCCGGCGATCGACAGGCAATGGTCGCCGACGTCCTTGGTCGTCGCATAGGCGGCGTCCGGCGGCCGGCCCTCGCCGACCTTCACGCCGGTCGACGTGCCGTCGGCGCGATACCAGTACTCGACCGGCATCTCGGGTGTCGGATGGTCGATGCAGTAGGCCTGGTAGATCAGCCGGAGATAGCTGTCGACGCTGAGCCAACCCGGCGGCCGCACCGACTCGCTTTCCATGCGGATGATGCTGTCGCGGAATTCCCCGCAGCTCTTGCTCTGGGCCTGAACCTGCAGCGGCAGCGCCAGCAGCGCGGCCGCGATCAGACGCTTCATCCCCCAACTCCCCCGACGACGAAGCCTTGTCGTCGGATATCAGGACATACCGCGCCTGCGGCGACAACACCCGAATGGGTAATGTTCCGCAGTCAGCGCGGCGGCAGCAGTCTCTCGTCCTGCATCTCGGCGATCACTCTGGCGAACATCGCCTCGCTGTCGATCGCCTCGGTGAAGCCGGCCCGCATCAGCTTGACGGTCGACACGATGGCGGGCGGGCCGGGCCGGTCGCGGCCGTAGCCCATTGTGTAGTCGGCATACTCGAAGGAAAGCCCGACGAACTGCTCGAGCGTGCCGGATTTCAGTCCATGTGCAGCGCGTACCGCCGCCCACTCCGCCTCGCGCGGACGGATCTCGCGGTCGAGCGACAGCGGCACGTGCCCGCCGGCCTTCATGCCGAGGGCGTCGGCGATCGCCGGCCACACGTTGGGCCACACGAAGACGTCGCCGTTGGTGACGTTGAAGATCTCGTTGCTCGCCGCGGGCGATTCGCCCGACCAGGCGATGGCGCGCGCCAGCAGGTCGGCATCGACGGCCTGAGCCACCCGGCCGACGCCGCCCGGAAAGTCGAGCGCCTCCTTGCCGGCGCGCTTCATCATCGCCGCATAGACGCCGAGCGCGGGGATCACGTTCATCGCGCTGCCGACGGAGGCGCCCACGATCAGCACCGGGCGCAGGATCGACCAGCTCCACGCCGCGCCCTTCTGCCTCTCGCGGACGTAACGCTCCTGGTTCCAGTAGAAGTTGGGCTGCTCGTGCATCTCCGAGCGGTTCTCGCGCGCCGGCACGACCAGCGGCCGCACATGCACGCCGTAGGCCTTGGTCCCCTGCAGCAGCGCGACGTGGCGCAGGCCGGGCGACGCGGCCAGCAACGGCTCGAAGAGATTGCGCAGCATCGCCTCGTTGGTGCGGATCTGCTCGTCCTCGAGCCAGCCCGCGACCAGGCCGGGCCGCTCGTGGAGCGCGGCGTAGACCAGGTGCGTGACGCCCGCCAACTCGCGCGCCGCCGCCCGGCAGGCCGCCGCGTCGCCGAGATCGAGCCCGATCCAGCGCGCGCCGAACAGCTCGTCCGGCCTGCGCCGCGACAGCGCGACGGTCTCGCAGCCCTCGGCGCGCGCGAAGTGCTTCAGGCAGGCATGGCCGACCAGACCGGTGGCGCCGGCGACCAGGACTTTCTTGACCATCGCCCGACTCTATCGCGGCGCCTGGCGCGAAGCGACGCGCCTCGCATCGCCGCCATCGCACGACGGTTCGACCGGCGATAGGATCGGCCCGGGAGAAAGTCACCGCATGAACGCCTCGGCCCTCGTCCTCGTCGCCCTGATCGCCTGGGCGCTCGCGCTGCTGATCCTGATGGAGGCGGTCCGCTGCGCCCTGGTGCTCGCCGGCAGGGTGCCGCCCAACGGCTTCCGGCCCGACAACGAGAATCTCTCGCCCTTCATGCAGCGCCTGGCGCGCGCCCATCTCAACTGCCTCGAGGGCCTGCCGGTCTTCGGCGGCCTGCTGCTCGCCGCGCTGGTCATGGGCTTCCAGGACGTCACCGATCCGCTGGCGCCGTGGCTCTTGCTGGCGCGCATCGTCCAGTCGGTCGTCCATCTGCTCTCGACGGGCGTCGTCGCGGTCAACATCCGCTTCGCCGCCTTCGCCGTCCAGATGGCGATCGCCGTCGCCTGGGTTTGGGGCCTGGTCGCGCTGTTGTGGTAGCGCGGCGACGGCCGCCGCCGTCGCGGCTCAGCGGCCCGCGGCGGTGAGCGTCAGCGCCAGCGGCCGCCGCAGATCCTCCGCCGTCACCGCCCGCGGCGCCATCGCGAACACCGTCTTGCGCGCGACGGTCACGCGCGCGGCGAGGACGAGCGTGCGGCCGTCGAGCCTCGTGTCGGCCGGCACGCGCAGCGTGAAGGGGATGGGCGTCTCCCAGCCGCTGCGCACCAGCTGCTCGGCCAGCACCACGTGCGCGCCGGCCGTCGTCGTGTCGACGAGCTGGACGCGCAGCTCGGCGCCGCGCGGCAGCGGATCGCCGGTGTCGAGCGCGGCCGTGCCGGTCGCCGGATGCGCCGGCGCCAGCGGCTCGCTGCCCGGCCCGATCACGGCGACGCGGAACATCAGCGCGCGGCCCCGCTCGTCGAGCAGGCAGGAGAAGCGGAACGGCACGATCGCGCCGTTGCGCCGCCGCAGCGCGCCGCTGCCGGCGAGCAGCACCGACTCGCCGTCGACCTGCAGGGTCATCCACGGCGCGCCGTCCAGCATCAGCAGCCCGAACGCCGGATCGGCGGCGCGGATCTCGCTGCCGGCGATGCCGGCGCAGCGCGACAGGGCGGGCAGCGAGAGGCCGCCGTCGGTACGCGGATCGTCGGGCCCGGTGAGGGCGGCCGAGGCGGCGCCCAGCACGATCAGGGCGACGGCGGTGGCGGCGAGCAGGGCGGGGCGCATGGGCGGACTCCTATGGTACCATGCTCGCGCCACCCGGATCGGCGGGCGATGATCTGCATCAAACCGCGTGAGGCCGCCCGGGGAAGCCGCCCGAGGAGGCTGCCGTGCCGGCGACCGCCCCCGCTGCGGGAGATTGCGTGTACACGAACGTGTTTCCCGTGGCGGAAAGGCCGGAAAGGCCGGGAAGTCCCCGGAGCGCACCCGGCGGCCCGATTCTGGACCAAATTCACCGGCGTTCGACCCCGTGGCGCACTGGCGGAAATTGCGGGAATTGCCCGTCGCCCCCAAACCTCCCTCTCTTCGGGCCGGGAAAGACGACGGCGCGCGACGGTCGGTTGCCGTCTATCGCTGGAAAGGGAGTCATGACTGTCACCCCGAGCGAAGCGAGGGGCCATTGAGGCCGCCGGAACGATCCCTCGCTTCGGGATGCGTCAGACGCGCCCAACGCGGGATGCTCGATCGTCCTGGTGCTTGCGATCTCGAGTGCGTCGAGGTCGCTGTCCTCGGCCATGACGTACCGGCTGTGTCGACCGGCGCGCCGCTCGCCGAATCGACATGTTCTCTTTCAGCCGATTGACCGTCCGGCGGTTCAGCATCTTGAACGACACGCGCTTCGACGAGGAACTGGCATCGTAGAGCGCCACCGCGCACAAGACGAGTGACAGCTCGGGACGGCCCTTCAACGAGGACCGCGGCGTCGGACGACTCCAGATTGCGATGAAGCAGTCACTTCGCTTCAGAGAGGCCGACGCTTTGCCCTACTATGAGATAGAGAGAAACCCTGCAGCGTTCCAAAGGGCGTCTCGTAGCTATGGGCGCGCTCGGGATGGGGTGGCACTTCTAGGTTCAAACCGCGCTACTACCAGCGCCTCCTGTGAGGAATAGGATCATGGCAAGGTCGGCAAAGCGGCTCGTCATCTGCCTCGACAACAAGGGCTACGAAGCGTCGCTGGAGCGGCGCAAGATCTATGTCGCCCTTCCCGACGCCCGTGCCGAGAAGCTGGGCCAGGTCCGCGTCATCGACGAGTCGGGCGAGGACTATCTCTACGACAAGGCCGCGTTCGGCCAGATTTCCCTGCCGCAATCGCTGCGTCGCGCGGTGCTGATGGCCGCCTGAGGACTTGCACGCGAGCAAGAGCCCACGCCCGACGATCGCGACGGACGGCTGCAGCAAGACCACGGTCCCGCGCGAAGGCTACGCGCGCAAAGGCGGGAGCAACAGCCCCGTGTCGCAGATCCATCGGTCCCCGCCCGCGCCGGGAAGCTGGGTCAGCCGGATCATCGACGAGTCGGGCGAGGGCGATCTCCACGACAAGGCCGCATGGCGGCTTGAGCCGGTGAACGCCCTTGCGGTCTTTGCGGCTCGCCGCCGTCGCAATCGGTTGAAAAAGCCCGCCCGATCGGGCCCAATCCGCGCGTTCCTGGAATCGATCGACGACCGAAAGAAGCACCCATGCGACAGAACAAGATCAAGCAGATGTGGCGGGCCGGCAAATGCGCGACGCTCGGCTGGATTTCCATTCCCAACGGCTTCGCCGCCGAGGTCATGGCGCGGCAGGGTTTCGACGCGCTGTGCGTCGACCTCCAGCACGGCCTTTCGGAGATGAGCGACGTGGCGCCCCTGCTGCAGGCCATCTCGCAGACCGACACGGTGCCGGTCGTGCGCGTCGCCTGGAACGAGCCGGCGGCCATCATGAAGGCGCTCGATCTCGGCGCCTACGGCATCATCGTGCCGCTGGTGAACACCGCCGAGGAGGCCGCCAGGGCGGTGGCGGCCTGCCGCTATCCGCCGGTCGGCATGCGCTCGTCCGGTCCCGTGCGCGCCGTGCACTACGGCGGCGCCGACTACGTCGCGCGCGCCAACGACGAGATCGTCGTCATGGCCATGATCGAGACCCGGGAGGGCCTCGCCAATCTCGACGCCATCTGCGCCACGCCCGGCCTCGACGCCGTCTATATTGGGCCGGCCGATCTCTCCTTCGCGCTCGGACTGGAACCGCGCGGCGACAACCCCGATCCGCTGCATCTCGCCACCTGCGACCGGATCCTGGTGACGGCGCACAAGGCCGGCATCAAGTGCGTGATGCATTGCGCCGGCGCGGCCTTCGCCTCGGGCGCGGTGAAGCGCGGCTTCGACATGGTGATGCTGACCTCCGATCTCTCCTGCATGATCGCCGGCGCCCGCACCCAGCTCGACGAGCTCAAGGCCAAGACCGCCGCCTGAGACGTCCCGTCCACCCGCCGCCAGGGTCGGTGGACGCGCCCTGCCGCGCAGTGTATGGCTGATCGACCATCGCCCCCCAAGCTCCGGCTTGCGATGGCTGAGAGATGCGTGCGCTCCCGCCCCGTGGAGGTGCTCGCATGAAGAACTGGCTCGAACCGCCTCTCGTTGTTCCGCTTTTCTGGTTTTGCTGATCGTCGGCTACGCGATCCTGCGCACGCCGAACTGACGGCCGCCCGTGCGGCCCCGAAGGGATTCGCCATGAACGTTCCGAAAGACACCAAGCCGATGATCTGGGGTGCCGTCATCGGCGCCGCCCTGTGTGCCGTGATCGGCTTCACCTGGGGCGGCTGGGTGACCGGCGGCACGGCGCAGCGGACGGCATACGCCGCGGCGCACGAAGCCACCGTCACGGCGCTGGCGCCGCTCTGCGCCGAACGGTTCCGTGCCCAGGACGGCGCCACGGCCAAACTGGCCGAGCTCGCCAAGACGAGCACGTGGGACCGCCGCAGCGCCATCGAGAAGAGCGGCTTCGCCACGGTGCCCGGCACCACGACCGGCGATTCCGATCTCGCCTCCGCCTGCGTCGAGATCCTGCTGGCGAAGCCGAAATCCTGAGGCGCGTGCCGGCGGCTCGATGCCGGCGAACCCGACCGCTGGAGACGGACGATGACCGACAAGCCGATCGACCTCGATCGACGTCGCGGCATGGCCGCCCAGAAGGCCACCGGCGCGCGTCGCCTGTTGGCCGAGGTCGAGGCCAACGAACGCGCCTTGCGGCTGCGGCGGGACGAGCTCGAGTCCCAACTGATCGCCGCGCCCGCAGCGAGCTGGCGGGACGCGGCGGAGAAGGCGCGCTACGTCCTCGGGCTCTATGCCGCCACCCTGGGCGCCGGCGATACGCAACGCCGCTCGCTGGTCGACGCCGTGCTGGCCGACTTCGAGCGGCTCGACGGCGACACTTGAGGAGAGGATTGCACGGATGAACAACCCGACCGTTTCCCAGCGGCCGAGCAAGGAGGCGCTGCTGAAGCAGGCGGACGGCTTTCGCGACCTTGCCCGCCGGTCGCGTCGGCTGGCGGTCGCCATCGCCGGCGAATCGGATCGGCGCCGGCTGGCGCGTCATGCCGAGGAACTCGACGAGAGCGCCTTGCGTCTCGAGCAGGAGGCCGCCGGCGCGAAGACTTTCTGACGACGCGAGACGGGCTGACGACTTTCCGGCGACGGGAGACCGGACCCCGCCGGCCGCGCTGTCGTCGCCTACTGGCGGACGGTTTCGCTGCGGGGCGGTTCGAAATTGTTGTCGGGCTGTAGCTGCGTGGCGACGAACAGCGCCGCCACCGCCAGCGCGGCCCAGACCAGCCACCGGTTCCAGCCGGGTTTCGCCGAGGCAGGTTTCGTCCCGGGGCCGGCGGCGGGCGGCGGTGCGGCTCGGCCGCTTGCGGCCTTGCGATCGGCGGCGGCCTCGGCCGTGAGCGGGATCTCGCCCACGGCGCTCGAGGGCAGCAAGGCAACCAGGCGCTGGGCAACCGCGGCGGCGTCGTCCGCCTTCCAGTTCAGGTCGGGCAGCCGCGCGAAGGTGGCGGCAAGGGCGCGCGACGCCGCGTCGGGCGGCAGGTTCGCAAGCCGCGCGGCTTCGTGCCAGGGATCGACCTGGAGGCGAGTCAGCGCCGAGAGCACCGTGAGGGCGTTGCCGTCCGTGTCGATCCCGTGCCGCTCGATGGCGACCGTGGCGAACAGGAAATCGTTGTACTTGGAATGGCCGAGAGAATATTCGGGGCGAAGGGTCATGGCGGGTCCCTGGATCGGAACGAAGGGCCCGCGGCGCGCCGGCGCTCGCGGGGCAGCGCCTGCTTTCAAGATGGGCCGCCCCCCGCACAAACCCAAGCGATATGTTGCGGAAGGGCGTGGAAACGCGGAAGAATCGCCGGAAAGGCGATCACAGTGGCGAGGTGGCGGCGGCCTTCAGGCCCTGAACGCGTTCACCCTCGGGCATGCCATGTCGGCCCTGCGGAGCAGCGTCGGCGGACTGGCAATCGGCCGACCGCCTCCCCATATGATATGCGTAGCTGCGGGCTTGCATGCACACGAACGGCTTGCCGCGCCGTCGAACCCCGGAAAGGGGGCCATCGTGACAATTAATTCCGTCCGCGGCGCCCAGTGCGCCGACGATTTCATTCGCGCGCTGCCCGCCGACGATTCCGTTTCGAGTCCCGAGCCGATGCTTCCTGCGCGCGACGAAGGACTGGCGATTCTCCTCGAGCTCACCCATCAAGCGGGTGTGTGGGAGGTCACGCGCGGCGGCGCAATCAGCGGCCGCTATCTCGCCCATCAGCCGGCATTCGAAGCGGTCGAAACTGTGGCCCACAAGATCATCTCGGAGGGCGTTCGGGTCGACATCATGCTGTGCACCCCACGGTGACGCCAACGCCCTCTCGACAGGAGGATCCACCCGTGAAGAACTGGCACTGGCACGACCCACCGATCCTGTTCCCGCTTTTCCTCATCCTCTTGATCGTGGGCTACGCGCTGCTGCGTCCAGCGTGAACCAGGCTTCCGCGACGAACGCTCGTACGCCACTGCCGCCGGCACTGCGGCCCGGGGGACGCCGCCAAGGTTGCCCCGGTTTTCCTAGGGAAGGGGGATCACGTCGAGCGCGGAAAGTCCAATGCTCAGCGCCACACCGACGCCGATCAGCAGTGCCAGACCGACTAGAACGTCCTTGGTCAACGTAAGATTCGACCAGAGCCGGTAACGCCGGGCGCCCCGCTCCGACTCGAGCCGCCGCGATTTGGCGGTTGCAGCGTCGAGGCCTTCGTCCGCCATTGGGCCCTCGCTAAGTTGGAGAAGCGAACTTGTTTCGCAAAGCGTGGCTGACCTTGATCATGGCCTCTCAGGCCGCGGTTGCAAGGCCAATCCGGGAAACGGAGGGGGAGCGTTCATGACGTCGGGTACCATGCTCCTGCATCGGCATCCCCACCATTTCGATCTGCCGCGGATGCGCCAATGAACGACACGCTCTCACGCCTTCCAAGCGAACCTGCGGACCGTCTCACGGGCCCGTTTGTCCGCTTCCTGCGGATCGAAGCGATGGCCGGCGTCGTCCTGCTGAACGCCACCATCGTCTCGATCGTCCTCGCCAACACGGCATGGTCCGCGCAGTTCCTGGCCTTCTGGGACATGCCGGCCGGGTTCCGGCTCGACGATGTTGAGCTCTACCGTTCGTTGAAACACTGGATTAACGACGGGCTGATGACCTTGTTCTTTTTCGTCATCGCACTGGAGCTCAAGCGCGAACTGGTGCTGGGAGAGTTGCGCAATCCACGCAATGCGGCCTTTCCCCTCGCCGCCGCGCTCGGCGGCATGATCGTACCGGCCGGACTGTTCGTGTTCCTCGTCGACGGAGGAGCGGGTGCGAGCGGATGGGGCACCGTCATGTCCACCGACACGGCCTTCGTGGTCGGCTGCCTTGCGATTCTGGGCGGCCGCACCCCACCAGGTCTGCGCCTGTTCCTGCTCTCTCTGGCGATTTTCGACGACGTGGGCGCCATCCTGGTCGTGGCGATCAGCTACAGCGGCACCTTGGACTGGATCGCGCTCGGACTGGCGGCATTCGGTCTGGCCGTCACGGCCGGTATGGCACGCCTGGGGGTCCGCAACACCCTCGTCTATTTCGTGATCGGTGGCGGTGTCTGGCTGGCGATCGACGCATCGGGTGTCCATGCGACGCTGACGGGCGTGATCCTCGGATTGATGACTCCGGCGCGGAGCTGGGTGAGCGACAGACGTCTGCAGGCCATTCTTGGAAGGGTGACCGCCCATCCTCCTGGCGAGCACTCGAGTGGCGGCGCCACGGCGCGTCGCGACTTGCGCCGGGCACGCGTCGCCACGCGCGAGGCGATGTCGCCCATCGAACGCCTCGAGTTCGCGCTTCATCCTTGGGTGGCCTTCGCGGTCATGCCGCTCTTCGCCCTGGCGAACGCCGGCGTCTCCATCGCCCCGACGAGCTTCGACAGAACCCTGACTGTCGCAGTCTTCTTCGCCTTCGTGCTCGGCAAGCCCGCCGGAGTCGTGCTGTTCAGCTTCCTCGCCGAGAAGCTGCGCGCCGGGATCCGTCCGAACGACCTTCCGTGGAGCGTATTGATTGCCGGAAGCCTGTTGACCGGCATCGGGTTCACGATGGCGCTATTCATCGCCAATCTCGCCTTCACGCCGGCCCTCCTGGATTCGGTCAAGCTCGGCGTGATGGGCGCGTCGGTGCTCTCCGCCGCAGCGGGGTTCCTGGCGCTGGCCTGGCTGACGTCCCCCCGCAGGTGACCGTTGCCCGCGAGCGAGTGAGGCGGCTACTGCGTCGCGCGTGAGCGGGCAGAAAGGCATGGTCAAGCGTCTGTGTCCCCCGCTCGGTGCTTCTGGGTTTGGGCGGCCGTGCCGTTCACAACTGTGGCTTGTTATGTCCGGTCTGCTTGAAGTACGGGCTCGGAAGGGCCACATCGAAAAGATCGAGAGCTTTCGACCATCCCGGATGGACGTTTCCCTGGGAATGCCAGCTCTCCGGAGCCAATCATGTTCGGTTTTCAGGGCGGTGAGGCCGCCGATGTCGTGGCACGCAAAGCGGGCTACATGAAGGATGCCCAGCAAAAATGGAAGTTCCTGACGAACTTCGATTGTTCGACGATCAAAACCAGGGGACAGCTGAGCTCAATGATCAAAACGCGGTCCAGCATTTCGGCAGAGCAGGCCGACCGCGACGTCGACGCTTGGATGCAAGGCAAGCAGTTTTGACGGCGCACTTTGCGCACTCGCTGATCGATCCTGAGCATGAACACGATGCACCGTGAGCATCCTCAAGCTCACTGATCAAGGATCACCATCTCTCTACCACCTGTTGCATTGCGAGCGCTGAGCGCTCGCCTCAGACGCCCCCGAAAATTGGAGAGAAACGCCATGAAATTCAGGCCGCTTCACGATCGCGTGCTCGTTCGCCGTGTCGATCCCGAAGGCAAGACGACGGGCGGGATCATCATTCCCGACACCGCCCAGGAGAAACCGATGGAGGGCGAGATCGTCGCCGTCGGTCCCGGTGCCCGCGACGAGAGCGGCGCCATGGTGCCACTCGACGTCAAGCCGGGCGATCGCATCCTGTTCGGGAAGTGGTCCGGGTCCGAGATCAGGCTCGACGGCAAGGATCTGCTGATCATGAGCGAAACGGACATCATGGGCGTCATCGACAGCCCGGCCATGGCCAAGAAGGCAGCGTAAAGCCCTCCGGCATTCAAAGCTCAGACAAGGAACAAGAATCATGTCAGCAAAAGAAGTACGTTTTGGCGACGATGCCCGCACCCGCATGATCCGCGGCGTCGATATCCTGGCCGACTCGGTGAAGGTCACGCTCGGTCCGAAGGGCCGCAATGTCGTGCTCGACAAGTCCTATGGCGCGCCGCGCATCACCAAGGACGGCGTCACCGTCGCCAAGGAGATCGAGCTCTCGGACAAGTTCGAGAACATGGGCGCCCAACTGGTGCGCGAAGTGGCGACCCGGACATCGGACAGCGCCGGCGACGGAACCACCACGGCGACCGTGCTCGCGCAGGCGATCGTGCGCGAGGGCGCCAAGTCGGTGGCCGCCGGCATGAATCCCATGGACCTCAAGCGCGGCATCGATCTCGCCGCCGAATGGGTGATGGACGAGCTCAAGGGCCGCTCCAGGAAGGTCTCGACCAGCGCGGAGATCGCCCAGGTCGGCACCGTCTCGGCCAACGGCGACAGGACGATCGGTGACATGATCGCCAAGGCGATGGACAAGGTCGGCAAGGAAGGTGTGATCACGGTCGAGGAGGCCAAGAGCTTCGAGACCGAGCTCGAGGTCGTCGAGGGCATGCAGTTCGACCGCGGCTACCTGTCGCCCTATTTCATCACCAACGCCGAGAAGATGATCTGCGAGCTCGAGAATCCCTACATCCTCGTCCATGAGAAGAAGCTGTCGGGCCTGCAGACGCTGCTGCCGCTGCTCGAGGCGGTCGCCCAGTCGGGCAAGCCGCTGCTGATCATCGCCGAGGAGATCGAAGGCGAGGCACTGGCCACCCTGGTGGTCAACAAGCTGCGCGGCGGGCTCAAGGTCGCGGCCGTCAAGGCGCCGGGCTTCGGCGATCGCCGCACGGCCATGCTCGCGGACATCGCCATCCTGACCGCCGGACGGGCGATCAGCGAGGATCTCGGCATCAAGCTCGAGAACGTCACGCTCGACATGCTGGGGACCGCCAAGCGGGTGCGCATCGACAAGGAAAACACCACCATCATCGACGGGGCGGGCAAGAAGAAGGACATCGAGAGCCGGATCGCCCAGCTCAAGGCGGAGATCGAGACGGTGAGCTCCGACTACGACCGTGAGAAGCTGCAGGAGCGGCTGGCCAAGCTGGCCGGCGGCGTGGCGATCATCAAGGTCGGCGGCGCCACCGAGATCGAGGTCAAGGAGAAGAAGGACAGGGTCGAGGACGCCATGCATGCGACCAAGGCCGCGGTCGAGGAAGGCGTTGTCGCCGGCGGCGGTGCGGCCTTGCTCTATGCAACCCGTGTGCTGGAGGGCAGGAAGGGCGCCAACCATGACCAGCAGGTCGGCATCGAGATCGTGCGCCGGGCGCTGCAGGCGCCGGTCCGCCAGATCGCCGAGAACGCCGGCTTCGACGGTGCCGTGGTCGCCGGCCGGATGCTTGAGCAGAAAGACAACAATTTCGGCTTTGACGCCCAGAAGGCCGAGTACGTCAACATGATCAAGGCGGGCGTCATCGATCCGACGAAGGTCGTCCGCGCGGCGCTCCAAGGCGCCGTATCGGTCGCCGGCTTGTTGATCACGACCGAGGCGATGGTGGCTGAAGCGCCACCCAAGAGTGAGCAACAGGCAATGCCGGGCGGCGGCAGTACAGGCTACTAAACCCGCCGTCGCATGCGTGACCATAGGGTGGGGGAAGGTCTCGGCCCCGGGGGCGGTTGTTCGGTGGCCCGCGGACCCTGATTCAGCGTGAACGCGCTGGCGCGTTCGGCGACGCGCTTGTCGGGATCGCGCATGTTGTCGCCGACCCCGCTGCGGTGATTCGCGGCCATGTTCGCCGTGGCGTTGACGTGCTCAACGCATCTCCTTGTTACCTGTGACTCTAACGCGCTCTGTTGGCTACGACCCGAAGGACGAGCGCGCATAGAAGTGGCAGAGCGCGAGGAGAGATTCGAATTTGGTTCACCGGTGGAAAAATTTGCGTGGAGGATCAAGGCCGCGAACCGACCCGGTGGACCAGATTCGATTCTGCGATCGCACCTGACGTAGCGTGTGATCATGTCGTTCGCGTTCCACATTGCTTCCCGAGTCGCCTCCCCAAAGGGCGAACGGGACCCCGGCAAAGACGGACCGAACGTCCACATGTCCCCTCACACAACATCTGGAGCTGGCCGCCGCGTCGACCGTCACCGCCTCCGCCAACCACCGCCAGGTTGTAACGATGTTGCGCGCGTCTTGTAGGTCGGACGTCGGCTGGTCGGGCCGGCGGCGTGCGCTATCCGCCGAATCGTCACCCCTCGCCCAGGAAGCCGCGCACCGTGTCGATCGCCTCGGCCAGTCCGACCCGTTCGATGCTCACACCGGCCGGGAAGGCGCCGAGCAGGCGGCTGGGCAGGCGGGAATCGAGCATGACGAACACGCCCCTGTCGTCGGCGCGGCGGATCAGGCGGCCGTAGGCCTGCTTGAGCCGGAGCCGCGCCAGCATGTCGTCGTAGGCGTTGGCGCCGGCCCCTGCGGCTTTCCACGCCGCCTTGCGCGCGCGATGGAGGATGTCGGGGCGCGGCCACGGCACGCGGTCGAACACGATCAGGCGCAGGCTGCGGCCGGGCACGTCGACGCCATCGCGCACCGCATCGGTGCCGAGCAGGCAGGAATGCTCCTCGGCGCGGAAGATGTCGACCAGGGTCGCCGCGTCCATGCCGCCGACATGCTGGGCGTAGAGCGGCAGGCCGGCCTCCTCGAGTGCCGTCGCGATCCTCTGGTGCACCGCGCGCAGCCGGCCGATGGCGGTGAACAGGCCGAGCGCGCCGCCCCTCGCGGCGAGGAACAGCTCGCGGTAGGCCGCCGCCACCTGCTCGGCGTCGTCGCGCCTGACGTCCTTGACGATCAGCACGCGCGTCGCCGCTGGATAATCGAAGGGCGAGGCCATCGCCGCGCGCATCGCCGGCGCGGCGAGATGGCGCGTGCCGGTGCGGGCCTCTGCCGACGTCCAATCGGCGAGGGCGGCCTGCGCCTCGTCGTTGGCGGGGGCCGGCAGGCCGAGGCTGTCGCGCAGGGTCGCCGAGGTGATGACCGCGCCGTGCGCCGGCTTGATGACCGCGTTCACGAACGGCTCGGTCGGGTCGAGATAGTGGCGGAACATGCCGACGTCGTGCTCGCGGTTCTGGCTTTTCTCGATGGCGAACCAGTCGACGAAGGCCGGGTCGGGGTCGTTGTGCAGGCCGCGCAGCATGCCGCGCCACGCCTCGAGCGTCAGTTCGCAGCGGTTGGCGAGCGAGCGCGCCACGCCCTCGATGCGGCCGCGCTGGCCCGAGTCGAGCGTGTCGGCGTCGGCCTCGAGCTTCTGGCGCAGCGCCGCGCGCAGGCGGCGCACCGGCTGGAGCATCTGCTCGAACAGCGCGGCCAGCGCGTCGGCCGCCTCGATCAGTCCCGGATTGAGCGGCCGCACGTCGCATTCGAGGCCGAAGCCCTGGTCCTCGCCGCTCGCCCGTGCGCGCACCTGCTGGCGCACCAGGGCGAGGAATTCCTCTGCCGGTCCGAGCACCGTGCCGTCGGCGAGCCGCGTCTGCCATTGCGGCGCGGGGAGGCGGCGCGCCAGGTCGAGCAGGCGGCGCAGCGCCGACTGCGCCTCCTGGTCCTCGCCCAGCAGATCCTGCACGCGCCGCTCCAGCCCGCGCGCGCGGCTGCCGCGGCGTCCTTCCGCGCCGAGGATCCAGCGGCGCAGGTCGGAGGCCTCGACGCCGCTCAGATGCGCGCCGAACGCGCCATCGGCGGCGTCGAACAGGTGATGGCCCTCGTCGAACACGTAGCGGAGCGGGCGCGTGGCGTCGTCGAGCCCGCCCATCGCCGCCTGGATCATGACCAGCGCGTGGTTGGCGATGACGATGTCGGCGGTGCGGGCGCGCCGGATGGTGCGCTCGACGAAGCACTTCCGGTAGTGCTCGCAGGCGGAGTAGATGCACTCGCCGCGCCGGTCGGCGAGCCGCGTGACCCGGCCGCGGCCCAGCAGGTCGATCAGCCAGGCGGGCAGGTCGCCGCCCACCATGTCGCCGTCGCGCGAGGCGAGCACCCAGCGCGCGAGCAGGCCGAGCCCGACCGCGTTCTCGGGCTGCAGGCCGGCGCGGCTCACCGCCTCCTGGAAGTTCAGCAGGCAGAGATAGTTCTCGCGGCCCTTGCGGATGACGACGCGGCGGCGCTTCTCCGCCGAATCGCGGTGCAGGCGGTCGAGCTCGACGTCGATCTGGCGCTGCAGGTTGCGGGTGTAGGTGGCGATCCACACCGGCGCGCCGTTCTTCTCCGCCCACAGCGAGGCGGGGGCGACATAGCCCAGCGTCTTGCCGACGCCGGTGCCGGCCTCGACCAGCACGACCCGCGGCTCGTCCTCCTCCTCGCGCGGCGCGAAGGCCTCGCTCGCCGCCGAGGCGTAGTCGCTCTGGGTCGGTCGCGCCTCGGCGATGTTGGGCCCGGCCGACACCATCTGCGCCAGCCTGAGCCGCGCCTCGCGCGGCTCGACCGGTGTGGCGGAAGGCTGCGGCTGCGGCGGCGGCTCCTCCCATTGCGGCAGCAGGCGCCAGACATCGAGCCCGGCCAGCGGCCGCGGCTTCTTCGCGGGCTCGCCGATGCC
This sequence comes from Enhydrobacter sp., assembly GCA_025808875.1. Lineage (NCBI taxonomy): Bacteria > Pseudomonadati > Pseudomonadota > Alphaproteobacteria > Hyphomicrobiales > Enhydrobacter > Enhydrobacter sp. The sequence goes on along the minus strand of CP075528.1, from coordinate 3,954,473 downwards.
GAGCGCGGCGATCACTTCCGGTCCCCAGCGCCAGCCGCCGCGCGCCATGGCGAGCGCGGTCTCCTTCAGCTCGGGAGAGGCGAGGGCGGCCATGTCCTCGAGTTCGTCGATCAGCGCGCGGGCGATGCGGGGCAGCGCGGCCAGCTCGTCGTCGCCGGCGACGTCGAGCGCCTCGGCGAGGCCGCGCGGCGTCGGCAGGCAGAAGCTCGCCGGCCGAACGAAGGCGAAGAGCTCCAGCAGGTCGCGCGCCTCGATCGTCTCCAGGCCGAGCCGCGCCGCCGTGTCGGGCGCATGCACCACCAGCGGCACGACTGCGGGCGGCGGCGCCGCCAGCCGCTCGATCGTGCCGTCCTCCGACAGGAACAGCGCACCGCGCGCGGTGGCGACGAGGGCGGGCCAGCCAGCCTTCACCGCCCCCTCTCCCCACCTCTCCCCCTAACGGGGGAGAGGAGAAAGAAGGTCAGCCCCGCATGTTCCTCTCCCCCGATAGGGGGAGAGGTTAGGAGAGGGGGTGACACGATGACGTCCATCAACAGGCAGGTAACATACTATGCGGTTGCAATGAGGCGTCGTCTCCTCCTGACCGGCACGCTGGGCGTGCTGGCAACGCCGGCCCGCGCGGTCGAGTCCGATGTCGCCATCGTCGGCGCGGGCATCGCGGGGCTGGCGGCGGCGCGGGCGCTGATGGCGGCGGGGCGGAGCGTCGTGGTGATCGAGGCGCGCGAGCGCATCGGCGGGCGGGTGTTCACCGATCCGGGGCTCGGCTTCCCCTTCGACCACGGTGCGCAGTTCCTCGAGCCGGGGCCGCTCGCGCGCGCGCTCGGCGGCAGACCCGTGTCGTCCGGCCCGCAGGCGCTGATGCTGGGCGGCAAGGAACTCGATCGCGCGCAGTACGATCGCTACGAGAAGCTCCTGACGGCGTTGAGGGCGCGCATCGCCGAGGTCGGCCAGGCGGCGCCCGGCATCGACCCCTTCCGCCTGCTGATGCGCCAGGATCCGCTCGAGGTGCTGGCGCTCGCCGAACTGGCGCGCGCGACGCCCTTCGCCCAGGACCAGAGCTTCGCCGAGGGAATGGCCCCGCTCGTGCGGCAGTGGGCGGCGAAGGTGCCGGTGACGCTCGGCAGCCGCGTCGTGCGCATCGATTCGACCGGCCGGCTCGTGCTGCTGGTCACCACGTCGGGCGACGTGCGGGCGCGGACCGCGATCGTGACCGTGCCGGCGCCGGTGCTCGCCAACGGGCCCGGCTTCGCGCCGCCGCTGTCCGCCGCACGGCGCGAGGCGCTGGCCGGGCTCAGGACCGCCTCGTACATGAAGGTGGCGCTCGCCTTCTCGCGCCGGGTGATGGAAGCGCCGGCCAACGCCCGGGTGTTCAGCCTCGGCAAGGCGGGACGGGCGGTCGACTTCCTGCTGCGGCCGCAGGGCCGGGAGGCCGCCATCCTGTTCGTGGCCGGCGAGGCGGCGTCGCAGCTCGAGCGCCAGGGCGCGAGCGCGGCGGGCGCCCACGCTCTCACCCTGCTGGCCGAGCTCTTCGGCAAGGAGGTGCGCTTCGCCCATGCCGGTTCGCAGGCGACGCGCTGGGGCCTCGATCCCCATGCGCTCGGCGCCTGGCCGGTGCGGCCGCCGGCCGCCGCGCTCGCGGCGGCGCACCACGAGCGCATCTTCTTCGCCGGCGATTCCACGGCGGACGGCACGCTCGTCGGCGCCTACGGGTCGGGGCTGCGTGCGGCCGAGCAGGCGCGCAAGGCACTCACCTGAGCCGGACGACCAGCGCGCCCGCCGCGACGAGCGCGGCGGCGGCGGCGAGCGACGGCAAGGTCAGGCTGCCGGTGAGGTCGTAGAGATAACCGGCGAAGACCGGTCCGACGATCTGGCCCAGTCCGAACGAGGCGGTCATCAGCGCGATGTGGCCGCGCGCGGCGAGCAGGCCGAGGGCGGTCATGCCCATGAAGGTGCCGCCGACCAGGATCGCGGCGGCGACGATGGTGACGTCGCTCACCCAGAGCACGGAGCCGGCGATGCTCACGGCCTCGATGAAGCTGGCGATCGCGAAGGTGCGCAGGGCGCCCCAGCGGGCGGCGAGGCTCGACCACAGCGCCACCGACGGCGCCGCGCTCAGGCCGAACAGCACCCAGATCACGGGCTCGAGGCGGGCGATCGCAGGCGTGCCGCGCACTTCGGCGACGATGAAGGTGGCGGTGATGATGTAGGCGAAGCCGAACAACCCGTAGGCGACGACCAGCGCCGCCGGCACCTTGTCCGTCGCTACCGCGCGGCGCGTGCCGGTCGTGTCGGCCGGAACGAGCCAGGCGACGGCGAGGAGGGCGGCGCCGGCGAGGGCGGCGCTGGCGAACCACATGTCGCGCCAGTCGGCGAAGGGTGCGACGATGGCGGCCGAGGCCGCGATCCCCGCCCCGACGCCGGCGAAGTGCACGGACGACAGGCCGCCGCGCCCCGTCGCCGCCAGCCGGTCGAGCACCAGGCCCGAGGCGAAGACCATGGTGAAGGCGCCGGTCACGCCGGCGATCAGTCGCAGCGCCAGGAATGCCGCCATCGATGTCGTCATGCCCATGGCGGCGAGCGACAGGGCAGTGGCGAGCAGCCCGCCCAGCAGCCAGGCGCGGCGCGAGCCGGGCAGCGGGCGGATGGCGACCAGCGCGCCGGCGAGATAGCCCGCGAAGTTGGCCGAGGCGAGCAGGCCGGCCTCGCTCTTGCTGAGGCCGAGCGCCTCGACCATCGCCGGTAGGATCGGGGTGTAAACGAAGCGGCCGATGCCGATGCCGATGGCCATCGCGAGAAGACCGCCAAGGGCCACGAGGACGGGCGATTTGTTCATGCTCGCCGCGCACTTTGGTGCGGTGGCGCGGACGAGGCAAATACCCTAGTTTCGCCCATTCCATGCCAGTCATCGATCGCACCATTGCCGAGGCCGCGCGCGCGTGGCCCTTCGAGGAAGCCCGCAAGCTCGTTGCCCGCACGGGCGGCAGGACGCCGGCCAAGGGCTACGTGCTGTTCGAGACGGGTTACGGTCCGTCGGGCCTGCCGCATATCGGCACCTTCGCCGAGGTGGTGCGCACGACCATGGTGCGCCAGGCCTTCCGGCGGCTCTCCGACGTCAAGACGCGACTGTTCTGCTTCTCCGACGACATGGATGGCCTGCGCAAGGTGCCGGACAACGTGCCCAACAAGGAGATGCTGGCGCAGCACCTCGGCAAGCCGCTCACCGCGGTGCCGGATCCGTTCAGCAACGAGCATCCGTCGTTCGGTGCGGCCAACAACGCGCGGCTGCGCGCGTTCCTCGACTCGTTCGGCTTCGAGTACGAGTTCCAGTCGGCGACCGACTGGTACAGGTCGGGCCGCTTCGACGCGATGCTGCTCGCCATGTTGCGGCACTACGACGAGGTGCAGGCGATCATGCTGCCGACCCTCGGCGAGGAGCGGCGGCAGACCTACTCGATCTTCCTGCCGATCAGTCCGAAGTCGGGCCGCGTGCTGCAGGTGCCCGTCATCAAGACCGATCCCGATGCCGGCACCATCGTCTATCGCGACGAGGACGGCTCGACGGTCGAGACGCCGGTGACCGGCGGCAATGTGAAGCTACAGTGGAAGGCCGACTGGGCCGGCCGCTGGTTCGCCTTGGGCGTCGACTACGAGATGTACGGCAAGGATCTCATCCCGTCGGCCGAACTCTCGGCGAAGATCGTCAAGGTGCTGGGCGGCACGCCGCCCGACGGCTTCAACTACGAGCTGTTCCTCGATCAGGACGGCAGGAAGATCTCAAAGTCCAAGGGCAACGGGCTCTCGGTCGAGGAGTGGCTGCGCTACGGCACCCCCGAATCGCTGGCCTACTACATGTACCAGGCGCCGCGGCGCGCGCGCCGGCTCTATTTCGACGTGATCCCGCGCGCCGTCGACGACTATCTCGCCGCAGTCGAGAAGATGCCGGCCGAGGAACCGGCCAAGGCGATCGACAATGCCGCATGGCACATCCACGACGGCAAGCCGGTCGACTACCATTCGGGCGGCGTCGGCTTCGGCATGCTGCTCAACCTCGCCGGCGTGGCGAACACCGAGGACAAGGACGTGCTGTGGCAGTTCCTGCGCCGCTACATGCCGGGCGCCACGCCCGAATCGGCGCCCTATCTCGACAAGCTGCTGGCCGGCGCAGTCGCCTACTACCAGGACTTCGTGAAGGCCTCGAAGAAGTTCCGCCTGCCCACCGGCCAGGAGCGCATTGCGCTGCAGGATCTCGCCGACACCTTGCGCAGAATCCCCGAGAGCGAGAGCGCCGAGTTCATCCAGAACGAGGTCTACGAGGCCGGCAAGCGGCACTTCGCCAAGGAAGAACTGCGCCAGTGGTTCAAGACCCTCTACGAGGTGCTGCTGGGCAGCGAGCAGGGCCCGCGCATGGGCGCCTTCATCAAGCTCTATGGCCGCGACAACGTCGTGCGCCTGATCGAGCGCGCCCTGGCCGGCGAGGATCTCGGCAAGGCGGCGTGATCCTCTGCGGGGACGACGAGCTCGGCTACGTCGCCAGCCGCACGCGTTTTGTCGCCGGACGAGGCCTGCCGCTCGACGACACCTATCGCCTCGCGCATCTGCCGCTGGTCGCGCCCGACCATCCGCGGCTGATCGCCCGCGACGAAGGCCGGGGCTACGTCATGGGCCGGCACGAACGCGTGACCTCGCTCGTGGTGCCGGTGCCGGGCGAGGCCCTGCGTGATTTCCATTATTTTAATGGCCGCCGTTCAGGTGAACCGAACATTTGGCGGCAGGGGCGAACGCCATCTTGCCGCGCTCCGCCGTCGGAGAATCGGACGACGGTCAACTGCCGAGTTCGACCGACGGCCTCGTCGTTGATGGCGAGTCACGGAGGCCATTTCTCTTCGCAAGTAGCTTGAGAAGGCAGAACGATCTGTCTATTTTGGCCACATGAAGAAAGCCAGCATTTCAGAGGCCAAGAACAAGCTGAGCGCCCTCCTGGACGGCGTACGGCGGGGTGCCCCTGTCCTGATCATGGATCGCGGCCGACCTGTCGCGCGACTCGAGCCTGTTCTCGGTGAAGCGAAAGACGCCAGTGAAGGCCGATTGATGCGCCTCGTGCGTGATGGCGTCGTGCATCCGCGCCGCGCGGCCCTTCCCAAGTCGTTCCTCGCCAGTACCCCGCCGACACCAAGGCGCGGCGCGTCCGCTGTGGCGGCGCTGCTCGATGAGCGGCGGGAAGGCCGGTGAGGTTCTGGGATTCCTCTGCATTGGTGCCGCTGCTGGTCGCGGAGTCGTCGACGACACGGCTGCGTAGCTTGCTGGCTACCGATCCGGCAATGCTCGTTTGGTGGGGGTCGGTGGTCGAATGTGCGTCGGCGCTCGCCCGACTCGAGCGTGAAGGAGCGCTCGACGCGGCGGCCGCCACAGTGGCGGCTAACCGCCTTACGGTGCTGGGCCGGGGCTGGCATGGGATCGATCCGACCGAACTGGTGCGCGAAACGGCTGCTCGGTTCGTTCGCGTTCATCCACTCCGTGCCGCTGATGCATTGCAGCTGGCGGCGGCCTTCGTCGCGGCGGAAGGCCGACCGCCATCGATGGAACTGGTCACGCTCGACGATCGCTTGGCGGCCGCCGCGATGAAGGAAGGATTCGCCCTGGTCTAGAGGAGAGAGCAGTCGTTCCGACAGGCAGGCCAACGGCCTTGCCAACTAATTGCTTAGCATCCTAACTTTCTGCCATGGCGCGTCCCCAGCAGATCGATTTCGGCTTCAACGTCGCCCGGCTGGCCCGCCGGCTGCGCCAGGCGGTCGACGGCGAGCTGCACAAGTTCGGCCTGACCGACGCCACCTGGCGGCCGCTCGCCTATGTCGGGCGACTGGGCAGCGGCGTGCGGCAGAAGGAGCTCGCCGGCGCGCTCGGCATCGAGGGGCCGTCGCTGGTGCGGCTGCTCGACAGCCTCGAGCGGCGCGGGCTGATCGAGCGGCGCGAGGACGAGAACGACCGGCGCGCCCGCGGCATCCATCTCACGCGCGCCGGCCGCGAGCTGGCCGTGCGCGTCGCCAAGGTCGGCACCGAGCTGCAGCTCAGGCTGCTCGCCGCGGTGCCCGAACGCGATCTCGAGACCTGCCAGCGCGTGCTGGCCACCATCGAACGCCAGCTGGATGAACCGGCGGCACATGTCGAGGATACGTCCAGGAGGAGGAATCGATGAACCAGATCGCCTCTCAAATCGTCGTCAACGAACCGAATCGCTGGCGCCTCGAGACGCCGGGCGCAGCCGGCTGGCCGCGCAGCGCCCGGCCCGATGCGGCGAGGAAGTACTTCATGGTGTCGGCCGACGGCCATGCCAACGAACCGGCCACTCTCTGGTTCGAGCGCATGGACAAGAAGTATCACGAGCGCCTGCCGCGCGTGGTCACCGACAAGGACGGCGTGCAATGGCGCGTCTGCGAGGGCTATCGGCCCGATCGCCTCAGGCTCTCCACGCTCGAGGGCGAGGACATGGCGCGCAACAAGGCGGGCGCCGATCCGCTGGGCCGGCTGGCCGACCACGATCGTGACGGCATCGATGTCGAGCTGATCTTCCCCAACAAGGGCCTGGCCATGTGGGCGACGCCCGATCCGCAGTTCGCGATGGCGCAGTGCCGGGTCTGGAACGACTGGGCGTGGGAGCAGTTCGGCACGCATCAGGACCGCATGATTCCGGCGGGATGCCTCGCGACCGGCGATCTGGAAGGTTCGATCGCCGAGGTACAGCGGCTGGCGAAACTCGGATTCAAGTGCCTGACCCTGCCGTGCAAGCCGGTGTGGGGCGGCCATGACAGCAACCACGTCAACTACAACCTGCCGCATTTCGATCCGCTGTGGGCGGTCATTACCGACGCGGGCCTGCCGATCACCTTCCACGTCTCCACGGGCCGCGATCCGCGCGCGGCGCGCGGCAACGGCGGCGCCGTCGTCAACTACGTCTCGCACTCGCTGTCGCCGACCATCGAGCCGGTGGCCAATCTTTGTGCGTCGGGGGTGCTCGAGCGCTTCCCCACGCTGCGCTTCGCCACCATCGAGGCCGGCATCGGCTGGGTGCCGTGGCTGCTCGAGGCGATGGACGAGGCCTACAAGAAGCATCATTTCTGGGTGCGGCCCAAGCTCAAACACCTGCCGAGCGAGTACTACCGCATGCACGGCTTCTCCTCCTTCCAGGAGGACAAGGCCGGCCTCGATCTCGCCGAGAGCCATGGACTCGCCGACAATTTCATGTGGGCCAACGACTACCCGCACCACGAGGGCACGTGGCCGCATTCGGCCGAGGCCATCGAGCGCACCATGGGTCATCTCTCCGACGGCGCACGTTCCAAGGTGCTGGGCCTGAACTGTGCGCGCTTCCTCGGCATCGACGTGCCGGCGCGCTTCCGGCCATGAAGCGAACGCTGCGCGGCAAGGTCGCGATCGTCGGCGTCGGCGAGACGACCTACTACAGGCACGGCAAGTCGCCGCATTCGGAGTTCAAGCTGGCACTGCAGGCGATCCTCGCGGCGTGCGAGGATGCCGGCATCGATCCGCGCCGCATCGACGGCTTCGCCTCCTACTCCAACGACCGCAACGATCCCTCGCGCATCGCCGCGGCGCTCGGGCTCCCGGCGCTACGCTTCTCCAACATGAACTGGGGCGGCGGTGGAGGCGGGGGCTCGGCCGCTGTCGGCAATGCGGCGGCGGCGGTGGCCTGCGGCATCGCCAACTGCGTCGTGGTGTTCCGCGCGCTCGCGCAGGGACAGTTCCAGCGCTTCGGCGCCGCACCGCCCGGCGGCACGGCGTCGGGTGAGCCCGCCTTCAACGCGCCCTACGGCGTGATGTCGCCGGCGCAGCGCTACGCCATGCGGGCGATGCGCTTCCTGCACGATCACGAGATCGCGCCCTCGGCGCAACGCGCCATCGCGCTCGCGTCCTATCATCACGCCCAGGCCAATCCGCGCGCCGTCATGCACGGCCGGCCGCTCACCGAGGAGGCCTACGACTCCTCGCGCTGGATCGTCGAGCCGTGGCGGTTGTTCGACTGCTGCCAGGAGAACGACGGTGCGGCGGCGCTGATCGTCGTGCCGGCCGAGGAAGCCAGGGACTTCAGGCACGAGCCCGCCTATCTCCTCGGCTCGACGCAGGGCTCCGAGCATCGCAACGGCGCGCGCGTGCACAATGCGCCGCTCTACGGTACCTCGAGCTTCACCACGGTGGCGCCGCAGCTCTACGAAATGGCGGGCGTGGCGCCCGAGGACGTCGACGTCGTGCAGTCCTACGAGAACTTCACCGGCGGCGTGCTGATGAGCCTGGTCGAGCACGGTTTCTTCAAGGCCGAGGAAGCCAACGACTTCCTGACCAGGGACAATCTGGTCGCGCCCAAGGGCAAGCTGCCGCTCAACACCTCGGGCGGCAACCTCGCCGAATGCTACATGCACGGGCTCGAGCTGCAGGTGGAAGCGGTGCGCCAATTGCGCGGCCAGTCGACCAGCCAGGTGCCCGATGCCGAGGTCTCGATGGTGATCTCTGGTCCAATGGTGACACCGGTGTCGAGCATGATCCTGGGTGGGGAGTCGACGCTATGAATGTGAAGACGGGGAGCTACCTGCCGAGCGGATTGCCGATCCCCGTTCCGGAGAACGACGGCCTCGACACGCCCTATTGGGACGCGACCCGGCGCGGCGAGCTCGTGGTTCAGCGCTGCAAGGGTTGCGGTACCTTCCAGTGGGGCCCGGAGTGGATCTGCCACAAGTGCCTTGGGTTCGATCTCGACTGGGTGAAGGTGTCGGGCAGGGGCCGCATCTACAGCTGGGAGCGGCCGTGGCATCCGGTCCATCCGGCGTTGAAGGGCCACGGTCCCTACATCGTCGTGCTGGTCGAGCTGCCCGACGCCGGCAATGTCCGCATGCTCGGCAACCTGCTGGGTGATCCTGCCCAGGAGGTGAGGATCGGCGCCGAGGTCGAGGCGGTGTTCGAAGCGCACGACGACGCCAAACCCCCCTTCACGCTGGTGCAATGGCGGCGGGTCTAGCGGCGAGATCGCGCAGGTAGGCCGTTCCCAGCCGCACGAGCTCGTCTTCGAAGGCGCGGCTCTTCAGGAACGGCTGCTCCTCGAGGACGGCCGCGCGGATGGCGCCGAGAACGGCGCGGGTGAGAACGAAGTGCTGTTCCGCCGCCATGCGCGGGAACGCGCCCTGCGGCGCCGCGCCCGCGCGCTCGCCCAGCTCGGCGATGAAAGTGGCGACCGGCCGCATCATCTCCATGCCCAGACCCTGCGCCAGCACCGCCTGGATCACCGCCTTGCGCGCGCGCTGGCGGCCATGGAAGGCGCCGATGATGGAGCGGATCATGGCGCGGACCCGCTCCTCGTTCGAGATGTCGCCGCGCTGGGCGAGAGCGCGCGCGACATCGGAGATCGCGCGCTCCATTTCCCGGCGCGCCAGCTCGAACAGGACGGCGTTCTTGTCGGCGAAGTATTGGTAGAGTGTGCCGATGCTCACACCCGCACGCAGCGCGACGGCGTTGGTGGTGAACCCCGCCAGACCGTGCATTTCCAGAACCTGAGCGGCACCCTCGAGGATCGTCTCGACGGTGATTCCCGAGCGCGCCTGGCGGGGCGTTCTGCGGGTGATTTCAATGACTTGTCTTGCGCTTCCCACGGTTCGTCCTCCTTGGCAAAGGCGAGTAACGGAATATGAGCACTGCTCATATATATACAGGATAGCCGGGTTGGAGAGGCTCCGTGGAAAAACTTGGTATCGTCTATTTCGCGCTCATGCCGGTGATCGTGGCGGCCGGATTGGTCGAGGCGTGGTGGCTCTCGCGGACGCGGCGCGAGGCCTACGACTGGAAGGCGTGGTGGTGCTCGCTCGCCGATCTCGTCGGACGCCGCGTCGTCTCCCTGATCCCTCTCGCGATCGCCGCGCCGTGGTTCGTCTGGGCCTACGACCATCGCTTCTTCACCCAGGACCTCGGCAACGTGTGGTCGGTGCTGCTGCTCTTCCTCGGCGTGGAGTTCTTCTACTACTGGTATCATCGCGCCAGCCACCAGGTGCGCTGGTTCTGGATGGCGCACTCACCGCACCATTCGCCCAACCAGCTGAACCTCTCGGCCGCCGCCTGGGCTTCATGGGCAAGGCCGTCGGCGCGACCGTCTTCTTCGTGCCGCTCGTGCTGCTGGGCTTCGAGCCGCACCTCGTGTTGACGACGCTGTTCCTCAACCTGATCTACCAGTTTTGGTTGCACACGGACTGGATCCCGAAGCTCGGCTGGCTGGAGTACGTGATCAACACGCCGTCGGCGCATCGCGTCCACCACGCGCGCAATCCGGAGTATCTCGACGCGAACTTCGGAGGCGTCCTGATCCTCTTCGACCGGCTGTTCGGCACCTACATCGAGGAGCGCGCCGATGTGCCGTGCGACTACGGCCTCGTCTCGCCGAAGGTCACCTCGCACAACCCGTTGGTCGTCAATCTCGCGCCGTTCGTCAGCCTGGCGAAGGATCTTGCCGCGGCGCGCTCGCCACGCGACGTCTGGATGTACCTGTTCGGACCGCCCGGCTGGCGTCCCGACGGCAACGGCCTGACCACGGCCGAGCTGCGCAAGGCGGCCGCGACGCTGCCCAACGGTGTGCCTGCAACAGCGGCCTAGCCGTCGTCGTCGAGCGCCGCTCGAAAGATGCGCGCCAGCGACGCCGCGGTCGCCGGCGCCACCAAAGTATCGGAATGCTGAGTCAGCGTTTCCCAGACCGCGCCCTCGACAGCTGCGAGCGCGATGGCGAGGCGACCGGTTTCGGGTCGAACGCCCAGAACGCCCTCGAGCTTGTCCTGCAACTGCGGCAGGACCAGTCGGATTTCCTCCAGGATGACGTGACGACCCTGAATGTCGGGCAGCAGATCGCGAACCGCCAGGGACAGGTCCAGCTCGCGTCGCTTCTCCTCGAGAAACGCTGACATCAGCCCGAGCAGCGCTACATCGCGTCCGGCCGTTCTCTCCATGTCGGCTTGCAGGACCGCCTGAAGCAAGCGCCGGGTTCGCTGTCGCACGATCGCGGCGGCGATGGATTCACGATTGGGAAAGTACTGATAGAGCGAGCCGACCGACACGCCAGCCCGCTCGGCCACGCGCGTCGTCGTCACGGCGGCCCATCCGTCCTTTCGCAGAATGCGAATGGCGGCCTCGAGTATGGCCTCGACCATGGCTGCGGACCGGTTCTGCATCGGCCTTTTGCGTGGTGTGAGGGCTGTCGCCAATAGCCGATCCCCAATGCGAATGGTGGCCGCCGCAGCGTCGGCCCATCTTCGGGGGGCGGACAGGCGAGGTCAATTCATGGCGGCGAAGTTCCATCTGCTGACCGGAGCAACATCGGGTCTCGGGCTTGCGACGGCGCATCGAATGCTGTCGGATCCGGGGGCGCATCTGGTGGTCGGCGCCCGCCGTCCCGAAGCCGCCAGAGAGCTGGCGGCACTGAGCGGCCGCGACCGGCTGCGCATTCTACCGCTCGACCTCGCGTCGCTGGCATCGGTACGCGATTTCGTCGCGGCGGTCGTCGCCAGTCTCGACGGAGCGACGCTGGCATCGCTCGGCTGCAATGCCGGTGTGCAGATCGTCGGTCCGCGCCGTGTGACGGGCGATGGATTCGAGGAGACCTTTCAAGCCAATCTGCTCGGGCATGCGCTGTTGATCGACGGTCTGCAGGCCCACCTCGCGCCCGATGCGCCGGTCGTGATGACGGCGAGCGGCACACACGATCCTGCCAACAAGGCGGCCCGGTTGTTCGGCTTCCGCGGCGGGATATATCAAGGCATTGGGAACGTCGCGATCGGCGAGCTCGATGCCGGCGTGTCGACCAAGCAACAAGGTCTCGACCGCTACGCTACTTCGAAGCTCTGTCTGATCCTGTACGTCTATGCCCGGGCGCGCCGGCGCGCGCCAGGGGGTCCGCGCTTCATCGCCTTCGATCCGGGGTTGATGCCAGGAACCGGATTGGCGCGCGAGCGGTCGACCCTGGAACGTTGGGGTTGGGCGACTCTGCTGCCCAAGGTAGCGGCCCTGCTGCCCGGTTCCAGCACTGTGAAGCAATCCGGTCTGGCTCTCACAGAGCTTCTGACCTCGCGGGCGCATCCGGTCGCGAATGGCGCTCACATCGACTACGGGCTGGCAAGCACGCCGAGCTCGGTCGAGTCCGGCAGGGTGGATTGGCAGGACGAAGTCGATGCCTTCTTGAGGCGCAATGTTTGTCGGGAAGCCATGACCTAATCTCCCTTGAGCGCCGCCGCTCCGACCCACACGATCCGCGGCGAAGGAGAACGGCCATGGCCAGGGACAAGGTATGCGTCGTCATCGGCGCCGGCGACGCCACGGGCGGGGCGATCGCCCGCCGCTTTGCGCGCGAGGGCTATACCGCGGTGGTCACGCGGCGCAGCGTGGACAAGCTTCAGTCGCTGGTGGCGGCGATCACGAAGGAGGGTGGCAAGGTCCACCCTTTCGGGTCGGATGCACGCGACGAGGATCAGGTGGTCGAGCTCTTTCGCCAGGTCGAGACGGAGATCGGCGACGTCGAGGTCTTCGTCTTCAACATCGGCGGCAACGTGCGCTTCGACATTCGCGACACGACGTCGAGGGTCTATCGCAAGGTCTGGGAGATGACGGCGTTCGCCGGCTTCCTGACGGCGCGCGAGGCGGCGAAGGTCATGGTGCCGCGAGGCCGCGGCACCATGCTGTTCACCGGCGCGACGGCGTCGTTGCGCGGCGGCCGCGGCTTCGCGGCCTTCGCCGGCGGCAAGCATGCGGTGCGCGCGCTCGCCCAGTCGATGGCGCGCGAGCTCATGCCGCAGAACATCCATGTCGCGCACATCGTCATCGACGGCGCGATCGACACCGAATGGATCCGCGCGAATTTTCCGGAGCGCTACGACGCCGGTCCCGATGCCATCCTCCAGCCCGACGACATCGCCGAAGCCTATTGGCAGCTGCACTGCCAGCCGAGGTCGGCCTGGACCTTCGAAATGGACTTGCGGCCGTGGAAGGAAAGCTGGTGAGGCGCGGCAGTCGACGCGCCTCGCCTCCTGTCGTCGCCCGCGGGTTACCGCTTGGGAGTCGTGGCCGCGCCGACGCCGGCACCCACGGCGCCGCCGATCAGGGCGCCCGGCAGGACGCCTAGCGGAGTCACCGCGCCGATCAGGGCGCCCGAACCGGCACCGATGCCGCCGCCGGTCACCGCACGCTGGCCCCAGGTTTCGCCGCAGGCCGTCGTCCCCAGAAGGATGGCACCCAGCACGATGTATTTCGTCATCGATTCTTCCTCGTTTCTCGTTGCGAGGCGTGTGCACGCCTCATGTAGGAAGTAACGTTCCGAATGGGGCCGAAACCCGGCATCGGCCTGTGGCCGATCCGGGGCATTGTGCGGAACCGCACTGTCAAATGCGGGAGATGCGGCGCCGTACGACATCGAGGAAGCGCCGGCGCGCTTCATCGGTCGTGTGGTCCATGTTGTACTTCGCCAGATAGAAGAAGCGGACGTTCGCCGCGCACAGCGGCTTCATCCCGCGCGTCAGCACCTTGTATCCGGCGTTGCCGGCCATCAAGCGCACGACCCACCAGGGTGAGCCGTAGCTCGTCACCACGCCGAACAGCTTGATGTTGGCGAGCGCCGGCACGAGCTTGCGGTCGTCCTCGCGATAGGTGAAGGCGACGCCCGGACCCCAGACGCGATCGAGCCAGCCTTTCAGCATCGCCGGCATCGAGAACCACCAGTGCGGGAAGCAGAGGATCAGGCCGTCGATACGCTTCAAGGTCGTGGCGTACGATTCGAAAGCCCCGACATCGTAGTCGTTGCCCATGTAGCTCCGGCGCTCGGCCGCCGTCATCGCCGGCTGAAACTCTTCACGATAGAGGTCCGTGGCGACCACGTCATGCCGATTGGCGCGAAGCGTCTCGACGATGGTGCCAAACAGCGCGTGATCGAAGCTCTCGGTGAGCGGATGGCAATGAACGACCTGGATCAGCATGGCGCGACAACGCGCCGGCGTTCTCGTCCGTTGCGTCCGTCAGCGCGGGCCGATCCGCTCGACGATCTCGATGCGCCGGTTGCGAACCCGGCCGTGCTCGATTCGGTTGCTGGCGATCGGCACCATCGGGCCGGCGCCCGCCGCCGCCAGTCGCCTGGTGTCGATGCCGAGGACGGCGAGCGCGGCGACCACCGCGTCGGCTTGCTTGCGCGACAACGCCACGCCTTGCTCGACCGTGCCGGCGTCGTCGGTGTGGCCGACGATCAGCAGCTCGATCTGCGGCTGCTTGCGCAGCATGTCGGCGAGCTGCTCGATCTGCGCCGCCGCCGCGGGCGCGAGCGTCGCCGTACCGGGCGCGAATTCGATGGCTTGCAGCACGACCCGTCCGTCGCGCGCGAGGGCCTGTTCCAGGGCGCGCGCATCGATCGTCCTGACATGGGCGGCGGCCGCGGGCTTGCCCTCGACGATGGTCACGGCGACATGCGGGACGGTCAGCTTGGTGTTGCCGCCCTCCGTCTCGACGCCCATCACCGCCACCGTCGTCACGCCTGCCGCGCTCGCCCGCGAAGCGAGCAGATAGACGGTCGTGTGCCAGGTCGTCGGCATGTCGATGCCGGCGCGCGCGGCGTCCCAGAACGACGAAGCCGAGCGACCAGGCGCACATTCCGCACCGTCGCGGCAGACGAACTGGATTTGGAAACCGTGCCTTTGCAGCGACGCCTCGTAGCCGCGCAGGACGTCGAGGATCGACCGGCCGGGCGGTCCGTCGTAACGGATCGACAGCACCTTGCCGACCAATTCATGCTGCCAGGCCTCGTCCTCGCGGTCGTTGCGTTCCTGCGCCTTCCACGGCAGCGCCACCGTCGCGGCGGGCCGGCTCTCGTAGAAGGTGATCTTCGATCCTTCGTGGCGACCGACCAGCGCGTGGTCGCTCGAACCCTCGACGTCGGCGCGTTGCGCGAAGCACGGCGTCGTCGCGCCGCCCAGCACGAGGGCGGCCAGGGCGATCCTGTACAGCGAGGCCATGGTCTCAACGAGATTCGGGGTGCGCCGATGCGGCATGCACACACTGTCGAGCAATTCGCGACGCAAAGCCATGCCCGCCGTCGCGACGCGACCTAGATCACCCGCTGGGTGCGCGAGAATGCCATGTAGAGCTCGTGCGCCTGCCGCGCGATCGGGCCGGGCTGCAGGTCGCGGCCTTCGTAGCGGTTGACCGGCTGCACCTTGCCGGCATTGCCGGTGGTGAAGATCTCGTCGGCCTCGTCGAGTTCGGCGGGCCGCACGGTGCGCTCCTCCACCGTCACGCCGGCGGTGCGCAGCAGCCTGACCACGCGGTTGCGCGTGATGCCGGCGAGGAACGAGCCGTTGGGCACCGGCGTGGCGACGATTCCGCCCCTGGCGAGGAAGACGTTGGAGCTGCAGGTCTCGGCAACGTTGCCCATGGCGTCGAGCACGATGCCGTTGCTGAAGCCGCGCTCCAGCATCTCGGCGACACCGCGGCTCGAGTTGGGATAGAGGCAGGAGGCCTTGGCAAGCGTCGGTGCGCTCTCCGGCGTCGGCCGGCGGATGGTGCGGCACAGTCCGAGCGACAGCGGCGTGCCGGCGCGCATCGGCGAATGGTAGACGCAGAGCAGGAACTGAGTCGAGTTGGGATCGACCGAGATCGGGCCGGCGCCGCCCTTGGTCGCCCAGAACATCGGCCGCACGTAGAGCTCGGCCTTGGGCCCGAAACGACGGATGCCCTCGTGCATCAGCCGGAGGATCTCGTCGACCGTCCTGGTCGGCGCGAGGCCGAGGGTGCGCGCCGACTGCACGACCCGTTCCGCATGGAGGTCGAGATCGGGTCCGCAGCCCTCGAAGGCGCGGCCGCCGTCGAATACGATGGAGCCCAGCCAGAAGGCGTGATCGCGCGGGCCCAGGATCGCCGGGTTGCCCTCGTGCCAGGTGCCGTTCCAGTAGGTGAGCGTATCCATCTTGTCCTCGGTCTCGGAAGGCGGCGGGAATAGCAGATTCCCATGAGCGCGGCAGCCCTTCTGGCCCTGGCTGCGGCACTGTGCTTCGCGGTCGCCCTGATCCTCACCCAGTACGGCCTGCGCACCGTTCCGTCCTGGCGTTCGCCGCTTTACACGATCGGCGGCTCGATGGTGGCGGCCTGGATCGCCTCGCTGGTGTTCGTCGATTGGCGGGGGTTCGACGGGCGTGCCGCTGCCCTCTTCGCCGCGGTCGGCTGCATCTTCCCGGTCGTCGTCTCGATCCTGGCAGTGCGCGGCAACGAGGCGCTGGGACCCGCCATCTCCGGTGCCGTCGGCAATGTCACGCCGCTGTTCGCCGTCCTCGCCGCGGTGCTGCTCCTCGGCGAGACCCTGACCTGGATCCAGTTCGCGGGCCTCCTGATGGTCGTCGCCGGCGTCGCCCTGATGGCGCTGCGCGGCGGCGCCGGCGGACGGCGCTGGCCGGTCTGGATGCTCGGCCTGCCACTCGCGGCCGCCCTGGTGCGCGGCGTCATCCAGCCGGCGATCAAGGCGGGCCTCTCGCTGTGGCACGAGCCGCTCGCCGCCGCGGCCATCGGCTATACCCTGTCGGCCGTGGTCATCGTCGCGTTGGTCGGTCGCCGCGCGCTCGCCGCCGGTCCGGTCGATCGGATCGGGCTCCTGTGGTTCCTGGGCGTCGGCATGAGCAACGGCATGGCGACCTTCCTTCTCTATGCG
The DNA here is from genome assembly GCA_025808875.1 of Enhydrobacter sp. Taxonomy (NCBI): domain Bacteria; kingdom Pseudomonadati; phylum Pseudomonadota; class Alphaproteobacteria; order Hyphomicrobiales; genus Enhydrobacter; species Enhydrobacter sp. Next base: position 3,937,762 of record CP075528.1, on the reverse strand, counting down.
GCGCTCGGCCTCGGGTCGATCACCCTGGTGGCGCCGCTGGTCGCACTGTTCCCGATGGTGACCGTGGTGCTCAGCTACCTCTTCCTGCGCAACGAGCGCCTGCATGCGATCGGCCTGCTCGGCATCCTCGTCAGCGTCGGCGGTGTCGTTCTCCTGCTCGCGGGAACCTGACGCGCCGTTCCGCATGATGGCCGAATGGGGGCGGAAAGGGCGCGCGAATTCCCCGTTTCGCGGGAAACGCCACGCACCGCGCCCGCGTAGTTCCCTTCACCTGCGGCATTCACCGCCGCACCGAAGGAGGAATGTCATGTTGAAGAACGTTGCGATGACGTCCTTGGCCGCCGTCGCGATCTTCTCTGCGGCGACGATGGCCACCGCGGCGCTGACGCCGGCTGCCGCCCAGGTCAGCATCACGTTCGGCGCGCCACCGCCGGCGCCGGTCTACGAGGCCGTTCCGGCGCCGCGGCACGGCTATGTCTGGGCGCAAGGCTACTATCGTCTGGTGAACGACCGGTACGTGTGGGTGCCGGGCCGGTGGGTCGAGGCGCGGCCGGGCTATCGCTACGTGCCGGATCGCTGGGACCGCGTCTACATCGGCGGCCGCGAGCAGTGGCGCTACGTGCCGAGCCGGTGGGACCGCGACGGCGACGGCATCCCCAATCGCTACGACCGGCGCGACGACCGTCACGGCTGGAAGGGCGACCGGGACCGCGACGGCATACCCGACCGCTACGATCGGTACGACAACCGGCAGAGCGCGCTGGGCGATCGCGACGACGACGGTATCCCCAACATCTTCGATTCCCGCGACAATCGCCGTTGGTAGATCGGCATAGCGTAGGCGTGGCGTGAGAAGGCGGGTCCGCGAAAGCGGGCCCGCTTTCTTTTTGCTATGATCGCGATCTCCCGGGAGGAAAACGACATGACGGCACCGCTCACCATCCGCCTTCATCCCAACGACAATGTCGTCGTCGCGCGCATGGACATCCTGCCGGGCGCGAAGGTGGACGGCGAGGTCACGGCGGCGACGCGGGTGCCGCCGGGCCACAAGATCCTGACGCGCGCCGTTCGCAAGGGTGAGCCGTTGCGCAAGTATAACCAGATCATTGGCTTCGCGGCCGAGGACCTGGCGCCGGGAGCGCACGTCCACACGCACAACTGCGTCATGGGCGATTTCGAGCGCGACTACGCCTTCTGCGCCGACGCCCATCCGACGGACTACGTGCCGGAGGGCAGGCGCGCGACGTTCCAGGGTTATCGCCGCGCCGACGGCCGGGCCGCGACGCGCAACTACATCGGCATCGTCACCACGGTGAATTGCTCGGCCGCGACCAGCCGCATGATCGCGGCGAAGGTCGAGCCGCTGCTTGCCCAATATCCGAACATCGACGGCGTGGTGCCGCTCACCCATGGCGGCGGCTGCGGCATGGCGGCGTCGGGCCTCGAAATGGACGTGCTGCGGCGCACCCTCGCCGGCTACACGCGCCATCCCAACATGGCGGCTGTCGTCGTGCTGGGACTGGGCTGCGAGACCAACCAGATCGCCGGTCTGATGAACGCCGAGGGATTGAAGGAGGGGCCGAAGCTGATCCCGATGGCGATCCAGGACGAGGGCGGCGTATCGAAGACGGTGATGCGCGCGGTGGGATTCCTGAAGGAGCTCTTGCCGGAAGCCAACGACGTGAAGCGCGAACCGATTCCCGCCGGCGAATTGATCCTCGCCCTGCAATGCGGCGGGTCGGATGGCTACTCCGGCATCTCCGCCAATCCGGCGCTGGGCGCCGCCGTGGATCTGTTGGTCCGGCATGGTGGCACTGCCGTGCTGTCGGAGACTCCCGAAATCTACGGCGCCGAGCATCTGCTCACGCGTCGCGCGGTGAGTCGCGAGGTCGGCGAGAAGATCGTGAAGCGCATCAAGTGGTGGGAAGACCACTGCGCGCGCACCGGCGGCGAGATGAACAACAATCCGTCGCCCGGCAACAAGGCGGGCGGCCTCACCACCATTCTCGAGAAATCCTTGGGTGCGGTTGCGAAGGGCGGCACGACCAACTTGGTCGACGTCTATGAATATGCGCAACCGATCACCGCCAACGGCTTCGTCTACATGGACTCGCCCGGCTACGATCCCGTGTCCGCGACAGGGCAAGTTGCGGGCGGTGCCAATATTTTGTGCTTCACGACCGGACGCGGCAGCGTTTTTGGGTGCAAGCCCGCGCCCTCGCTCAAGCTTGCGACGAATACCTCCCTCTATCGACGCATGACCGACGACATGGACATCAATTGCGGAACCATCGTCGACGGCGAGGAATCGATTGCGCAGAGCGGCCAAAGGATCTTCGATCTGATTCTGACGACCGCGTCAGGCCAACGGACCAAATCGGAGGCGCTTGGCATCGGCGACGACGAATTCGAACCGTGGAAGATCGGCGCCACGATGTGACATTCGGCAGTGCCACTGCGGGAAGGCAACCAAACTTGACTTCCCGGCGTTACGTGACCATATGCGGCCCTACGACTTACGAACTTGGCCCTGCTTCGCGGCCCAGCCCTCTGCGGCGACGGACTTTCCCACGAGCTACCCCCCAAATTCTTTGAGTTGTTCGCAGGCCGCTGCAGCGAGCGCACTGTCTGCGCTTTTCGTGTGTGCTCGATCGACGCCAAGGAGTGAGAGATGGCTACTGGTACTGTGAAGTGGTTCAACGCAACCAAGGGTTTCGGGTTCATCCAGCCGAGCGACGGCGGCAAGGATGTTTTCGTGCATATCAGCGCGGTCGAGCGCTCCGGCCTCAACGGCCTGAACGAAGGCCAGAAGATCAGCTACGAGATCGCCACCGAGCGCGGCCGTTCCGCCGCGGTCAACCTGAAGGCGTCCGACTGACGGCTTGAAGGTCGTCTCGCTGACCGAACGCCCCGATCTCGTCGACCTGGTCGCGGGATGGGGCTTCGGTGAATGGGGACATCTGCGTCCGGGAGACACGCTCGAACAGCGTGCCGCCCGTGTTCGGACGGGCATGAACGCCGACCGTGTGCCGGCGGTGTTCGTCGCCCTCGCCGACGACGGCCGGCCGCTCGGGTCGGCTGCCCTCGTCTTCGACGATCTCGAGGGCGATCCGCGCAATCCGTGGCTTGCCAGCGTCTTCGTCCCTCCGGAGCACCGGCGTCGCGGCGTCGCCTCGGTCCTGGTCGCCGCTGTCGAGGACGCGGCGCGGCGGTTCGGGTACTCCCGTCTTTTTCTCTTCACCGCCTCGGCGCCGGAACTCTATGCGCGACTCGGCTGGCGTTCGCTTGAGCGGCGGCACTATCGCGGCGAACATGTCCAGGTGATGGACAAGCCGCTGTAGGAGTGGGAATGGGCGAAGAACTGCACTATCTGTCGCTCGACGAGGTCGCGCGGCGACTCAAGGCGCGCAAACTGTCGTCGTCGGAGGCCACGCGCGCGCTCCTCGCCCGCATCGCCGCGCTCGATCCGAAACTCCGGAGCTATGCCACCGTGACGGCCGAGCGGGCGCTCGCCGACGCGGCGGCGTGCGATGCGGAGACCGCCGCCGGCAAGTCGCGTGGACCGCTGCACGGCGTGCCGATCGCGGTGAAGGATCTCTGCGACACCGCGGGCGTGCCGACGGCGGCCGGCATGGCGATCCGGCGCGATCACGTGCCGGCGAAGGATGCCACGGTGGTGGCGCGGCTGAAGCAGGCGGGCGCCGTCATCCTCGGCAAGCTGCAGATGACCGAAGGCGCCTACGGACTTCACCATCCCTCGATCGACCCGCCGGTCAACCCGTGGAACGCGGCGTACTGGCCGGGCGTGTCGTCCTCCGGCTCGGGCGTGGCGACGGCGGCGGGCCTGTGCTTCGCCTCGCTGGGTTCCGATACGGGCGGCTCGATCCGCTTTCCCTCGACCATGAACGGATTGTGCGGCCTGAAGCCGACTTGGGCGCGCGTGAGCCGTGCCGGTGTCTTCCCGCTCGCCGAATCGCTCGACCATGTCGGCCCGATGTGCCGCAGCGCGCTCGACGCGGCGATCGTGCTGGGCGTGATCGCGGGCGCCGATCCCGACGACCCGACCGCCGCGCCGCAACCGGTGCCGGACTATGCCGGTGCGATCGGCGCCGGCGTGAGGGGCCGCAGGCTCGGCATCGCGACGAACCTGATCGGCGTGGATGCCGACGCCCAACGCGCTCTCGCCGGTGCCGAAGCCGCGCTGACCCAGGCCGGCGCGGTGCGAGTCGACATCGAGCTGCCGTCGTTCGAGGACGCCGCCCTGAAATGGATGGTGCTGTGCGGCGTCGAGGCGGCGCTCGCGCACGAGGCGACCTTCCCCGCCCGGCGCGACCAGTACGGCCCGGAGTTCGCCGCTTTGCTCGACGTCGGGCGCGGGCTGTCGGCGATCGAGCTGGCGCGTCTTCAGGTGATGCGCGCACGGGTCAAGGGCGAGATCGATCGTATGCTGGCGGAAGTCGACCTGCTGCTCGTGCCGGCGATGGGCGTCGCAGCGCCGTCGCTGGCGGCGATGAAGGCGGCGGGCCGGACACCGCAGACGGTCGCGGGTCGCCTGCGCTATACCGCGCCGTTCGACCTCAGCGGTCATCCGACTCTCACCTTGCCGGGCGGCATGACCGCCGACGGCGTACCGGTCGGATTTCAGATCGTCGGCCGCGCCTTCGACGAGGCGACGATCCTCGCCGCCGGTCACGCCTTCCAGCAGGCGAGCGATTGGCACACACGACATCCGCCGGTCTGAGCGCGGCGCGATTGCATGGACGCTGAATCTCCGATGATGTAATTTGCCGCTCTGGCGAGCGGCGGGGAGCATGGCGAGCAACATCGGACGCAGGCTGCTGCGGCTACGGCCCAGTATTCTGTCGGTATTCGTCCTGTTGACGGTACCGGTGTCCTTCACCGTGCTCGCGGTCACCTATGTCCTGAACGACCGGGCGGCCGCGTCCAATGCCGAACAGCTCGTCGAGCGTTTCCGCGTCGAGGCCATCCAGAACATCCAGAGCGACTTCAACCCGCTCAAGTCGCTAATGCGTTCGGCCGCCGTGGTCGGCGAGGAGGAGCCCGCCTTCTTCTTCGATAACCGTTCGATCAAGTACCTTTTCAGCATGCTGCAGCACAGCGACAAGATCGTCTCGGTCTATGTCGGCATGAACGACGGCTCGTTCCGTCAGGCGCGACGCATCGACCCCAAGGTCAACGTCCATGGCCAGCCGCCGCCCGAGGGCGCGGTCTACGCTTATCGCTGGATGGAGAAGATTGGCGATCCGACGCGGGCCGATCACTATATCTTCCTGGACGCCGAAGGACGCGAGGTCGGCCGCCTCTCGGGGCCGACGAGCTACGATCCGCGCGTCCGCCTGTGGCACCAAGCGACCGTAGCTGCCAGGGAGCTCACGATCACCGATCCCGACGTCTTCGCCGTGCTCGGCCTGATCGGCTTCACCGTTGCCGCGCCGGTGGAGGTTCGCGGCGAACTGCTCGGCGTGGTGGCCATCGATCTCACCCTCGACGACATGGGCCTCTACCTCGCCAAGCGGCGGGTCAGCGAGGGGTCGCTGAGCTTCATGCTCAACCACCAGGGCCAGGTGATCGCCGCGTCGGATCTCTCCAGGAGCTACACCACCGACCGTGGGCGCATCGATCTCACCCATGTCACGTCGCTGCAAAAGGAGCTGCCGGCCGTCGCCTTCGGCGCCCGTCCGCGCAGCGCCCGTGACGGCGAGAGCTATTCCTTCACCTACGAAGGCCGCGATTACCTCGCCAACCTTTCGACCATGCCGCCGGAATTCGGCAAGCGCTGGCAGCTTTTTACCGTCACGCCGCTCGAGGATTTCACCGGCGGCTTTCGCCGCAACAACGAGCGCCTGCTGCTGTTCGGCCTGGCGGCGACGGCCGTGCAGATCTTCATCATCTACCTGCTGAGTGGCGTGCTGTCGGCGCCGCTCGAAAGGCTCGCGCACAAGGTCGGCAGGATCCAGGAGTTCGACAAGGAGGAGCTGCCGCCGTTGCAATCCTCGGTCCGGGAGATTTCGGTGCTGGCGCGTGCGATCGACACGCTCGACGTCGCGGTCAAGTCGTTCTCGGCCTTCGTCCCGGTGGGCTTGGTGCGCAAGCTCCTGGAATCCGACCAGAAGCTCGAGCTCGGCGGCCACAGCCGATTCCTGACCATCATGTTCTCCGACCTCGAATCGTTCTCCTCGCTGTCGGAGTCGATCCCGTCGCAGGAGCTGCTGCTGCGGGTCTCGGCCTATCTCGAGCTCGTCACCCGGACGGTCGACCAGGAGCAGGGAACGATCGACAAGTTCATCGGCGACGGCGTCATGGCGTTCTGGGGCGCGCCGGCCCTGCTCGAGGACCATGCCTACCGCTCCTGCGTCGCCGCCATGCGCATCTGCAAGGGCATGGACGAGCTCAATGCGCGCTGGGAGGCCGAGAACCTCCGTCCGCTCAAGCTGCGCATTGGCATCCATTGCGACGCCGTGCTGGTCGGCAATATCGGGTCGAAGGAGCGCATGAGCTACACCGTCCTGGGCGACGGCGTGAACGTGGCGGCGCGCCTCGAGGGCATGAACAAGGAATTCGGCACGCGTGTCTGCATCAGCCACAACGTCTACAAGGAAGCGGGAGAGCGGCTGTGCGTGCGGCCGGTCGACGACGTCGTGGTCAAGGGAAGGCGTGCCAAGTTCCCGATGTACGAATTGATGGGCGTTTACGGCGCCGACCCGGCGCTTGAGCCGACGGCGGCCAATCTCGAGCTGGCCCGATACACGCGCGATGCCTACGATGCGCTGGTCGCCGACGACAACGCGCTCGCCGTCCGGCGCTACAACGAGATCCTGGAGGCCTATCCCGAGGACCCGGTCGCCAGCCAGATGGCGCGCAAGCTCGTTCCCGTCCTGGCGGCATCGGCATGAGCCCGGACCGCGCGCTTGCCCTGCCGTCATCCGCGCTTCGGCCCAGCGAATATACCGCGGCGCTGATCCAGGTGCTGCGCGAGCGTCCGCAAGACGTGCGTGGCCGTCGGGTGCTGGAGATGGGTTCGGGCTCGGGCGTCGTTCTGGCGGCGCTCGGCGCGCTGCAGGCGGCTTCCCTGTGCGGTATCGACATCGAGGAAGATGCAGTGGTGTCGGGCATGCTCCTGCTCGGCGATCTCGGCCACGGCGAGCGCGCCGAGTTCCATCGCGGCGACATGTGGCGGCCCGTCGTCGGGCGCCGCTTCGACCTGATCGTCGCCAACCTGCCCCACTTTCCCATGGAGCGACCGGACGTTCCGGGGCGCTTGCCGACCTGGAGCGCCGGCGGGCGCAACGGAAGGCGCCTGCTCGATCCGTTCCTGGACGGTCTGGTCGATCACCTGGCGCCGGGTGGCCGTGCCCTCATCACGCACAACGGCTTCGTCGGCATCGAACGGTCGCGCGAGGTGCTGGCTCGCCACGGGCTCGGCCTCAGGATCGCGCATTCGACGCTGGTCTATATCCCGGCAGAGAAGCTCGAGCGTATGCCGGAAAGCGTGATCGCCGCCGAGAACGGCCACACGCTGCACTGCTACGGACCCTACGGTTTCGGCGAGATGCATATTGTCGAGATCGGCGCCACCGGAGCATCGACCTAGCATGTGGCGCGGTCTTCTTCTGGCACTGGCCGGCACGATCGCGGCAGTTACGGTGCAGGCGCAACAGCCGGCGGCGACACCCGATGTCGCCCTGGCGCAGCTGCTCGAGGAGGCACGCGCCGTCGGCCGGCCGGATTGCACTGCACCCGGCGCGGACAGGTTGGTGAGGGCCTACTGCACCGGCAAGATCCGCATCGGCGTGCGCAACTACTATCCGCTGTTCGGCGAGGTCAAGAACGGCGAGCGCGTCGGCTTCGAGCCGGACCTTGGCAAGGCGCTCGCGGAGCGGCTCGGCCTGGAGGTCGAGTTCGAGCGCGTCAACGCGGCGAGCAGGATTCCGCTTCTCGCATCGGACCGGATCGATTTCGTCATCGCCACCATGGGTCACAACACCCAGCGCGACGGACAAGTCCGTTTCATCCGGCCGCACTACTACCAGTCGGAGACGATCGTGGTCGCGCCCCGCAGCCTGCCGGTCAACGGCTGGCAGGATATGCCGGGCCGCACCGTTTGCGGCACGGTGGGCAACGGTTCGAACGCTGAAATCGTCGCGCACAAGACACGCTTGATGCTGTTCGACGAGGCCGGCGTGCTGCCCGACCGGCTGCGCGACGAGACCTGCTTCCTCGCCGCGCAGGACGACAGCTTCTTCGATTTCTACTTCATCGACGAATCGTTCGCCCGGCGCTTCGAGCGCAAGTTCGGCTTCGCCCAGGTGCCGTGGGGCATGGCGGTGGCGCGCGACGGCAGCGACAAGCTCGCCCACGCGCTCGATCTTCTGAGCCAGATTTTCCATCGTGACGGGGAATTCCTGAAGATCGCGCGCAAGAACCGTGTCGGCACCGCCTTCCTCGAGAAGCAGCAGGCGGTCTGGTCGAGCCCGCGCTGCAACACCGATACCGGCAGCACGAACCCGGATTGCGTCCTGCCGGCGCTGCACAACGTCATGCAGCCCACCCGCTTCGCCGGCAGCGTCGGCCGGCTCGAGGCCTGGTTCGACAAGACGCTCGGTTTCGACGTCTCGCTGCCGATGTTCAAGACCGAATCGGCCTGGTCGCTGTTCAAGAGCGGCATCTTCTACACCGTGGTGCTGGTGGTCGGCGCTCTCGCCGCCACCCTGATCTTCGCGCTGGTGCTGGGCGCCGCCATGGGCGCGCGCCTGGCGCCGCTGCGCTGGGCGACCCGCGGGGCGATCGTCGCGCTGCAATGCTCGCCCGTCGTGTTGACCCTGGTCATCGCCGCCGCGATCGCCCACGCCTTCTTTCCGTTCTCCGCGATGGTGGCGATCTGCGCGGCGATCGTGGCGCTCGGCCTGATGAACGGTGCCAACGCCGGACAGGCGATCGCCGAGGCCATGACCACCCTGCGCGACGAGCGGCACGAGGAGGGCATGAAGCTCTTCCTCCACGCCGTTGGCCGCTCGGCGAGCCAGATCGTCGCCTTCCTGGTCAACGCCGCCAAGGGCACGCCGATCGCGAGCTTCATCGGCGCCCCCGAACTTCTGAGCGCGCTCACCGACATCACGGCGTTCGCCAGCGGCCGCGGCACGACCTATTTCCTGCTGCTGGTCTTCTACACGGTGATCGTGATGGCGGTGGTGTGGATGGGCGGCAAGTTCCGCCTCTACCTCGAACGGCACCTGGCGGCGGCGTGACCATGTCGACCGAACGCATCCTGTCCGACTTCCTGCCGCAACTGCTCGCGGGCATGGCCGTCAACTTCGAAATCGCTGCCATATCGCTCGTGCTCGGTTTGGTCCTCGGTTTGCTGCTGATCGCGGGGCTGCTCGCGGGAGGGATCGCCAGCGGCGTGTCGGCGTCGGTGACGGCCCTGATGCGGGCGGCGCCGACCTTCGTCGTCATGTTCTTCCTGCTGAACTCGATCCCGCGCGACGCCACGCTATTCGGGTTCTCCGTCGCCATGTCGGGGGTCATGGCGGTGGCATTGTCGCTGCTGCCCTATGCGGCTGCCTATGTCGCCGATTCCGGCGTCGAGGCGGTCAAGCAGCTGCGCGGCGGCTCGCCGCTCGGCGCCCTGCTGCTGCTGCCCAACCTCGCCCGCGCCTTCCTGGTGCTGGTGATGTCGTCGAGCGCCGGCGCGGCCATCGGCGTCAGCGAGGGCATCGCCGTCATCCTGCGCCACGCCGAACAGTTGCCGGCGCTCGGCGATCGCCTGGTGCTCTTTGCCATCGGCATCGTGTGCTACGGCATTCCCCTGCAGCTCGGCTTCGCGCTGATCCGCCTGCTGCAGCGCAAGCTCGGCGAGCGCATGACCCGCGAAAAGGCGGCATGAACCAGTCCTACCGGTCGGTGTTCCGTCCCGACCTGTTCGCCGGCCGGACGATCGTCGTCACCGGCGGCGGCTCCGGTCTCGGCCGTTGCACGGCGCACGAACTGCGGTCGCTGGGTGCCCGCCTCGCCCTGATCGGCCGCACACGGGACAAGCTCGAGCGCGTGAAGGAGGAGCTCGGCGATCCCGCCACGCTCGTGTTTGCGGCCGATCTCCGGCGGGAGGAGGACGTCCGTGCGGCGGTCGAGGACGTGCTCGGCAAGGCCGGCCGCATCGACGGGTTGGTCAACAACGCCGGCGGCCAGTTTCCCGCGCCGCTCAAGGACATCTCGCTCAACGGCTGGAATGCGGTCGTCGCCAACAACATGACGGCAACCTTCCTGGTGTCGAAGGAGGTCTACCGCCGCTGGATGGAGGCCAACGGCGGTGCCATCGTCAATGTCGGTGCCGATTTCGAGCTCGGCATGCCGGGCATGGGCCACAACGGCGCGGCCCGCGCCGGGCAGACCAATTTCACCTATACCGCCTCGGTCGAATGGGCGCATTCCGGGGTGCGGGTCAATTCGGTGATCCCGGGCTTCATCGCCTCGTCGGGCCTCGATCGCTATCCCGAACGCGCCCACGACGTGCTGCGTTCCGTGAAGGGCCGCGTGCCGCTCAAGCGCCACGGCACCGAATCGGAGATCGCCGCCGCCATCGTCTATTTGCTGAGCGAGGCAGCAGCCTATGTCACGGGCATCGCGTTGAGGGTGGATGGCGGCCTGCACAACAACGCGCGCTCCTCGTTCTACAGCGTGCCCGATCACGACAAGTCGAAGCCCTACAACGGCTTTCCGCTCTACCGGCCGCCCAAGGTCCTGGAATAGATCGCTCACCCGAGGAATGGAGAAGACGATGCATGCCAGTCGATGGATCGTCGCATTCTGCTTCGTTGGCCTGTCGACCGTGGCCGCCCAGGCGCAGACGGCGAAGGCCGCGCTGAGGGACGCCGCCGGCAAGGACGTCGGCAACGTCGTGCTCGTCCAGGCGCCGCAGGGCGTGTTGATCCGCTTGACCCTGAAGGGCGCTCCGGCCGGCGAGCGAGCCTTTCACATCCATGCCGTCGGCAAGTGCGAACCGCCCTTCACCAGCGCCGGCCCGCACTTCAATCCGGACGACAAGAAGCACGGCGCCCATGCCGGCGACATGCCCAACCTGCACATTCCCGAAACCGGCGATCTCTTCGTGGAGTTGGTAAACCCGGCCATCACCTTGGCGAAAGGCGCGGCGAATTCGGTGTTCGACGCCGACGGCTCGTCCATCGTGATCCACGCCGGGCCCGACGACTACAAGACCGATCCGGCCGGCAATGCCGGCGACCGCATCATCTGCGGCGTCATCACGGAGTGACGCCGTCTTGTCGGGGCGGGGTGCGGCAATCGAGCCGAGCCGAGCGGACCCACGGTCGGGCAACCCGGACGCCGAGCCGCGAGTTGGTTTGCCAAGTCGCAAACCAGTCACGGAGAGCGTCATGAACCGGACGATCGCCTTCTGCTCGATGGGCCTCGCGGCGGCGGGGCTGTGGTTGATGCCGGCGGCCCACGCCCAGGGCCAGGATCCGAACCCGCGCACGCCCGTCCCGTCGGCGCCGGCCAAGCCAGCCGACATATCCGATGCCAAGCTCGACTCGGCGGCCGCCGCCGCCAGGGACGTGTTCGTCATCCGCAGCAGCTACGAGCAGAAGCTCTCGGAGGCCAGCGGCACCGAGAAGGAGCGGCTGACGGGCGAGGCCAATCGGGCGATGGAACAGGCGGTTGCCAAGCAGGGCCTGTCGGTCGAGGAATATCAGACCATCATCCAGGTCGCGCAGTCCGATCCCGTGGTGCGCGGCCGGCTGATGGAACGGTTGAACAAATAACGCATCGCAGGCTCACCACCCTGTGATGGGTGGCGGCAAATCCGGCCGCCGCGCGGTAGAGTATCAGCGATACCATGCGGCGGACTTGGACTTGGCGTTTCGACCTGCCTCCGGAGCGGCTGTGGCCGTTGCTGGCCGACACCAACCGCTTCAACGAGGCGATGGGCTTGCCGGCCTACGTGCTGGAGGAAACGCCGCAGCCCAACGGCACCGTGTTGCGCCGCGGCAAGGGCAAGGCCGCCGGTTTCGCGCTGGCGTGGGAAGAGAAGCCTTATGAGTGGATCGCCGGCCGCCACTTCCGGCAGGCGCGCGAATTCACCAAGGGGCCGTTCCGGCGCTTCGGGCCGGTGTTCGATCTCGAAGCCGACGGCAGCGGCTCGCGCGTCAGCTATGCGCTGGAGTGGGAACCTCTCACGCTGATCGGGCGCCTGTTCGGCAAGCGTCTGGCCGAGCAGGCGGGCGGCGCGGTCGGCAAGCGAATCCTCGAGGCGGTCGCTTTCGCGAGGGGAGAGCGCGTCATGCCGTTCGACCTCGCGCCGCCGCAGTTGCCGGAGGGCGCGCGCGAGCGGGCCGCCACGCTCGCCGCCGAGATCGACCGCAGCCCCTACGGCAACGGGCTCGGCCACCGCCTGTGCGAGCACGTGCTGACGGCGATGGCGAGCGATCTCATGCACCTGAAGCCGAAACGGCTGGCGCGCGACTTCGGCGTGCCGGAGCGGCAGGCGATCGAGGCGTGTCTCGCCGCGGCGCGCGCCGGGCTGCTCACCATGAAGTGGGACCTGCTCTGCACCAATTGCCGCGGTGCCAAGCTCACGGTGGCGGCGCTCAGCGAGTTGCCGCGCGGCGCCCATTGCCCGTCCTGCAACATCGACTACGACCGCGACTTCGAGCGTAACGTCGAGCTTGCTTTCGCGCCGGCCGCCGCGGTGCGCCCGTTGATGATGGGCGGCTATTGCCTCAGTGGCCCGATGGCCACGCCGCATGTCCTGGTCCAACTGGTGCTGGCGCCCGCCGAGCATCGCATCGAGCGGATCGAATTGCCGCCCGGCCGCTATCGCCTGCGCACGCTCCATCCCGGCGGCACGGTCGAGATCGACCATGACGGCGGCGCCTTCCCCGGCCTGCGCGCCACCGGTCGGGCGGTCGAGCCGTTGCCGCCGACGGCCCGCGGAACGATCGAATTCGTCAACGCCGCGGGATTCGAGCTCGCGCTGCTGGTCGAGGACCGCACCTGGACGCGCGACGCCTTGACGGCGCCGGAAGTGATCTCGCTGCAGGCCTTTCGCGATCTCTTCTCGGAAGCGACGCTCCGGCCGGGCGACGAGGCCGGCGTCGGCCATGTCGCGCTGCTCTTCTCCGACCTGCGCGGGTCGACCGCGCTTTACGAGCGGGTCGGCGACGGCGCCGCCTACAACCTGGTGCGCGAGCATTTCGCCCTGCTGGCCAGCATCGTGCGCGATCACAACGGCGCGGTGGTGAAGACCATCGGCGATGCCGTCATGGCCTCGTTCGGCGACCCGGCCGACGCGGTGCGCGCGGCGCTGGCGATGCAGCAGGCCATCGTCGCGCACGAGCTCGTGCTCAAGCTCGGCATCCATGTCGGGCCGAGCGTCGTGGTCAATCTCAACGACCGGCTCGACTATTTTGGCTCAACCGTCAACATGGCGGCCCGCCTGCAGGGCCAGAGCCAGGGCGGAGACATCGTGTTGAGCGAGGCGGTGGCGGAAGATCCCGCGGTCGAGCCGCTGCTCGCCGACCAGTCGCTGCACCGGGAAAGCGTGGCGCTGAAAGGCTTCGGGAGCCCGATCGGCTTCGTGCGTCTGGTGCCTCAGGCGCCGAAATAGGCGCTCATCACCGCGGCCGCCTCGTCGTTGGCCTTCAGTCCCTGCTGCAGGAAGCGGGTCAGGGAAAAGAAGCCGTGGATCGTGCCGGGGTAGTTCACATAGGTCGTCTTGACGCCCGAATCGATCAGCCGGTCGGCATAGGCGCGGCCCTCGTCGCGCAATGGGTCGAAGCCCGCGGTCAGGACGAAGGCGGGCGGCAGGCCGCGGAAATCCGTGGCGAGCAGGGGCGAGAGGCGCAGGTCGGCGAGGTCCGAGGCGGCCGGCACGTAGGCCTTCCAGAACCAGTCGATCAGCGGCGCCTCGAGGAAGTAGCCGGTGGCGAAATCCCGGTGGGACGCCGTTTGCCGGCGCGCATCGGTCGCGGGGTAGATCAGCATCTGGAAGGCGGGGCCGCGCTCGCCCGAATCGCGGCAGGCCTGGCAGACCACGGCGGAGATGTTGCCGCCCGCCGAATCGCCGCCCACCGCGAGGCGCGAGCCGTCGGCGCCGAAGGCCAGCGCGTTGTCGCGGATGTGGCGGAAGGCGGCGAGGCTGTCCTCGATCGGCGCCGGAAAGGGATGCTCCGGCGCCAGGCGATAATCGATCGAGACGACCTGGCAGCGGCTGCGGTTGGCGATGCGCCGGCAGGTGGAATCGTGCGTCTCGATGTTGCCGATCACCCAGCCGCCGCCGTGATAGTAGACGAGGGTGGGCAGCGGCGCATCGAGCGCGCCCAGCGGACGGTAGCGACGGAAGGCGATGGGACCCGCCGGGCCCGGCAGGGCGCCGTCGATCGTCTCGGCCACCTGCGGCGGCTCGGCCTCGCTGTCCTCCGACATCTTGTCGACGGCGATCCGGCCTTCCCGGTAGGGCAGGGTGTAGAGCCGGGGTCGTCCCGCCTGGACCGCCTTTTCCATCAGGTCGAGCAGCGTCCGGGCTTCCTCGTCGAGCATTTGTGCCTGTTCCTCCTCAGCGGCCGCCGACTGTGCGGGCGGGCCGGAGAAGGAGCAAGTCTCCGTCTCGGCGTTGTATTGTAATTGTATTGTTTCGACCGCATGTGTTATACGACGGGCATGATGCCGTTCGTTTCGTGCGCGTCCGGTGGGGCGGGTTCTGTTGCAACAGGCGTTGCGAAGAGTTTTGGCGATTTTGGCGATTTTGGCGAAGGGTTTTGGTTCCGATGCGGTATTATTTGTACGATTTCCGGCATTTCCGCCGCTAGAACTCGACGTCGAGCTCCTCGACTTCCTCGGGCTCGGCACGCGCCGCCGCCGTCCATTCGAGCAGGGCCGGAAAGGCCAGCATGAGGTCGCGGTAGGCGGCGCCGGCGGCGTCGAGCGCCACGCCGTAGGTGGCGAAGCGCGTGCAGACGGGCGCGTACATGGCGTCCGCCATCGTCGGCGTCGCGCCGAACAGGTAGGGCCCGCCATAGCGCTGCAGGCAGTCGCGCCAGATCGCGGTGACGCGATCGATGTCGGCCTGCGCGCCCGCCCATACCTTGAACGAGTCGTGCCGCGCCTTGAGGTTCATCGGCAGCGCCGAGCGCAGATTGGCGAAGCCGGAATGCATCTCGCCGCACACGGCGCGGCAATGGGCGCGCGCCACCTTGTCGGCCGGCAGCAGGCCTGCCTCGGGCTTGATCTCGTTCAGGTACTCGGCGATCGCCAGCGTGTCCCACACCTTGACCGGCCCGTGGTCGAGGCAGGGCACCAGGAAGGAAGGCGACAGCAGCAGCAGCTCGGCACGGGTCGCGGGATCGTCGATCGGCGCCATCCGCTCGTCGAAGTCGAGCCCCGCCATTTTGCACAGCAGCCAGCCGCGCAGCGACCAAGAGGAATAGTTCTTGCTACTGACGGTTAGAGAAGCCTCGGCCATGTCGCCGGGTATGCAATTTCCGAGCCGGCTGCCGTTAATGCTGTATGCACTGTACCAGACCGCCGCCGATGTGATGCTGCCGATGCGCGTTTGGGCGACAGTGGCTGGCCAGACTTTGGCCACCGGCGGCGTCTCCCAGGCCGAGAATTGGCGCGCGGTCGGGGCGTTGTGCGAGATGATGAGCCGGGCGGCGCTCAACCATCGGCGGCCGTCCTTCGGCATCGCCGAGGTGAAGCAGGGCAACCGTGTGGTGCCGGTGCGCGAGGAGGAGGTGCTGGCGACTCCCTTCGGCACCTTGCTGCGCTTTGCCAAGGAAGGCGCGCCGGCGCAGCCGCGCGTGCTGGTGGTGGCGCCGCTGTCGGGCCACTTCGCCACGCTGCTGCGCGACACGGTGCGCGTGCTGCTGCCCGAGCACGACGTGCACATCACCGACTGGGCGAACGCACGCGACGTCGGCCTGTGGAACGGCCGCTTCGGCTTCGACGAGTACATCGAGCATCTGATCTGGTTCCTGGAGGCGATGGGGCCGGGCGCGCACGTCGTGGCGGTGTGCCAGCCCTGCGTGCAGGCACTGGCCGCGGCGGCGGTGATGGCGGAGGACGACAACCCGGCCTATCCGCTGAGTCTCACCTTGATGGCGGGGCCGATCGACACGCGGCTCAATCCGACGGCGGTCAACGAGCTTGCGACCGGCCGCTCGATCCACTGGTTCGAGCGCAACCTGATCAGCCGCGTGCCGGTGCGGTTTTCCGGCGCGATGCGGCGGGTCTATCCGGGCTTCTTGCAACTCACCGCCTTCATGAGCATGAACGCCGAGCGGCACATCAAGGCGCAGATCGACCTCTATCGCGCCCTGGCGCGGGGCGACACGCAGCAGGCCGAGGCCATCAAGACCTTCTACGACGAGTATTTCGCCGTGCTCGACATGACGGCCGAGTTCTATCTCGAGACGGTGCAGCGGGTATTTCAGGAGCACCTGCTGGCCAAGGGCGAGCTCGAGTGGAAGGGCCGCCGGGTGAACCCCAGGGCGATCCGCCGCACCGCCCTGTTCACCGTCGAGGGCGAGCGCGACGACATCTGCTCCATCGGCCAGACGGTCGCCGCGCACGACCTTTGTTCCAGCCTGCGGCCCTATCGCAAGAAGCACTATATGCAGGCCGGGGTCGGCCACTATGGCGTGTTCGCCGGCAAGCGCTGGGCCGGCCAGATCTACCCCTTGGTGCGAAACACCATCCTGGCCAACGAGTAGGCCTGTGGCGCCTGCCAGGGCATTTGCGTTATTTAAGCGCCATGGCTGACTTTCCGAAGAAGACCCTCGCCGACTGGGAAGAGCTCGCGGCCAAGGAGCTGCGCGACAAGCCGCTCGGGTCGCTCCACTGGACCACGCCCGAGGGCATCGTCGTGAAGCCGATCTATACCGCGGCCGACCTCGAGAACCTGGAGACGCTCGGCTCGGACCTGGGGGGCTCGCTGCCGGGCTTTCCGCCCTTCACGCGCGGCCCGAAAGCGACGATGTACGCCGGCCGTCCCTGGACGGTGCGCCAGTACGCCGGCTTCTCGACCGCCGAGGAGAGCAACAAGTTCTACCGCGCCAATCTCGCGGCCGGGCAGATGGGCCTGTCGGTGGCGTTCGACTTGGCGACGCACCGCGGCTACGACTCCGACCATCCGCGCGTCGTCGGCGACGTCGGCAAGGCGGGCGTGGCGATCGATTCCGTCGAGGACATGAAGATCCTGTTCGACGGAATCCCGCTCGACAAGATGAGCGTCAGCATGACCATGAACGGCGCCGTGCTGCCGGTGCTGGCCGGCTACATCGTCGCCGCCGAGGAGCAGGGCGTGCCGCAGGACAGGCTCGCTGGCACGATCCAGAACGACATCCTCAAGGAGTTCATGGTTCGGAACACCTACATCTATCCGCCCGGGCCGAGCATGCGCATCGTGGCCGACATCATCGAACACACCGCGCAGCACATGCCGAGGTTCAACTCGATCTCGATCTCCGGCTATCACATGCAGGAGGCCGGAGCGACGCTGGTCCAGGAACTGGCCTTCACCCTGGCCGACGGGCTCGAGTACGTGCGCGCCGCCAAGGCCAAGGGCCTCGACATCGATGCCTTTGCGCCGCGCCTTTCCTTCTTCTTCTGCATCGGCATGAACTTCTTCATGGAGGTGGCGAAGCTCAGGGCCGCGCGCTTCCTGTGGGCCGAGCTGGTCCGGCCGTTCGAGCCGAAGAAGGCCGATTCGCTGTCGCTGCGCACGCATTGCCAGACTTCGGGGGTGTCGCTGACCGAAAAGGACCCCTACAACAACGTCGTCCGCACCGCCTACGAGGCGATGGCGGCGGTGCTGGGCGGCACGCAGTCGCTGCACACCAATTCGTTCGACGAGGCGATCGCGCTCCCGACGGTCCAGTCGGCGCGCATCGCGCGCAACACCCAGCTCATCCTCCAGCACGAGACGGGCGTCACCAAGGTCGTCGACCCGCTGGCCGGCAGCTACTATGTGGAGTCGCTGACGGCGAGCCTGATCGCCGAGGCGCGCAAGCTCATCCAGGAGGTCGAGGCGCTGGGCGGCATGACCAAGGCGGTGGAGGCCGGCATGCCCAAGATGCGCATCGAGGAGGCGGCGGCCCGGCGGCAGGCGCGTATCGACCGCGGTGAGGAGATCGTGGTCGGCGTCAACAAGTTCCAGCTCGAGGAAGAGCCGCCGATCGAGATCCTCGAGGTCGACAACGACGTAGTGCGCGAATCGCAGGTCTCGCGCCTGCAGAGGATTCGCTCCAGTCGCGACGAGCAGAAGTGCGTCGCCGCGCTCAAGGCGCTGGGCGAGGCGGCGCGCAGCGGCACCGGCAACCTGCTGGCGCTTTCGATCGAGGCGACGCGCGCGCGCGCCACTGTGGGCGAGATCTCGTCGGCGCTGGAGGGTGTCTACGGCCGCTACCAGGCGACCATCCGCTCGATCTCCGGCGTCTATGCCAGCGAGTGGGAGGGCGACGAGGGGTTGGCGCGCATCCGCACCGACATCGCGGCCTTCGCCGAGGAGGAGGGCCGTCGGCCGCGCCTCATGGTGGTGAAGATGGGCCAGGACGGCCACGACCGCGGCGCCAAGGTGATCGCCACGGCTTTTGCCGATCTCGGCTTCGACGTCGATGTCGGACCGCTGTTCCAGACGCCGCAGGAGGCGGCCCGCGCCGCCATCGAGAACGACGTGCACGTGATCGGCGTGTCGAGCCAGGCGGCCGGCCACAAGACCCTGGTGCCGCAGTTGATCGAGGAACTCGCCGGGCAGGGCGGCGCCGAGGTGTTGGTCGTGGTGGGCGGCGTCGTGCCGGCGCAGGACTACGACTTCCTCAGGAAGGCCGGCGTGGCGGCGATCTACGGCCCCGGCACCAACATCCCGGCCGCCGCCGCCGAGATCCTCGGCATCCTGCGCAGCCGCAGCCAGAAGCGCGCGGCCTGAGGCCGTTCGCTTACCGCCGCATCTCCGCGCGCTCCTCCGGCGTGAGCGGGCGCTGGCGGAAGAACAGCAGCCTGCCGCGGATCGTGCCGAAGCCGGTCTTCGCCTCGAGCTTCACGGGATAGCGGAAGTCGCTGTCATCGAGCCGGGCGAACCAGAGCCTCATCGTGTCCTCGCGCTTGCTCTCGGCCTCCTTCGGCGCGTCGTGGAACTCTCCCGCGACGCGGCGCGTATGAACCTCGCATACCAGGAGCTCGCCCCTCGCCTGGGGAACGCCGGCCTGTGCGGGCGTTTCGGTGCCGACCTTGCGCAGCATCACATCGATGCGCCGCTTGCCGTCGTTGGAGGGCACGGTCTGCTCGCAGGCCGCGGCGCCCGCCATGCCGACCGACAGGGCCCCCGACAGGGGATCGAGCGAGCCGCGGCGCTTGTCCTCGGGGATCACCACTTCCGGCCACGGCTTCCATTCCGGATTGTGCTGTTCGCGCATCTCGCCGTCGGGTCCGTACTGCGCCAGCCAAGTGCGTGTCTTGTCGCCGACCACGATCGACATCGAGCCGCCCTCGGGCTGCGCGCCCTCCGGCAGGAATCCGCCCCAGGCACGATTGCGGCCGACATAGTGGATGGTGACCAAACGCAGCAGGCCCTCCTTGAAGGTACTGCTTTCGACGTCGTAGCGGTTGCCGTCGAACTTGGCGGTGAAGTCGATGCGAAAGCCGGAGAAGCCGGCGAAGGTGATTTCGTAGCCGACCTCGACGTGGCGGTCGCTCTGGGCCCGCGCGGCGGTCGAAGCGGCGGCGCACAAGGCGAAAGCCGCCAAGGCCCTACGAAAACTCATGAGATGCTTTCCCCCCGGGGGCTTACTTCGGCCGCACGGGCACGATAGAAGGCCCGCGCCCCCGACACCACCCGACTCGCGTCGCTATCCACCCCGCATTTCATGTCGCCAGATCCCTCCGTTCGCGCGCCCGGCATCGATTCGGGCCGGTCGTGGCACGTGCTTTCCATCCTTGGCAGGCATTTGTGGCCAAAGGGGGAATTCGGCCTGCGCGCCCGCGTCATCGTGGCGCTGGTCTTGCTGGTGCTGGCCAAGGTCACCAATGTCTATGTTCCGATCCTCTACAAGGACGCGGTCGACGCGCTGAGCGATCCGCGCGTCCAGGCCGTCGTCGTGCCGGTCGCGCTGATCCTCGCCTACGGCGTGGCGCGCGTGCTGGCGCAGGCGCTGGGCGAGGTGCGGGATGCCATCTTCGCCCCGGTGTCTCAGCGGGCCATACGCAACCTCGCGCTCGAGGTGTTCCGCCATCTCCACGCCCTGTCGCTGCGCTTCCACCTCGAACGCCAGACCGGCGGATTGAGCCGCGTCATCGAGCGGGGCACGACGGGAATGGAATTCCTGGTCCGCTTCACCACCTTCAACATCCTGCCGACACTGTTCGAGATCGTGCTGGTCGGCGCCATCCTGTGGCGCCTCTACGACTGGCGTTTCACGGCGGTGACGTTCACGGTGATCGGCGGCTACATCGTCTTCACCATGGTGCTGTCGGAGTGGCGCATCCTGCACGTGCGCCGGATGAACGACGCCGACACGGCCGCCAACGCCAAGGCGATCGACAGCCTTCTCAACTACGAGACGGTGAAGTACTTCGGTAACGAGCGGCACGAGGCTGCCCGCTATGACGTCGGTCGACGCCAGTACGAGATGGCGGCCATCCGCTCGAGCCGCACGCTGTCGCTTCTCAACGTCGGCCAGGGGGCGATCATCGCGGTCGGCCTCGTGCTGGTGATGGTGATGGCCGGGCAGGGCGTGGCCGCGGGCACGATGACCGTCGGCGACTTCGTCGCGGTCAACGCCTTCCTGCTGCAGCTCTACCAGCCGCTCAACCTGCTGGGCTTCGCCTATCGCGAGATCCGCAACGCGCTGGTCAACATGGAGCAGATGTTCGGCCTGCTCGACGTGCACGCCGAGGTCGCCGACAAGCCGGGTGCGCCGCCGCTCGCCGTGTCGGGCGGCGAGATCGTGTTCGACCATGTCGACTTCCACTACGAGAAGGCGCGGCCGATCCTGCACGACGTCAGTTTTCGGGTGGCGCCGGGCCACACCGTCGCCATCGTGGGGTCGAGCGGTGCCGGCAAGTCGACGGTGTCGCGCATCCTGTTCCGCTTCTACGACGTGGCGGCTGGGCGGGTGCTGATCGACGGTCAGGACATCCGGGACGTAGCGCAGGCGAGCTTGCGCACGGCGATCGGCGTGGTGCCGCAGGATACCGTGCTGTTCAACGACACGATCTTCTACAACATCTGCTACGGCCGGCCCGACTGCACGCGCGAGGAGGTCGAGGCTGCGGCGAGGCTGGCGCGCATCCACGACTTCGTCGCCGGCTTGCCGCAGGGCTACGACTCCATGGTCGGCGAGCGCGGCCTGAAGCTGTCGGGCGGCGAGAAGCAGCGCGTGGCGATCGCGCGCACCATTCTCAAGAACCCGCGCATCCTGCTGTTCGACGAGGCGACCAGCGCGCTCGACACCCGCACCGAGCAGGAGATCCAGCGCTCGCTGGAGGACGTGAGCCGCGGCCGCACCACGGTGATCATCGCGCACCGGCTGTCGACCATCGTGCATGCCGAAGAGATCGTCGTGCTCGATCGTGGCCGCGTCGCCGAACGCGGCCGGCACATCGACCTGCTGGCCCGCGACGGCCTCTATGCCGACATGTGGCGCCGCCAGCAGGAGGCCCAAGCCGAGGCCGAGCGCCACATCGAGGAACCGCCCAGCTTCCGGACTGAGGGACACATGCATGTCCCCGACTAGCGGCTCCGTCGCGGTCGGGCCCTGGCGGTCGCTTATCCCGGTGTTCGCCGCGTGCGGCGCCATCGGCCTGCAGGCCGGGGCCGGCATGCCGCTGGTGCCGCTGGCCCTCGAGCAACAAGGCCACGACAAGCTGACCATCGGCGTGATCGCGGCCGCCTGGGGGCTCGGCATGCTGGCGTTCGGTGCGCGCATTCCGCAGGTCACGGCGCGGTTTGGGGCGGTGCCGGCGATCATCGGTTCGGTCGTCATCGGCTCGGTGGTGACGGTTGCCTACACCTTCACACAGAGCCCTGTCGTCTGGTTCCTCCTGTCCTTCCTGCACGGGGTCGTCGGCGGCGTGCCCTGGGTCGTCACCGAGATCTGGATGAACGTGGTGGTCGAGGAACGCCAGCGCGGTCGCGTGATGGCGGCCTATGCCATGCTCGTCGCACTCGGCCTGGCGCTCGGTCCGCTGGTGCTGCAGGTCGTCGGGGTCTACGGGCCGCTGCCGTTCTATGCCTGCGCCGGTCTCGCTCTCCTCGTCGCCCTGCCGCTGCTGCCCTATTGGAACAGGGCGCCGATCATCAAGCATCACGCCGATTCGGGCTTCATGAAGGTCATGGCGCTGGCGCCCCTTGCCCTGTTCGCCGCCTTTGCCTGCGGCCTCGGCGAGCAGGTCGCCTTCAGTTTCCTGCCTGTCTACGCCGTGGGGGCCGGTGTGCCGGCCGAGACCGGAGCGCTCTGGCTGTCGGTCTTCGTCGTCGGCAACATCGTGCTGCAATGGCCGATCGGCTGGATGGCCGACCATTTCGATCGCCGCGCGGTGCTGGCCGGCTGCACGCTGGCCAGCACCGCGCTCGTCGTCGCATTGTCGATGGTGCCGGCGACGTCGCCCGCGGTCTATGGGGTGGTGCTGCTGTGGGGCGGCATCTCGTTCGCCATCTATCCCGTCGGGCTGGCGTTGCTCGGCCAGCGCTTCCGCGGCGGCGACATAGCGCGCGCCAACACCGCCTTCAGCCTGCTCTACATCTTCGGCGGTCTGGTCGGGCGGCCGGCGACAGGGGCGGCAATGGATCTGTTCGGCGACCCCGGCCTCGGCGGCACGCTGGCCCTGTTCTATGCGGCGGCCGGCATCTTCGCCTTGCTGGCCTTGCGCCGGCCCGGCTGATAAGTCTCGGGTCGATGAGCGATCCCCTGCTCAAGCCGCTGCTGGCCGGCGACCGTCACGCGCTTGCCCGCGCCATCACCCTGATCGAATCGACCCGCAGCGACCATCGCGAACGCGCCGATGCGCTGCTGGCCGATGTGCTGCCGCATACCGGCAAGTCGGTTCGGCTCGGCATTACCGGCGTGCCGGGTGTCGGCAAATCGACCTTCATCGAACGTTTCGGACTGGCCGTGCTCGAGCGCGGCCGCTCGCTCGCCGTGCTGGCGATCGATCCGTCGTCCAAGCGGGGCGGCGGTTCGATCCTGGGTGACAAGACTCGCATGGAGGAACTGTCGCGGCGTCCCGCCGCCTTCATCCGGCCGTCGCCCGCCGGCGCCACCCTGGGCGGCGTGGCGCGGCGCACCCGCGAGGCCATGCTGCTGGTGGAAGCCGCGGGCTTCGACACGGTGATCGTGGAGACGGTCGGAGTCGGCCAGTCGGAGACGGCGGTCGCCGACATGGTCGACATGTTCATCGTGCTGCTGTTGCCGGCCGGCGGCGACGACCTGCAGGGCATCAAGCGCGGCGTGATCGAGTTGGCCGACCTCATCGTCGTCAACAAGGCCGACGGCGACCTGAAGGCGACCGCCCAAAGGTCCGCCGCCGACTATCAGCACGCGCTGCGCCTGTTGCGCTCGCCGACCCAGGGCTGGACGCCCGAGGTCACGACCTGCTCGGCGCTGGCCGGCGACGGGGTGGCGGATATCTGGCAGACCGTCGAGCGTTTCCGGGCCGCCGTCGGCGAAAAGGGCGTTGCCCGTCGCCGTGCCGAACAGGCGCGCGCCTGGATGTGGAATGAGGTGGGTGAGACCCTGCTGGGCGAACTGCGCAAGCACCCGGAGGTGAAGCGGCTGGTGATCGGGCTCGAGCGCGAAGTCGAGACAGGAAAAGCTACTCCTGCGGCAGCCGCCCGTCGTATGCTGCAAGCGTTCCATGGCCGCTAAATCAATCGTCCGTCGTGCCCGCCGCGCCGCCGCCCGGCAGGAGCTTCCTTTCTGGAAGCGCAAGACCCTGGCGCAGATGACCAAGCAGGAATGGGAATCGCTCTGCGACGGCTGCGGCATGTGTTGCGTCAACAAGCTCGAATACGAGGGTACCGGCGAACTCGCCCAGACCGACACTTGCTGCAAACTCCTGGATCCCAGGACGGCGCGTTGCCGGGACTACAAGAACCGCAAGAAGATCGTCCCGAACTGCATCCAGCTCACCCCAAAGGTGGTGGCCCGGATGGACTGGCTGCCCAAGACCTGTGCCTACCGTTTGGTCCATTTCGGGCAGGACCTGTACTGGTGGCATCCCCTGCTTTCGGGCGACTCGGAAACCGTGCACCAGGCGGGAATCTCGGCCCGGGGGCGCGTGATTCCGGAGGATCAGGTCGAGGATATCAGCGAGCGGGTGGTCGACTGGTACGCTTGACGAGGCCCCCTGCGGACCCTAAAAAGCCGGCCTTCCCGCCGCCCGGCGGGATCGTTTTTTAGCGGATATCGTCATGCCTCGTCGTTGCGCCGTTTCGGGCAAGGCCGTCCAGTACGGTCACAATGTCAGCCACGCCAACAACAAGTCCAAGCGCCGGTTCATGTCCAACCTGCAGGTCTCTTCGGTCCTGTCGGATGCGCTGGGCCATTCGGTGCGACTGCGCGTCACGCCGCGCGGGCTGAAGACCATCGAGCACAATGGCGGCATCGACGCCTTCCTCCTGGGCACCAACGACAGCAAGCTCAGCCCGGAAATGAAGGTGCTGAAGCGCCGGGTCGTATCGGCCAAGGTGAAGAAGGATGCCAAGAAGGCCGCGTAAGCGGCCTTTTTAGTTTTCCAGCTCGAACAGCAGCAGGATGTTGCGCTGCAGCGGGTTGAAGTTGTCGTCCGACATCAGCCACAGCAACGTCTCGCCGCGCCGGCCGACCGTTGCTGCGATGCCTTCGAGGTTGTCTACCGCATAGGGCGAAGCGAGGAACGCCAGCTCTTCCGGCTGGACGGTGCCGCCCGGCTGGAGCTGCGATGCGGGAAAGCGCACGACGCGGCAACGCACGCCGCGCACCATGTCGAAAGCGCGCTCGAGTGCCGCGAACGAACCGTCGGGCAACCTTGTCAACGCCGTGGGCCGGAAGTCCGGGCGGGCGGCATAGGCAAAGCCCTGCCAGTTGTAGCGGCCATTGCCAGCCGGCGTGCCGATCCATCCGGCGGTTGCGCCGGACCGCGTCGCCAGATCCTCGCTGATGGCGACCACGCGGCCATCGGGCAGCGCCGCCAACGCTTCGATCCCGCCATTGTTCGGTTGCTGTGCAAACTCCGGCGCTCCCTCGACCGGCTTCGGCGGGGCGTCCAGTTCGGCGTAGCGCCAGATCCGGTGTTGACGCTCGAACGACACCAGCCAGCCGCCGTCAGGCAGCCTTGCCAGTCCTTCGGCGTCGGCGAGCGCCTTGTCGCGGATGGGCAGGCCGTCGAGGCCGCGGAGGGAGCCGATACGCGCGCCGCTCAACCCCGCGAGATTGCCGTCGGAATCGTAGGCGACGATGGCGGTGAGCCAGCTCCCCTCGTCGGAGATCGCGGTGAGCGAGCGCCCGTCCGGTGCGACGTGGAGGTCGGACCAGCCGCCGAAATTCGGCGAGCTGGCCGTCATCGCCACGCCGCCGCGCCACTTCAGTCGGCCGACCTGCCTCGCCTGCGGGTCGTCGAGCTTGAGCGTGAGCACGGAGGAACGGATCTGGACAGACAGATCCTGCGCTCCCACGGGAGCGGGCGGCGGCGCGCCGGCGCAGGCGGCGGCGATCAGTAGGCAGAAGGTGGTGAACGACCGGAAGGCGGCGCGCATGGGGCGCGTCCGCTCTAGCACGGATCGGCGCGATGCCGGGAGATCAGGCGGTGCGGCGGCCACCCGACTTGGTTGTCGCGCCCCGGGTCGCCCGGTTGGCCGAACGTCCATGCATGGTGCGCAGTTCCTTGGTCTCCTCCTCATCGAAAAGGGAGGCGAGCTGCTCCATCATCGTGCCGCCGAGCTGGTCGGCATCGACGATCGTGACGGCGCGACGGTAGTAGCGCGTGACATCGTGGCCGATGCCGATGGCGATCAGCTCGACCGGCGAGCGCGTCTCGATCCAGTCGATGACGTCGCGCAAATGGCGCTCCAGATAGTTGCCCGGGTTGACCGACAGGGTCGAATCGTCGACCGGCGCACCGTCGGAGATCACCATCATGATCTTGCGTTCCTCGGGGCGCGGCAGCAGGCGGTTGTGCGCCCACAGGAGCGCCTCGCCGTCGATATTCTCCTTGAGGATGCCCTCGCGCAGCATCAGGCCGAGATTCTTGCGCGCCCGTCGCCAGGGCGCGTCCGCCGGCTTGTAGATGATGTGGCGCAGGTCGTTGAGGCGGCCTGAATTGGCGGGCTTGCCGGCTGCCAGCCACTGCTCGCGGCTCTGGCCGCCCTTCCAGGCACGGGTGGTGAAGCCCAGGATCTCGACCTTGACGCCGCAGCGCTCGAGCGTGCGCGCCAGGATGTCGGCGCTCATCGCCGCGACCGTGATCGGCCGGCCGCGCATCGAGCCGGAATTGTCGATCAGCAGCGTCACCACGGTGTCGCGGAAGTTCGTGTCCTTCTCGATCTTGTAGGACAGCGAATGCATCGGGTTGGTGATGATGCGCGTGAGCCGCGCCGCATCGAGCATGCCTTCGTCGAGATCGAACTCCCAGGCGCGATTCTGCTGCGCCAGCAGCCGGCGCTGCAGGCGATTGGCGAGCTTGCCGATCACGCCCTGCAGATGGCTGAGCTGCTGGTCGAGATGGTTGCGCAGGCGGCCAAGCTCCTCGGCGTCGCAGAGCATCTCGGCCTCGACGATTTCGTCGAACTTCGTCGTGTAGGCATGATACTGCTGGCCGAGCGGCTCGTTGGAAAGCGCGCCGGGCGGCAGCCATGGGCGTTCGGCGCGGCCCGGCTCCTCCTCGTCGCCCGATCCCATCTGCATCTCGGTCTGCGCCTGGTCGGCGACGGTCTCGGACGCATCGTCCTGCTCCGACGCGTCCTCGGTTTCCTCGCCCTGGGCGCCGTAGCCGTGCGTCTCGCTGGAATCGCTCTGGTCATCGCCGGTCTCGTTGGACTGGCCGTCGGCGTTCTCCTGGTCCTGGCTCTCCTCCTGGTCCTCGTCCTGCAGGTCGGCCGATTCATCGCCGAGCTTGAGGTCGCGGATCAGCTGGCGTGCCGCGCGGGCGAAGGCATCCTGATTGGCGAGCGCGTCCTTGAGCTTCTGGAAGTCGCGGCCGGCGGCGGCCTCGATGTCGGCGCGCCACATGTCCACCATCGCCCTGGCCGCGTCGGGAGGTGCCGCGCCCAGGAGCTGCTCGCGGGCGATCAGCCCGATCACGTCGGCGATAGGCGCATCGTCCTTGGATTTGATGCGGGCATGCCCGCGCTGATCGGAGCGCTGCCGCCAGAGGGCGGAGAGGTTGTCGGCGACGCCGGCCATGCGCCGGGCACCGAGCGCCTCGACGCGAACCTGCTCGACGGCCTCGAAGATCGCCCGAGCGGTCTCGCCGCGCGGCACGCGCCGCAGGTGCATCTTGCGATCGTGATGGCGTAGCTTGAGCGCCATCGAATCGGCTTCGCCGCGCACGCGGCTCACGTCCTCGACCGGCAGGTCGCGTGCCGGCACGGTGATGCGCGCCTCCTGGCCGAGCAGCGAACCGCCGTCGGGCACGAATGAGACGTTCACGTCCTTCTTCGAAATCGCCCGCATCGTGGTCGCGGTGACCCGGCGGAATTCCTCGATGGGCGTCGTGTCCTTGGCCATCAGGCCCTCTTAGTGCAGCTTTCCGCCCTTGCCGCTGCTCGCCGGCAATTCCTTGCCGAAGCAGCGTTGGTAGTACTCGGCCAGCGTACTGCGTTCGACCTCGTCGCACTTGTTGAGGAAGGTGAGACGGAAGGCGAAACCGATGTCGCCGCCGAAGATGCGGGCGTTCTCGGCCCACGTGATCACCGTGCGCGGCGACATCACGGTCGAAATGTCGCCGGCGATGAAGCCGGCGCGAGTGAGGTCGGCGAGCGCCACCATCGCCGAGATGATCTTGCGGCCTTCCTCATTGTCGTAGAACGGCGTCTTGGCTGCGACGATACCCACTTCCTGCTCGTGCGGCAGGTAATTGAGCGTCGTCACGATCGACCAGCGATCCATCTGACCCTGGTTAATCTGCTGCGTGCCGTGATAGAGACCGGTCGTGTCGCCGAGTCCGACGGTGTTGGCGGTCGAGAACAGACGGAATGCCGGATGTGGATGAATCACCTTGTTTTGGTCGAGCAGGGTGAGCTTGCCGTCGACCTCGAGCACGCGCTGGATCACGAACATGACGTCGGCGCGGCCGGCATCGTATTCATCGAATACCAGCGCCGTCGGGTTCTGCAGCGCCCACGGCAGGATGCCCTCGCGGAACTCGGTGACCTGCTTGCCGTCGCGCAGCACGATCGCGTCCTTGCCGATCAGGTCGATGCGGCTGATGTGGCTGTCGAGGTTCACGCGAAGGCAGGGCCAGTTTAGGCGCGCCGCCACCTGCTCGATGTGCGTCGACTTGCCGGTGCCGTGGTAGCCTTGAACCATGACGCGTCGGTTGAAGGCGAAGCCGGCGAGAATCGCCATTGTCGTGTCGTGATCGAACAGGTAGGCGTCGTCGACCTGCGGCACGTGCTCGGTGGCCGCACTGAAGGCTGGCACTTCCATGTCCGTGTCGATGCCGAAGAGCTGACGGGCGGAAACCTTGATATCCGGCATGCCCGACACGTTCTGCCGGGCCGCGGTCGTCGTCGAAGCCATCACATGTCCTACAAAACAATGCCCGCCAAATTGCGGGCCCTGCGCAGTGTCGCAAGCCGCTTTGTGCACCGCAAGCGGGCAAATGGACGCTTCAGGTCTGCAGGAAGCACGTCACTCGACCGGCAGGTTCTCCGATGCCCGCAGGGTGGAATAGGCGGCGTTGATTTCCTTGAGCTTTTCTTCTGCTTCCCGCGCGCCTCCATTGGCGTCGGGATGGTGGAGCTTGACCAATTCCTTGTAACGAGATTTCACGTCCGCCTGGGTCAAAGGCCACGAAAGTTCAAGAACTCCCAATGCGTTGCGTTCGGCGGGCGTGAGTTGCTCGCCGCCGTCGAGCCGCGGGGCGGGTCGTTCGCCGAGGCCTGCATCGTCTGCAAGATCGAGCGGATCGTGGATCCTCGGACCGCCGTTGTGCCGACCGCCGAGCGGCCAGACCGGGCGCCGCCAGATCGTGTCGGCGCGGATGTGCGCCTCGATCTGCTCGGCGTCGAGGCCGGCGAAGTAGTCCCACTTTTTGTTGTATTCCCGAACGTGCTCGAGGCAGAACCATCGATATTCGTTCAGCCGATCGCGCGCGCGGGGAGCACGATACTCGCCGTGCAATCGACAGCCGGGCGATTCGCAGACTCGCCGATAGGGCTCTGCGTCGTCGCGCGCCGCCAGAGGATTCGCTCGCCGCCGGGGCATTCATCTAATATGTGGCGAACGGATAGAACGGGCAAGTGAGGCGGCTGATGGGCGCGGTGGCGATGGCGATTGACAGCAAGTTGCGGAAGCGGTTCACGCCGACTCGGCTCTCGATCGAGGACGAGTCGTCGAAGCATCGCGGTCACGCCGGCCATCGCGAAGGCGGGGAATCGCACTTCCGGGTCGAGATCGTCTCGGTCGAGTTCGAGGGCAAGAGCCGCGTGCATCGCCAGCGGCTGGTCTACGAAACGCTCAAGGAAGAACTCGACGCGGGCCTTCATGCGCTGGCGCTGACGACGCTGACGCCAGCCGAAGACGGACGCCGCTGACGGCGCCGTCGTCAGCCGTCCATCTCGATTTCCTTGCCTTCGGCGGCGGCGCGCACGGCTTCCGCGCCCGGGCCGGTGTAGAAATGAGGCGCCCAGCGCTTCACCACTTCCCCGTTCGCCGCCCAGGCATGACAGGTGTCGATCACATAGGGCTTGCGCGGCGCCCTGACTTTCGCGTCGTCGGGCGGCGGAAGAGCGCCTTTTTCGGCGCGATGAGCGCGATTGAGGTCGCGGGCCTTGCGCGACGACATGGTCTGGAAGGCGGTGGTCGCCACCGGGCCCAGCAATTCGACGATGTGCGTGCAGCCGTGCACGCCGCCCAGCCGCTCGCGCACGGCACGGTGGAAGCCGCCGCCGATCCTGAGTCCGATCAGTTTCCTGAAGTCGGGCGCGATCTCGCCGCAGACTCGGTAGGGTGAACTGTCCGTCACCGCCTCGACGTTGACGATGGTGAGTTTGTGGTCGAGCGTGAGACGGATCGACATGTCGTGGACGAGGTCGCCCGGCTTGAGCGCGCCACGCCATTCATTGGGGTGCTCGTAGGTCTTTTCGTCGGTGATGCGCCCCTCGATGTCCCAGAGCCCGTCCTTGCGGAAGAAGCCTTGGCAGGTGACGCGGCGCGTATGCAGGTGCTGTCGCCCGACCGGCGGCGAAAGCGGCATGTTGAACCTCTTCTATGGTGCCTGGATCTTGGCCGCTTGTATGGCCGCGGTGGGGACGATCCGCAACTCGGCGATTCGGGTGCCCTCGCGCTTCAGAATTTCGAAACGGAAGCCGTGGAAAGCATAGACTTGCCCCACCTCCGGGATGCGGCGCGCCTCGTGGAGCACGAGGCCGGCGATGGTGATGGCGACACCCTCGGGAAGCCGCCAGCCGAACTCGCGATTGAGGTCGCGGATCGGCACGTCGCCCTGGCAGACCAGGCTGCCGTCGTCGCGGCGGACGACACCCCGTCGGATCGCATCGTGCTCGTCCTCGATGTCGCCGACGATCTCTTCGATGATATCCTCCAGCGTGACGATGCCGCGAAGTGCACCGTACTCGTCGACGACGATCGCGAAGTGCTCGTGACGCGTGCGGAACGCCTGCAGCTGGTCGAACAGACTGGTCGACTCTGGAATGAACCAGGGTGCCGTCATGACGTCGGCGATCCGGACCGTCGCCGAATCGCCGGCCGCCTTGATCGCCCGGAACAAGTCCTTGGCATGGAGGACGCCGAGGATGTTGTCGGGTTGCTTGCGGATCAGGGGAATGCGGGTATAGGGCGCCGCCAGTACTTGGCCGACGATGGTGTCGATCGGATCGTCCGCGTCGATCAGCACAACGCTTGCGCGATGGGTCATCACGTCGCCGACGGTACGGTCGCCGAGATCGAGCACCGATCGTAGCATCGCCTTTTCTTCCGGCGCCGCCTCACCGATCTGGCCCTCACCGTGCAGTTCGATCGCGCCGCGCAGCGCCTCGACATGCTCCTCGCCATCCTGCTGGACCTCGGCGCGCACGCCCAACAGACGGAGCATTCTGCGGGCGACGAACGTTACCGTGCCCACTATCGGGCCCAGCACCCGCAGCAGCACTGCGATAGACGGCGACAGCGCCAGCGCCACACGATCCGCATTCAGCAGAGCCCAGGTCTTGGGCATGACCTCGGCGAACAGCACGATCAGCGCCGTGATTGCGATGGTGGCGTAGACCACGCCGGCGGCGCCGAACAGGGCTGTCAACACCGCCGTGGACAGCGATGCGGCGAGGATATTCACCAGGTTGTTGCCGAGCAGGATGACACCGACCGCCTGGTCCTTGCGGTCGAGTAGGGAGTTGACCAGGGTAGCCCGCCGACTGCCTTGCTGTGCGAGCCTGTGCATGCGCGGTCGCGACGCGCCCGTGATCGCGGTTTCCGCGGCCGACAGAAAGAACGACAGCAGCAGGCAGAGCACGACGAGCGGTCCGGCAATCGCGGCGGACAGCGCGAAAGGATCCGCGTCGGTCATGGCTCAGGCGGCGATCGCGTCGTCCAGAAAGCCGTGCAACGTGACCTCGTCGACGTCGCGGCTAACGAACGCTGTGCCGATCCCGCGGGCGAGAACGAAGGTCAGCCGGCCGGCCTCGGCCTTCTTATCGCCGCGCATGTGCTCGATCAGGCGCGCTGCGTTCCAGGTCCTGCGGTTGTCGCCACCGATCGTGCGCAGCCGCACTGGCAGGCCGACCTGGGCGAGATGGCACCGAACCCGCGCTGCGTCTGCAGCGGAGCAGAGTCCGAGCCGCACGGAAAGGTCGAAAGCGAGGGCCATCCCGACGCCCACCGCCTCGCCGTGCAGCAGGTCGGGGCCGAAGCCGGTTTCGGCTTCGAGAGCATGTCCGAACGTGTGGCCGAGGTTGAGCAGCGCGCGCAGGTCTGTCGTTTCGCGTTCGTCGGCAGCGACGATGCGGGCCTTGGCCAGACAGCTGCGCTCGATGGCGTAGCTGCGCTTGTCGGCATCGCCGGCAAGCAGCGCCTGACCGTTCGCTTCGCACCATCGGAAGAAGTCCGGATCGTCTATCAGCCCGTACTTGGCCACCTCGGCATAGCCGGCGAGGAGCTCGCGCGGCGGCAAGCTGTTCAACACCTCGGTATCGGCGATGACCAGCCGCGGCTGATAGAAGGAGCCGATCAGGTTCTTGCCGTGTCGGGTATTGATCCCGGTCTTGCCGCCGACCGATGAATCGACCTGCGCGAGCAGCGTGGTCGGCACCTGGATGAAGTCGACGCCCCGCAACAGGACGGAGGCGGCAAAGCCCGTGAGATCGCCGACCACGCCGCCCCCCAGCGCGACGAGCGTCGTCCTGCGGTCGGGGTGGCGATCGAGCAGATCGTTCATCAGCTTGTCGAAGGCGCCGAACTGCTTGCTAGTCTCGCCGGCCGGAACGATCAGGGTGGTGGATTCGATCGAGGCCGCACGGAAAGAGGCCTCGACTCGCTCGGCGTAGTGTGGCGCCACGATGTCGTCGGTCACGACGATGACTTTGCGCGAACCGAGTACAGGTCTTGCCAAATGGCCCATGCGGTCGACGAGTCCGGGGCCGATGACGATGTCGTAGCTTCGTCCGGCGAGATCGACGCGAACGGTCCGGTGCGCCGTCATGCCGGCGCACTCGATGGCTGCAGATGGCGGCGCAGCGCCTCGACGACCTGCTCCGTGGTCCGCTCGGCCGGCTGGGCGGTCGATTCAACGACAATGTCGGCCTCGGCATAGATCGGGTAACGCTGCTGCATGAGCCGTTCGAGGACTTCCCTCGGCTCGCCCTGGCGCAGCAGCGGACGGTGTCCGCGCCGGCGCACCCGTTCGTACAGCACGTCGAGATCGGCACGCAGCCACACGGTAATTGCCTTTCTGCGCATCAACGCGCGGGTCTCCTCGTCGATGTAGGCGCCGCCCCCCGTCGACAGAACATGGGGCGGACCCTCGAGCAGGCGCGAGATGACCCGCCGTTCGCCGGCGCGGAACTCGACCTCGCCGTAGCGCTCAAAGAACTCGGAGATGGTGCAGCCTGCGGCATTCTCGATCTCCTCGTCGGCGTCGACGAAAGGCAGCGCCAGCCGCATCGCCAGCCGCTTGCCGATGGCGCTCTTGCCGGCGCCCATGAGGCCGACGAGAGCCACCGTACGCGGCATCTGGAGTGGCGGAGAAGCGTCCATGACAGTCGGCAAGGATGTCGCGCATCCGGCGAGCAGATTCAAGCGACTGCGACCGGGCCGGCGGCGTTGCCGCTCGTCCAGCGGGCGGGTAGTTTGCCCGGATCGTGCCGCTGTTTCGTTCCCGCAGCCATTTTCGCGTGCCCACGCTACGGCTTGGGCCAGTCGTCGCGTTTGTCGTCGCCTGCCTCGTGGTGGGCGGGCTGGTGGCGCTCGTCGTCATCGAGCCGCGACCTCCGCTGCGGCACTTCGAAGTGACGGTCCCGAATGAACGCTTCGCGCGTTAGCCTGTCGGCCGCGCTCGGTCTCGCCTTGCTCGTACAGGCGGCGCAATCGGCGTGGGCACAGGCGTCGCCGCTCGACGAGAGGCCGAGCGGGTTCCTGACGGCTCGAACCGGCGGCCTGCCGGCGGATGCCTGGACCGGCACCGCCCTCGCGACGGCGAAGCGGCTGGTCTCAGCCCTGCCAGCGGCGCCGCGCAGCCGCGCCCTGCGTGACCTGCAGTTCAGGGTGATGGTGAGCGAGCTGGCGCCACCGATCGCCGACGGCAGTGCGGGGCCGTCGCTGTTCGCCCGCAAGGTCGATCGCCTTGCCGCGATGGGCGAGGGCGAAAGTCTCAACGAGACGGTGCGGTCGGCCGACGCCTATTCGGATCCGGATATCGCCGCGATCGTGGTCGATGCTCTGTTGATGGCGCGCGAGCGGGCGGGTGCCTGCAGTATCGTCAGTCGCCATGCGCTGGCTCAGCCGTTCGGCCGCCGTGCGGACATCGCCTGCAAGCTGATCGACGGCGACAACGCCGGTGCGCTGGCGGCGATCGCTCCGCTGCGCGGCAGCGATGCGGGCTTCGCTACACTCGTCCGGGTCGCGGCCGGCGGATTGCCGCCGACGGCGGCGCCTCCCGGTCCTCTCGACGGCCCGGCGATGGTCATGCTCGATCTCGCCCATGTCGCGCCGCCACCTTCGGTGCTCGGTACGACACAGCCGGCGATGATCCGCGCCCTCGTCGGGCACCGCATGCTGCCCCTGCCGATGCGCATCGAGATCGCCGAGCGCGGGGAGGCTCTGGCAGTGATAGAGGCTACCCGATTGAGCGATCTCTACCTCCAGGCGATCGGCGATGGCGTGGCCCTGCCGCCGGCGACCGCGCGGCGCGCCCGCCTGGTCGCGGCCGCGCGTAATGCCACCACGCCGCAGGAGATCGTCAGTGCCATCGCCGCGGTCTACGGCGAGACGCGCAACAGTCCATTGTTCGCCACGGTGGCCCGTGCCAGCGCCAGCGCGCTGCTGAGCCTGCCCGCCAAGGCCGAATATGCCAATGTCGCCCAGGAGGCGATGCGTGGCCTCCTGCTGCTCGGCGACAAGCGGCTCGCCGAGGCCTGGACGAAGCTCGCGCTCAACGCCGCCTACAACAACGCGCGAGCGATGATCGCGCTCGATCGGCTGATGCCTCTCGTGGTCGTCGCAGGTATCGACAATCCGCAGCGGCTCGACGCCGACGACGTCAACCGCTGGTACGAGGTGATTCGTCAGGATGACGCCCGTACCGCGCCATTAAATGGCAATTTGCTGCTTCAGCTGTTCCGCGCCACCGGCAACGATCTCGCCCCGCGCGCGACGCAGCTTCCCGAGGTGCCACCCGGCAACGTGCGCCTCGTCATGCCGCCTGCCGCTACCCTCCGGGCGTTGCAGATCGCAGGGGCCGCCCGTCGGCGCGCCGAAGCGGCCCTGCTCGCCGCCGCTGCAGCCGGCGAAACGCCCCTGGCCCAGCTTCATCCGACGGCGGTCGGCATCATCGTCCGTTCCCTGCGCGAGGCCGGTGAGGACCACGCCGCGCGCCTGTTCGCGATCGAGACCGCGATCGCTCACGGCCTGTGAAGAAGAAGGTCGCAGCGCCCGCCTTGCCGCGCGAGGGCGAGGCGTTTCTCGAAATGCTGCGGGCCGAGCGCGGTGCGTCGCGGAACACCGAGGCGGCCTATGGAGCCGATCTGCGCCATCTCTTCGCCTTCGTCGCCCGCCGCCGGCAGGGTCCGCTCACGACCGATGCCGAGGCGCTTCGTGCCTACTTCAAGTCCCTCGACTACGTCGGCATGACGCCGCGCACCGTGGCGCGCCGGCTGTCGGTGATCCGCCAGTTCTTCCGCTTCCTGCTGGCGGAGCGGATGCGCGACGACGACCCGTCGACCACCCTCGATTCGCCGCGGCTCGGGCGGCCGTTGCCCAAGGTGCTGTCGCGTGACGAGGCCGACCGGCTGATCGAGGCGGCCAAAGTCCGGGGCGGAGCCGATGGCGGGCGTATGTCGACCTTGCTCGAGATTCTCTACGGCACGGGCCTCAGGGTCTCGGAACTCGTGACGTTGCCGCTGTCGGCGGTGGAGCGCGATCGGTCGATGCTGGTCGTGCGGGGCAAGGGCGGCAGGGAGCGGCTGGTCCCGCTGTCCGATCCGGCGCGCGCCGCCATCGCGCAGTGGCTTCATGTCCGCGCGGCGTTCCTGGAGCAAGGCGAGACCTCGCGCTTCCTGTTTCCTTCGCGCGGTCGCGCAGGGCATCTGACCCGCCAGCGCTTCGCCCAGCTCCTGAAGGAGGCGGCGCTCGCGGCCGGCATCGACCCCGCCCGCGTGTCGCCGCACGTGCTGCGTCATGCCTTCGCCAGCCACCTGCTCGAAGGCGGCGCCGACCTGCGCAGCGTACAGCTCATGCTGGGCCATGCCGACATCGCCACCACTCAGATCTACACGCACGTGCTCGACGAGAAGCTGCGCTCCCTGGTGCAGGACAAGCATCCACTGGCCCGCCGCCGGCGTCGGCCGGCAGAGTGATCGGGCGTTGACAGGATTCCGGGGCCGGGCGACACCTGAATTTCAATGACGACGTATCTCGAGTTCGAAAAGCCGATCGCTGAGCTCGAAAGCAAGATTGCCGAGCTTCGGCACCTGCCCAACTCAGGCGATGTCGACATCGCCGAGGAGGTCATGCGCCTGCAGGAGAAAGTGCAGAAGCAGCTGCGCGCGACCTACGCCAAGCTGACGCCATGGCAGCGCGTGCTGGTGGCGCGCCATGCCGAGCGACCGCACGCCCAGCGCTACATCGACCGCCTGATCGCGGACTACACACCGCTCGCCGGTGACCGCACCTTCGGCGAGGACGCCGCCATCGTCGGCGGGCTGGGGCGCCTGGGCGGCCGCAGCGTCGTTGTGATCGGCCAGGAGAAGGGCGATGACACCGAATCGCGCATCAAGCACAATTTCGGCATGGCCAAGCCGGAGGGCTATCGCAAGGCGCAGCGCCTGATGGGGCTCGCCGACCGCTTCCGGCTGCCGGTGCTCACCTTCGTCGACACGCCGGGCGCCTATCCCGGCCTCGATGCCGAGGCGCGCGGCCAGGCCGAGGCGATTGCCAGTTCCATCGACACCTGCCTCGCGATCGGTGTGCCGCTGATCAGCGTCGTCATCGGCGAGGGCGGATCGGGTGGCGCGCTCGCCATCGCCTCGGCCGACCGCGTCTACATGCTCGAGAACTCGGTCTACTCGGTGATCACGCCGGAGGGCTGCGCCTCGATCCTGTGGCGCTCCAATGCCAACGCGCAGGAGGCCGCCGAGGCGATGAAGATGACGGCGGCCGACCTGCACCGGTTCGACGTCATCGACGACGTCATCCCCGAGCCGATGGGCGGCGCGCACCGCTCGCCCGACGAGACGATCGACACCGTGGGCAGGGTCGTCGGCGAGGCCCTGGCCGAACTCGCCGGGCTCGACGCCGACACACTGCGCCAGCGCCGCCAGGAGAAGTTCCTGGCGATGGGCAAGAAAGGCCTCTAGCTCAGCTCTTGTCCTTGCCCGCCGTCGCCGCCCACAGCGGCGATGCCATGGTCTCGGTGAAGTTCCTGAACATCAGGTTGAAGGAGATGCTGATGCGGTCCTCTTCGGCGTCATTGGACGGCACAGTGTGCTTCAGCCATGACGGGAACATTACCAGCCGGCCGGTCTTGCTCTGGGCATTGGCACCGTTGGCCGTCAGCCGCGTGAACTGGCGTGGTTCGGGCATGATCATCGAGGGACGCGGATCCTGGAACAGGATGCGCGAATGGGGCGAGGGCACCGCCACGTAGTAGACGCCGCTCAGGTAGTTGTTCGGATGATGGTGCATCGGGTGATAGGCACCACGCGGATTGATGTTGGCCCAGCAGCCGGTGATGGTCATCGGATACCGGTCGATCTGCAGGAAGCGCGCGACACCGCGCGCCGCGGTCTCGACCAGCTTGACGAACTCGGCGAAGGCCGGCCGCGTGTGCAGATCCTGCGGCGTCTGCCAATTGCTGCCGGGCGGAATGGCGGGCCGAGGCGCAATGATCCGCTCGATCTCCGCCTTGAGCCCGGCGTTCAGCACCGCCGCCGCGGCGGGCTGAAGATCGACGATCCAGAGCGGCGTGGGGAACAGCTCCTGGACTTCCTGCTTCTCGATCATGAAGGTATCATAGCATCCCTTTGAAGGGGAGGAATGCCGTGACAGTCAGCATCTGCCCGATCACCGAGAGCTTCGGCGCCGAGGTGGGCGACGTCGATCTCGGCCGGCCGCTTACCGCCGCCGACCTCGCCGCCATCCGCGAGGCCTTCGCCAGATACGCCGTGCTGGTCTTCCCCGACCAGGAGTTCGACGACGAGAGCCAACTCGCCTTCGCCCGCAACTTCGGGCCACTTGAGACCACGGTCTTCAAGGCGCGCAAGGACCATAGGTTGCGGCTGCACGAGAACATGGCGGACGTCGGCAATCTCGACGCCCAGAGCCGCATCCTCGCGACCGATGACCGCCAGCGCCTTTACAATCTCGGCAATCGGCTCTGGCATACCGATTCCTCGTTCAAGCGCCTGCCGGCCTATTGCTCGATGCTGCATGCGCGCTCGATCCCGCCAATCGGTGGTCAGACGGAGTTCGCCGACCTGCGCGCCGCCTACGACGCGCTGCCCGAGGCGACGAGGAAGCGCATTGCCGGCCTCGTCGCCGAGCATTCGATCATGACCTCTCGCGCCAAGCTCGGCTTCACCGACTTCGACGAGGGCGAGCGCAAGGCCTTCGCGCCGGTGCCGCAGGTGCTGGTGCGCCGCCTGCCCGATGCGGGCCGCATGAGCCTCTACATCGCGAGCCACGCCGGCGCGATCCGTGGCATGGCCGACGACGAGGCGCGCACGCTGCTCGACGAGCTCACCGCGCACGCCACGCAGCGCCAGTTCGTCTACGGCCATCGCTGGCGCGTGAAGGACCTGGTGATGTGGGACAATCGCTGCACCATGCATCGTGGCCTGGCCTTCGACGACCAGCGCTACAAGCGCGACATGCGCCGCGCCACCGTCTCGGACGTGGCGCCGACCTGCGAGCAGATGGGGCTGGCGGTCGCGGCGGAGTGATGGCGCCCGCTAGATCGGGTGGGCGTCATAGAAGTCGTCGAGGAATGCCAGCGCGCGAATTTCCTCCTTAGTCAGCCTCAGACTGCCTTGGGCCTGATGGCGCCGATAGAGGCCGATCAGCGCTTCGTAGATGTCTGACGGTAAGGGCTCGACTGTATAGCCTCGGCGGCTGCCATAGAGACGCCATGACCATCGACATCGAACTGCTCAAGATGCCCCATGCGGCCGCTGTTGTGGTGGTTCGACTTCAAGAGACAACCGCATGATGACCCGCCGCCACGGCGGATGGCCGCTCTCGTTCGCCAGGTTGCGTCGAAAGGCCGACGACCAGTCGCCGCGCGGCAGCTCGACGAAGCCGCGCCGCGCGTAGTAGGGGCCGTTCCACGGCACGTCCCTATAGGTCGAGAGGTGGAGCAAGCCGTGGCCGCGGCGTCGCGCTTCAGCGGCGGTTCGGTCGATGAGAGCGGCGCCCAGGCCACGGCCCTGCCAGCGGTCGAGCACCGAGAGCTGGTCGAGCCAGGCCGTGCCGCCAACCAGTTTCATCAGGGCGAAGCCCACCGGACGGTTGAGCGACGAGACGGCGACCCAGAGGCGGCCGTCGCGCCGCCCGGCTTCCAGCGAGGCGATGCTGGCGGGCGGCATGGCAAGCACCCGCGCCAGACCGACGCGGCGATAGCGCTCGTCCGCCGCGTTTTCGATGTGCGGCAAGAGCTCGATTTCGGCGGGACGCGGGACGCGAATCATGGCCAGCGATCGCGTAGGCTCGGTGCCTGTCCGGAGGAAGCGCCATGACCATCGACATCGCCCCGTTGAGGAAGGAGCTCGGCCGCAAGATCGTCGACGAGGACGTCGTGACCGAGGCGCCGATCAAGGCGATGCTCGCGACCTTCGATCGCGATGAGAAGGTGCCGGAGGCAGGCGAGCCGATCGCGCCGGGCTGGCATCTGCTTTACCTGCACTCCTATGCGCGGCGCGCCCAGCTCGGCAAGGACGGCGCCGCCGCCGAGGGCGGTGTGCTGCCCCGAATCCCGATGCCACGGCGCATGTATGCCGGCTCGACCTTCACCTTCGACGGCGACATCCGGGTCGGCGACAGGCTCCGCCGCGAGCTCGAATTCAGCGACATCCAGCTCCGCCAGGGCAGCACCGGCAACCTGATCGTCACGACGCAGACCCGGCGCATCTTCACGCCGCGCGGGCTTGCGCTCACGGAGGCGGCTAACACCGTCTTCCGCGAGGAGGTGAAGCCGGGCCAGAAGACCGGCGTGCCGGTGCGCGAGGAAGCGCCCAAGGACGTGCCATGGCGGCGTACCATCACGCCCGATCCGGTGATGCTGTTCCGCTACTCGGCGATCACTTTCAATCCGCATCGCATCCACTATGACCGCACCTATTGCATCGAGACCGAGGGCTATCCCGGCTTGGTTGTGCACGGCCCCTTCGCCCAGCAGTGCCTGTTCGACCTGCTGCGCGATTCCTTGCCAGGCCGCAGGATCAAGACCTTCGCCGTGCGCGCACGCGCGCCGTTGTTCGACACCTCGCCGTTCGACGTGATCGGCCGGCCGACCCAGGACGGCAAGGGCGCGGAACTGTGGACCGTCACGCCCAAGGGTACCATCGCCGCGCAGGCGGCGGCGACGCTCGCCTGATTCGACCCCCGCTTTCCGTCGAACCCGGATGCATCTCTTTAGTCGTTTGCTGCGCCGAAGCGCAGCGGACGGAAGAAGGCGCGGATGTCATCGACCAGCAGGTCGGGTTCCTCGAGCGCGGCGAAGTGGCCACCTCTGGGCATCGGCGTGTGGCGGCGGAGGTCGTAGGCGCGCTCGATCCAGCTGAGGGGCGGCGGCGGCGTGAGATCGCGGGGAAAGGCGGCGAAGCCGGTTGGTGTCTCGACGCGCTGGCCTTTGGGCAGGCCGCGCGAATCGTGCTGGGCAAAGCCGCGATAGAGCCAGGTTGCAGTGCCGGCCGTGCCGGTAAGCCAATAGACCATGATGTTGTCGAGCAGCAGGTCGTGGGAGAAGCGCTTGCGCGGGTCGCCGGCGCAGTCGCTCCAGGCTTGGAACTTCTCGATGATCCAGGCGGCGAGGCCGACGGGCGAGTCGGTCAGCGCCACGCCGAGGGTTTGCGGCCGCGTCGCCTGGATGCGCTGGTAGGCCGTCACGTCGTCGCGCGTCGCCTGCGCCTTCGTGAGCCAGGCCTGCTCCTCGGCGGTAAGCTTGGCGACGCCGAGGTCGATGCCGGGTCGCAGCCCCATCATGTTGAGATGACAGCCCAGTACCCCGCGCTCGTCCTTCATCGGGAAGTCGAAGGCGGCCCACGACGAGATCACCGCACCCCAGTCACCGCCCTGCACGCCGTACGGCCGTGCGTAGTTCAGCTTCTCATGGACCAGCTTGTGCCAGAGGCCGGCGACGGCGCGCGGCCCGATCGGCCCGACGGTACCGTCCTCGCGGATCGGTGGGCCGGAGAAGCCGTAGCCCGGCAGGCTGGGCGCGATCACGTCGAAGGCGTCGAGCGGATCGCCACCATAGCGCTCGGGGTGGGCGAGCTTGTCGATGACGCCCAGGAACTCGACGATGGATCCCGGCCAGCCGTGAGAGATCACCAGCGGCAAGGGGCGCGGCGCACCGTCGACCTCGGTGCCGGGCTCGCGGATGAAATGCAGGCGCTGCGGGCCGATATCGACCAGATAGTTGGGCCAGCGGTTGATCGCCTCCTGGCAGCGGTTCCAGTCGTAGCCG
The DNA here is from genome assembly GCA_025808875.1 of Enhydrobacter sp. Lineage (NCBI taxonomy): Bacteria > Pseudomonadati > Pseudomonadota > Alphaproteobacteria > Hyphomicrobiales > Enhydrobacter > Enhydrobacter sp. The sequence continues at coordinate 3,896,185 of CP075528.1, read as the reverse complement.
TGGCGCCAATGGTCGACCAGGTCGGCCAGGAAATCGGGGTCGGTGCCCGATCCCCATGATCCGGCGTCGGCGATGGCCGGCGCCGGACGCCAGCGGCGCAGGCGCTCGTCGAGATCGATCAGCGCGCGTTCGGGGACATCGACCTTGAAGGGTTCGGGCGTGTCATGGCGCGCCAATCAGCTCTCCAGCAGCTCCGTCCTGAGCCGCCGCACCATAGCATCGTCGAGGCCGAGCGCACGCTCGGCGAAGGCCTGCGGGCTGCCGTAGTCGGTCCGCACCACTTCGAAGGCCGCCTCGAGATAGGGCGTGCGCGCCTCGACGATGGCGGCACGGGTGTCGACATCGAGTTCGGGGTAACGGCCGATATGGCCGGTCCACAGCTCGTTGGTGCGCAGGTAGTCCTCGACCACCGCATCCCAGGGCACACCGAGCAGGGTGAGCAGCAGCGCCGAGGCGAAGCCGGTGCGATCCTTGCCGGCGGTGCAGTGAAAGACCAGCGGCCGGTGCTGGCCATCGCTCAGGGTGGCGAACAGGGTGCGGAAGCCCGGCGCGCAGCGGCGTGGATAGTCCCGATAGTGCTCGGTGAGGAATTGCATCATCAGGAAAGGACTGGCCGTTCCATCGGCCACGGCGGCTCGGATCTTCTCGCCAAGACCCGGCTCGATGGGGGCGCCGACGACACGGCAGGCCACACTGTCGATGCGGTGCGGCGTCTCGGCCGCCTCGCTGACGCCGCGCAGGTCGACGACGGTGCGCACCCCGATGCGCGAGAGGGCGCCGCAATCCTCGGCGGTGAGGCCGCCGAGATGGGCGGACCGGAAGACCGCACCGCGGCGCACGGTGCGGCCATCGTCCGTGCAATAGCCGCCGAGGTCGCGAAAGTTGGAACCGCCCTTTAGCGGCACGACGTGTGGAAGGAGGGTGACCGACATGGTCACCCCTTTATCAGAACTTCTGTGACAGTCCGATGAGGAAGGTACGGCGCAGGCCGTACTGCGGAGCGCCGACGCCGACGCCGGTGCCGTCACGGATCTGATAGGTCGTATCGAACACGTTCAGCACGTCGAACCGGACCTGGGCGCCGCGCGTGCCCTTGATCGGGATCTTCTGCGTCGCCGACAGGTTGACCACGGCATAGGGCTGGCCGGCCGAGTCGTTGGGGCTGATCAAGGTGCGCCGCAGGCCGCTGCCGTAAATCAGGTCGGCCGATACGCGCGTCGCCCAGTCCGAACCGTGATTGAAGACATAGGCGGCGCCGGCCGACGCGGTCCAGCCCTGGTCGTGGTCGACGTAGATGTAATTCTGTGAAATGAAGGTAAGATCCGCCGTATCGAAGTTGAACTGGGCCGAGTTGATATTGTTGGCCATGGTGTTCGACCAGGCGAGGTTGCCGAACACCGACCAGGGACCGTCGTCGTAGCTCGCAGAGAGCTCGATGCCCTTGGAATGGGCGTTAGCATAGTTGAAGTAGCTCAGCACGATCGGTGCGCCGAACTGGCCCTTGTCGAGCAGGTTCTCGACTTGGCGGTAGTAAGCATCGATGCCGAGGCGCAGGCCGGGCAAGGGACGCAGTTCGAAGCCCGCGTCGAAGTAGTTGGAGCGCTCGGCCCGGATCGGATCGTTGAGCGTGTCGGGTGAAGCCCCGGTCGTGCCCAGGGCGGCCTGGATCGCGCCATCGTTGACCTGGTTGACCGGGGGCGGCGTGAAGTAGCGGGCGTAGCCCGCATGGAACGTGAGCACGTCGTTGGGCTTCCAAACGACGTTGATGCGCGGACTCAGCTGGTTCTCGGCGATGCGTGCCGAGTAGGCGTCGAAGCGCAGCCCGAAATTGACGGTGACGGTCGGCGCGGCACGCCACTCATCCTGGAGATAGATGCCGAGCAGCCAGCCGATGTTGTCGCCGCCCTGCACGATGCCCATCGGCTGGTCGCTCGTCGGATCGCCAGCAGCGTCGACCGGCAGGACGTTCGAGTGGGTCAAACTGGTGGCGCGCTCGCGCTGGACGAGGAAGCCGCCACGGACCGTGTGGTCGGTCGCAGCCTTCCAGCTGCCGTCGCCCTGCAGGCCGGCGGCGAAGCTCTGCTGGCCCGCCCACGGCGCGATGCCGTTGAACATCAGGTCGCCCAGCGCATCGGGCTGGTAGGAGAGTTGCGAATAGCGGGAGAAGGCCGAGATCTGGAAATCGAGGCTGTTGTGGCGTTTCTGCACGGTCAGCATGCCGAAATAGGTGTCTTCCCACTGCCGCTGATCGAGCAAGGCGCTGTTGATCTGCGAGAAGCCGAAGACGGGAAAGTCGGCGACGACGCCCGACCGTTGCGGAATCTGGTAGCGGGCACTGGCACCGCCGGCGACGAAACTCAGCCGCGTTTCGTCGTCGACGATACCGGTGATCTTGGCCAGTGCGTGCCACTGGTCGGTATCGTTGTGGATCGCCGTCGGCGTCGGCTCAGGATTCTCGATGCCGGCGCCGCTGTGCAGGAACTGACCGGTGGCGAAATAGTCGATCGCGCCGCTGCGGCCGCCATAGCTCAGCGACGGTTGAAGGTAGTCGCGTGAACCGGCAGTCATCGAGGCCTCGGCCCCCGGATGGGTCGTGCCCGATTTCAGCGTCATGTCAATGATGCCGGCGGTGCGAAAGCCGTACTGCGCCGGCAACGCGCCGGTGATCAGCGACATGCGGTCGGCGAAGCGCGTCGCCAGAACCTGGTTGAAGATCGACAGGCCCTCGGGCAACTGCACGCCGTCCAGCCGGTACTGCAGGTTGCCGTGGTCGCCGCGGACGTGGACCTGCCCGAAACTGTCCTGCACGACGCCGGGCGCACGCAGCAGCACCTGGTTCAGCGGCGCGCTCTCGCCCTGCGGGACGTTTTCGATGGTGCGCGGGGTGAAATCGTACGTCGTCGCGCCGAGGCTCGGCTGGATGGAGCCGCGCGCCTCGTCAAAGCGTCGGGCGGTGATCTCGAGGTCGATGGTGGCGGGTGACGTTCCGGCTTGTCCGAGGGCGGTGTGCGGCAAGGCGAGCCCGGCGAGTACCAAAACTCGAACTGTGAAACGCCGTCGCATCCTCTTTCCCCCGGTCCCGAGTCATGCCAATCCATAGCCATTGGACAGTGTGATGTTATACTATAACATTCTAGGAGAGCAAGCCGGGCAACGACCGCATGCGTCTGTGCGCGCACGCTGGCTGCGGGGCGGCGCCGTGGCGGCGTCGTTGACGCTCCACGCCGGAGCGATCGTCTTGGCGCTGACGATCTTCGGCGTGTCGGGAGCTTTCCCCGACGATGCGCCGTCGATCACATTCTACGCCGAGCCAGGCACGGCGGACGATTCCGACGACGGTGCGTTGCCGCTCGAACAGGTGGCTGCGGCGATCGCCGCACCGCCGGCGGAAGACTTGCCTCCACCGGAGTTCAAGACGGAAACGATCCCGCCGGTCCCCGAGCCGCCCCTGCCGCCGGAGTTCAAGACGGAAACGGCGGCCCCGCCGAAAGAACCCATCGCCAACCCGCCGGTCGCGCAACCTCCATCCGTACCGCCTCCGCGGACCGCGTCGCCGGCTCGACCGCCGCCGCCTGCTGCCGCGCCGGCGTCTGTCGCCAACCCGGCGTCGCCCTCCGGATCGCCTTCCGGGCCGCCGGCATCGGTGCCCTCGGTCGCGCCTGTCGCGTCGCCGCAGTGGAACGCGCTGATGGCCGCTTGGCTTGCCGCCCGCAAGAAGTACCCGGGCGAGGCGCGGCGTCGGGGCGAACGCGGCGACGTTACGATCCGCTTCGCCGTGGCGGCCGACGGCCGCGTGCTCGAGGTCAGTGTGGTGACGAGCAGCGGCTTCCCGTCACTCGACACAGCCGCGCTCGGCATCCTGCGCGGTGCGACCGTGCCGCCGCCGGGCAGTGCGCAGACACGCGACGTGCGCATCCGCTACAGTCTGACCGACTGAATTTTCTACACTCCACCTCGCCCAACCAAGCTTGCGCGTTGCTGGTCTGCCGGCTCGATCCGCGATACTACTCAAGCCTGAATCGATGCCGCGAGGACACTCCATTCCAAGACCTATTGACGCGGAATTGAGCTCATCGCTCGTCGAGACCCGTATTCCGACCTACAATCGCCCGGCCCTGCTGCGTCGGGCCCTGCGCTCGTTGCAGGAGCAGACCCACCGCAACTGGCGCGCCGTCGTGCTCGATGACGGCGACGCTGGGCGCACGCGCGGGCTGATCGACGAGATCGGCGATCCGCGTATCCTTCACCGTCCCAATCCCCGGCGGCTTGGCGCGGGCCCCAATATCGCCCAGGCGTTCTCGATGACACCGCTGGCCGGCGGCATGTTCTTCCATGTCTTGGAGGACGACAACCTGGTCCTGCCCCGCTTCATGGCCGACAATCTCGCCCTGCTGGCGACGCACGGCGTCGACATCGTGCTGAACAACCAATGGATCGAACGGGTTTCGGAGGATCTCGACCTGTGGCCCCCGGAGCACGACGACGACACTACGCTCGACTGCTTCAGCGAAGGCATATGGACGGCCGACGATCTCAGGGTCGCGATGATGTGGCGACTGCCGCTGTCCAACGGTGGCCTGTTCTGGCGGCTCGGCTGCCGCTCCGATCTGACGGTGGACGACGTCGAGGATGCCGGCCAGCAGGAATGGGTGCGCTGTTTCCGCCTTGCCGAAGACGTCTATTTCAACGCCACGCCGAATGCGATCTGGCGCCCCATCTCCGAACTCTACAGCACCGAATTCAATTTTTCGATGTTCCTCAAGGAGCACCGCCTGCAGCAGACGATGCGGCGGCGCGTGCTGGCGGCGATGAATGCGCGCGGCGCGCGCAACATGCTTCTCTCCGATCGCTTCACGACCCCGTTGCCGCTGCGCGAGATCGGCGTGCTCAGGACTCCCGGGCGTTGGCCGGGCACTTCCGGCCTCGGCTGGCGCCGTCGCCTCGCGCTGGTCGCCAAGGCGCTGGCCATACGCTTGTTCGCGCCGCCCGCGCCGCGCCAAGCCATTCGCGCGCTCGGGCGACGGCCAGTCCACGCGCCGTCTCGCCCGTCGGCCATGCCTGCAGCGCCGCTTGGCCCAATCGATCCGGACAGCACCCGGCCTTCAGGCCCGCGCTCGGCCTGATCTTCTGCTGACGGGCGAGGCTCGCCACGGCTCCTCGAACTGGATCACGTGACAGTCGCTGACGGCCATGGCTTCGTCTTGCGATGTCGATATGCTGACTTCCCGGTACGCCAATTCCACTCGGGGGGCGAGGCATACAGGGAGCGAACCATGCGCGTCGCCGTGTTCAGCACCAAGCCGTACGATAGACAGTTCCTCGATTCCGCCAACACCGGTACGGGCCACGAACTCGCCTTCTTCGAGTTTCGGCTGACTAAGCTCACGGCCGCAACGGCGGAAGGTTGCGGCGCCGTGTGCGCCTTCGTCAACGATGAGTTGGACGCCGGTGTCCTGAGGGAGCTGGCGCGGCGAGGCGTGCGCCTGATCGCGCTTCGTTGCGCGGGCTTCAACAACGTCGACCTCGTCGCCGCGCGGGACCTCGGCATCGTCGTTGCGCGGGTGCCGGAATACTCGCCGCACGCCGTTGCCGAACACACCGTGGCCCTGATCCTGGCCCTCAACCGCAAGATTCACCGTGCCCACGCGCGTGTGCGCGAGGGCAATTTCTCACTCGATGGCCTGCTTGGCTTCGATCTCAACGGCCGTGCTGTGGGTGTGATCGGCACCGGCAAGATCGGCACGGCCTTCGCGCGGATCATGAAGGGATTTGGCTGTACCCTGCTCGTTTGCGACCCTTGGCCCAATCCCGACTGCAAGGCGCTGGGCGCGCGCTATGTCGGCCTGACCGAGCTGTTGGCTGGCACCGACATCGTCTCCCTGCATTGCCCGCTCACCCCAGAGACCAACTACCTAATCGGCGCCGATGCAATCGAGCAGATGCGCCCCGGCGCCATGCTGATCAATACCAGCCGCGGTGCGGTGATCGACACCCGTGCCGTGATCGAAGGGCTGAAGAGCGGAAAGATCGGTGCGCTCGGGCTCGACGTCTACGAGGAAGAGGCCGATCTGTTCTTCGAGGACCTGTCTGACAAGGTGATCCAGGACGACGTATTCGGCCGCCTGCTCACTTTTCCCAACGTGCTCATCACCGGGCATCAGGCATTTTTTACCGCCGACGCCCTGCAGGCCATCGCGCGAACGACGATCGGTAACCTCACGAGTTTCGAGCGCGACGGCGGAGCGCCGCACGAGGTCTCGGTCGAAAAGCTCAGCTGACGGAGCGCCTCGTGGACGCTTTGCTTGCACTGCTGCCGATCCTGCTGATCCTGGCGTTGATGGTGGGACGAGGCTGGTCGGCCGCGATGGCGGGATCGTTGGGTCTGGTACTCGCCGTCGCAGTCGCGCTCGCGGCGTTCGGCTTCGGCCAGCGGCCGGACCAGGCACTGACACCAGCGCGCGCCGTCGGCGGTTCGATGGCCGAAGCGCTGTTTGTGGCTGCCACCATCCTATGGATCGTGTTCCCTGCGCTTTGCATCTATGAACTGCAGGCGCGCACTGGCGGTTTCCTGGCGATTCGGGCGGCACTCGGTCGGCTGTCGGACGACCCACGGCTGATCGCCATACTTGTCGCCTGGTTCTTTGCTTCTTTCATGGAGGGTGCCGCGGGTTTCGGCACGCCGGTGGCACTGGCGGCACCCATCCTGGCGAGTCTCGGCTTTCCGCCTGTGCAGGCGGTGGCCTTGGCGCTTGTCGGTCACGCTGCGGCGGTTTCGTTCGGTGCGGTCGGCACGCCGGTGTTCGCTCAGGCCACGCTCACCGGTCTGGGCGAGCTCGAACTGTCGCGCGACACGGCGCTTTTGCACGCGGCACTCGCGCCAATGCTCCTGGTCTTCTTGGTGCGTATGGTGACGGCCAGCTCCACGGGGCTTCCCTGGGGATGGATGGTGGTCGCTGCTGCGGGGTTCCTCGTGCCGTATCTCGCGATCGCCGCCCTGGTCGGGCCGGAGCTGCCGTCACTCGCGGGCGCGCTTGCGGGTGGCGCACTGTTCGCCGTGCTGCTGTATTGGCGTCGCGAGAGGCGGGCGCCTCCATCTGCAAGCGGCGAATGGCAGGGTCTGTGGCGCGCCAGCCTTCCATATGTTGTGCTGACGATTCTGATCGTCATAACCCGTCTTGTGCAGCCGTTGCGGCAGGTGTTGCAGGACGTGGTGCTGCAGTGGTCGCTGTTCGGTGCCTTCAACGGCAGTATCCAACCGCTCTACCACCCCGGCACCATGCTGCTGCTGGGCTTCGTCGTCGGCACTTTGCTTCAGGGCCGGCAACCCGGCGAGATTGTCGTCGCTGCGGGTCATGCGGCTCGGCGGCTCGCGCCGGTAGTGGTGGCTTTGGTCGCCATGGTCGGCCTATCGCGTGTCATGGTGCATGCGGGCATGGTTGCGACGCTTGCCGACGTCGCAGCCGCCCATCTTGTGGCACTGTGGCCGCTCGTCGTGCCGGCGATCGGGGTACTCGGAAGTTTCGTCACCGGCTCGGCCACCACGTCCAACATCCTGTTGGCCGACTTCCAGGCGGCCACCGCGCGTGCACTCGACCTGCCGGCCGCTCGGTTTGTCGCCGCGCAGGGTGTCGGTGCTGCGATCGGAAACATCGTCTGTCCGCACAACGTCGTGGCCGGCGCCGCGACGGTGGGCCTGCTCGGGCGCGAGGGCGAGGTGCTGCGCCGCACCGTGCTTCCCTGCCTGACCTACGCGGCGGCCGGTGGCCTTCTGTTGTGGTTGTGGGTCGTTCTCTAACAGGGCGGGTCGACGCAGGGCGGCCGGAGTTCACACCCGCCCGTGGCAGTGCTTGAACTTCTTGCCTGAGCCGCAGGGGCAGGGGGCGTTACGCGAGACCTTGCCCCAAGTCGCCGGATCGTTGGGATCGACTGCCGGCCTGGTGCGCGGCCGCGCCAGCGTCGCGACGCCACCTCCCGAAGGGTCCGCCGGATCGTAGTCGGGATTGCCGGCGAGGGCCGAGGCGAGCGCCGGGTCCTCGTGCACCTCGCGCATCTGGGTCGGCGCCTGCGGCACTGGCGGCGCCTCCATACGCAATTGCAGGGTCGCCAGGATGTTGACCACCTGCTCGCGCAGGTTGGTCAGCAGGTCGTTAAAGAGATTGAAGGCCTCGCGCTTGTACTCGTTCAGCGGATCTTTCTGGCCATAGGCGCGCAGGCCGATGCCCTGGCGCAGATGGTCGAGATGCAGCAGATGGTCCTTCCAGCTCTGGTCGAGGATCTGCATGAGAACGCTCTTCTCGACCTGGCGCCAGACCTCGGGCCCGTACTGCGCCGCCTTCTGGGCGAACAGCCGCTCGGTGGCCTCGCCGAGCCGTGCCCCGATCTCCTCGTCGGCGATGCCCTCTTCCTTCGCCCACTCGTCGACCGGCAGATCCAGCCCGAAGGTCCGCTGAACCTCGTCCTTCAGCTCGGCGACCTTCCACTGCTCGGCGTAGACGCCTTCGGGGATGTGGCGTCCGACCATTGCGTCGATCACGTCGCGACGCATGCCCGCCACCGTCTCGGAGACATCCTCGGTGCCCATCAGCTCGATGCGCTCCTTGTAAATCTCCTTGCGCTGGCTGTTCATCACGTCGTCGAAGCGCAGCAGGTTCTTGCGGATCTCGAAGTTGCGCGCTTCGACCTTGCCCTGCGCCGTCTGGAGCGCCTTGTTGAGCCAGCGATGGGTCAGCGCTTCGTCGTCGGCCATGCCCTTCTTCTGCACCCAGTCGAGCACCTTGTTGTTGCCGAAGATGCGCATGAGATCGTCTTCGAGCGACAGGAAGAACTTGGAGGCGCCGGGATCGCCCTGGCGGCCTGAGCGGCCGCGCAGCTGGTTGTCGATGCGCCGGCTCTCATGGCGCTCCGTGCCGACGACATAGAGGCCGCCAGCGGCGAGGACGATCTCGCGGTCGCGTTCGACGCCGGCGCGGATCTCGGTGGCGATCCGTGCGATCTCGGCGTGGCGCGCCGTCTCGTCGGGGAACTTGGCGACGATTTCGGGCTCGCTCTGGCGCAACAGCATGTCGACGTTGCCGCCGAGCTGGATGTCGGTGCCGCGGCCCGCCATGTTGGTGGCGATCGTGACGGAGCCCGGCCGTCCGGCCTGAGCGATGATCTGGGCCTCCTGTTCGTGATAGCGGGCATTGAGTACGTTGTGCGGAACTTTGCGCCTCTTCAGTTCCTCCGACAGCGCCTCCGACTTCTCGATCGACACCGTGCCCACCAGCATCGGCTGCTGGCGCGCGCGGCATTCCTCGATCAGCTTGGCGATAGCGCGCGTCTTGTCGTCGAGCGTGCGGTAGATCTCGTCGTCATGGTCCTGGCGGGCGACAGGCACGTTCGTCGGGATCTCGACCACTTCCAGGCGGTAGATCTCGGCAAACTCGGCCGCCTCCGTCATCGCCGTGCCGGTCATGCCAGCCAGCTTGGGGTACATGCGAAAGAGGTTCTGGAAGGTGATCGAGGCGAGCGTTTGGTTCTCGCGCTGGATCTCGACCCGCTCCTTCGCCTCGAGCGCCTGATGCAGGCCCTCCGAATAGCGTCGGCCCGGCATCATGCGGCCGGTGAACTCGTCGATGATGACGACCTGGCCGTCCTTGACGATGTAGTCGACGTCGCGGCTGAACAGCTTGTGGGCGCGCAGGGCCTGGGTGACGTGGTGCAGAAGCGTCACCTGGGTCGGCGCATAGAGACTCTGGCCCTCGGGCAACAGCCCGTCGGTGCGCAGCAGATCCTCGACCGCCTCGACCCCGGCCTCGGTGAACGTGACCGTCCTCTGCTTCTCGTCCTTCTCATAGGCGTCGGTCTTGAGGCGCGGGATCACCGCATCGGCGCGCCGGTAGAGCTCCGACGAATCCTCGGCTGGCCCGGAGATGATCAGCGGCGTGCGCGCCTCGTCGATCAGGATCGAATCGACCTCGTCGACGATCGCGTAGTTGAAAGGCCGCTGGACCATCACGTCCAGCCGGTACTTCATGTTGTCGCGCAGGTAGTCGAAACCGATCTCGTTGTTGGTGCCGTAAGTGACGTCGCAGGCATAGGCTTCCTTGCGCTGCTCGTCGCTGAGATCGTGAACGATCACGCCCACCGTAAGGCCGAGGAACTTGTAGACCCGCCCCATCCATTCGGCGTCGCGGCGGGCGAGGTAGTCGTTCACCGTGACGACGTGAACGCCCTTGCCTTCCAGCGCGTTGAGATAGACCGGCAGGGTGGCGACCAGCGTCTTGCCCTCGCCGGTCTTCATCTCGGCGATCTTGCCCTGGTGAAGGACCATGCCGCCCTTGAGCTGGACGTCGAAATGGCGCTGGCCGAGCGTCCGCTTGGCGGCCTCGCGGACCGTGGCGAAGGCCTCGACCATCAGGTCGTCGAGCGTCTCGCCCTTGGCCAGACGCTCGCGATACTCGGTCGTCTTGGCGCGCAACTGCTCGTCGCTGAGCTTGGCAATCTCCGGTTCGAGCGTGTTGATCCTCGCCACGGGCTTGTCGAAGCCTTTGACGATCCGGTCGTTGGCCGTCCCGAACAAGCTTCGGGCGAGCGCGCCCAGCATTGAAAACCTCGTGATCCTAAAGACTTAGGCGGGCACCCGGCCCGCCGCCCGAACAGAGATAGAGAGCGTGCCGGAGAGTGTCAACGCAACCGGCCGGGCAACCCGCCGCCCAATGTGAGCCCATCACGCAAATGTGCCGCAATTGGCGCGCAAGAGTGCCGTGAGCCCGGTGTCGCCGCTTGCTTGCAGGGAGCCAGCCTGTGTAAACGAGGAGCTGCCCCGCGCCGTCCGTTCCTGCCTTCGGAGCCCCGTCATGACTGGTCGTCTGCGCCTTCTGCGCCTCGTTGTCCTGTGTGGCGCGGCCGCGACCGTCTTCGGATCGGCCGAAGCCCAGCAACCGCCGCCCAAGCCGCAACCGCAGGCGCAGGCCCAACCGCTCAAGGACCCGATCGTCGCGCGGGTGAATGGCCAGCCGGTCCGGCTGTCCGAACTCGAGATCGCGCAGCAGGCCCTGCCGCAGCAATATCGCAATATGCCCTTGCAGGCGGTCTTCGCCGCGCTGCTCGACCGCATCATCGACAGCAAGCTGGTCGTCGCCGACGGGCGCAAGAACAAGATCACCGACGATCCCACCTTCAAGAAACGAATGGCGTTCGTCGAGGAGCAGGTAATCCAGGATTTCTGGCTGCAGCGCGAAATTGCCCGCAAGGTGACTCCCGAGATGATGCGGCAGCGCTACACCGAGCGTCTCAAGTCGATCCCCGCGGAGGAGGAAGTGCATGCCAAGCACATTCTCGTCGCGACGGAGGACGAGGCCAAGGCCCTGATCGCCGAGCTGAAGAAGGGTGGCTCCTTCGAGAAGCTCGCCAAGGAGAAGTCGACCGACAAGGCGTCGGGTGCGGAGGGTGGCGACCTCGGCTGGTTCAAGAAGACCGACATGGTGAAGGAGTTCGCCGACTCGGCGTTCGCGCTCAAGAAGGGCGAGCTGACGCCGACGCCGGTGAAGACGCAGTTCGGCTTCCACGTCATCCTGGTGGAGGATCGTCGGCAGGCGCCGCCGCCATCGTTCGAGGAGATGGCCGAGCAGTTGCGCGAGGAGCTGGCCCGCGAGACGGTGTCGACGATGCTCGATCAACTGCGCGCCAACGCCAAGATCGAGAAGTTCAACATCGACGGCAGCAAGCCCGAGACGGCACCGACTCCGACGCCTGCGGCTCCGGCGCGGCCGGCCGCCCCGGCCCCGGGCGCGACCAAGTAAAACTCACGTTTGGCGGCTTTTCTGGTGTAGGCTTTGCGCTTCGGCCACCGGTTTGCCTGTCCGGAGGCTGCAAGGGGAGCCCAATGGCCGTCAAGCTTGCCGTTTCGCCGCTCGCGCCCAAGTCGACGCCGACGCTGCCGCGCATCCCAGGCGTCAAGCTGGCCGCGGCCGCATCGGGCGTTCGCTATAGCGATCGCGACGACGTCATGGTCGCCCTGCTGCCGGCCGGCGCCACGATCGCGGGCGTCTTGACCAAATCCAAGACGAGTTCCGCGCCCGTCGACTGGTGTCGCAAGAACCTCGCGCGCGGCAAGGTGCGCGCCATCCTCGTCAATGCCGGCAACGCCAATGCCTTCACCGGCAAGGTTGGCGACAAGGCCGTCGAGGAAAGCACGCGTGCGGTCGCGCAGACCCTGGGCTGCCCCCGCAACGAGGTCTTCATGGCCTCGACGGGCGTGATCGGCCAGCCGCTCGACTGGGAGAAGATCACCGCCGTCGTGCCGGCGCTCCTCAAGGGCGCGCGCGAAGACGGCTGGGCCGCCGCCGCGGCGGCCATCATGACGACCGACACCTTCCCCAAGCTCGCCACCCGCCAGGCCAAGATCGGCGAGCGCACGGTGACGCTGAACGGCTTCCTCAAGGGCTCGGGCATGATCGCGCCCGACATGGCGACCATGCTGGGCTTCGTCTTCACCGACGCGAAGATCCCCGGCAACGTCCTGCAGAAGCTGCTGGGCGACGCCGCCGACAAGTCGCTGAACTGCGTGACTGTGGACGGCGACACTTCGACCAGCGACACGCTGCTGCTCGCCGCCAGCGGCACCGCCCGCCATTCGCCGATCGATGAGGCGGACGATCCGATGTTGGCCGATTTCAAGCGTGCGCTCGACGAGCTGCTGATCGAGCTCGCCCAGCTGCTCGCTCGCGACGGCGAAGGCGCCACCAAGTTCGTGACCATCAATGTCGGCGGCGCCTCGTCGAACGGCGCGGCGCGCAAGATCGGGCTGGCGGTGGCGAACTCGCCGCTGGTCAAGACGGCGATTGCCGGCGAGGACGCCAATTGGGGCCGCATCGTCATGGCCGTCGGCAAGTCGGGCGAGCGCGCCGACCGCGACAAGCTCAGGATCTCGATCGGCGGCGTGAAGATCACCGATGGCGGACAGGTCGTGCCGAACTACGATGAGGCGCCGGTGGCGCACCACATCAAGGGCTCCGACATCGTCATCGACATCGATCTCGGTATCGGGCGCGGTCGTGCCACGGTCTGGACCTGCGACCTGACGCACGGCTACATCGACATCAACGGCAGCTACCGTTCTTGACGGCATCGTTTGACGAGGAATGCCCGGGCAGCCCACCGCCGCTGGGCGACCGACCGTTGGTGCTGGTGGCCGCCGTCGCGCTGGTCGATGTCGACGGCCGCGTGCTCATCGCACGCCGTCCCGAAGGCAAGTCGATGGCAGGCCTTTGGGAGTTCCCCGGTGGCAAGGTCGATGCGGGCGAGACACCCGAGCAGGCGCTGGTGCGCGAGCTTCGCGAGGAGCTCGGAATCGAAACGGCGACGAGCTGCCTGGCGCCGATCGCGTTTGCCAGCCACGGCTACGATGCGTTCCATCTGCTGATGCCCGTGTTCGCGTGTCGCAAATGGAAGGGCCCGCCGCAATCGCGCGAGGGCCAGGCGTTGAAGTGGGTGTTCCCTAGCGAGTTGTCGCGCTACGCCATGCCGCCAGCCGATCTACCGCTGGTCGGTCTGCTGCGCGACCTTCTCTGATCCGCTATCGCTCCGGCGGCGCCAGCACGGTTCCGTCGCGCCATCCAGTCAGCTTGCGGAAGATCACGGCCTGCGCCGTTGCGAGCAGAGCCGCGCCGCCATAGGACACCAGGATCGCGATCGTCCAAGCGACGATGGCGGCACCGGTCGGTGCACCCATCCCGCGGAACAGGCTGAGCGGGATCAGTATCGACATCATGGTCGCGATGCCGCTGGCGAACATGATCAGGAACAGGCTGGCGACGATCGTCCAGGCGTTGCCGCGGCTGTAGCCCCACGACAGACGCGGCGAGAAGGGGACATCGACCGCCGTCGCGGCGAGGCCGAAGCTCACCCGTAAGGCGAGCAGGGCGGAGACGAGGAATCCTATGGCTAGCGGCGCCGCCGTCGCCTCGCGCTGCGCCAGTTCTGGATCGATGGGCCGCTGGCCGAGCGTCGCCGGGTCGATCGAACCGACGGTGAGGAAGAAGAGGACGATGAGGACGAAGGTTATTCCGGCAACCTTGAGCAAATGCAGGAAGAACCCGCTCTCGCGGGCCGTCCACCCCGTGCCGGGCAGGCGCTCGAGGCGTGCAGGCCCGAGCAGCACCACCCGCATCCAGCCGACCATGAACATGATGGTGGGAACGAAATCGATTGCCTTCTCGACCAGCATGCCAGCGAGCGAATCGACGCCGATCGCCGCGCCGCCGATCCGCAGCACCAGCGAGGCGATCCACGGGATCGTCACGAGATGGAAGAAGAGGCGCAGATTCCCGAAGAGGAAGGTAAAGCTTTCCGACACCACCTCGGCCAGCGACAATTTTGCTGCAGCCACTCTTCAGCTCCGTTCGACCTTGACGCCCGTACTGTACTCCGTTGTGCCCAGCGCCGTCGCCAGTCGTTCGCCGGCGCTTCCCGGCCTCAACGCCTTCTGCTGGGACCCGTGCGGCACCCAGCCGTGGAGGAACAGGACCTCGAAGCTCGCCTCGACGCGGCCCGACGAGCACGTGAAGCGCTCGCCGTAGATCGTCGCCGCCCGTGCCAGCGTGTCACGCCGCGTCGCGCCGCGCCGGCGTTCGACAACGAGGTTGCTCTCGCCCATGGCATTGAGGTCGCGCATCAGCGCCAGGGCATCGTCGTATTCCACCTCGATCGTCTCGCTGTCAGCCACCGGCAGGGCGAAGCCCGCGCGCTGCAGCAGGCCGGCGGCGTCGCGCAGGTCGGCGAACGGCGAGATGCGCGGGCTTAGCCCGCCTTCGATCTCGCTTTCGGCCGCCGCCAGCGCCTGCCGCAACTGCCACAGCGTGCCGCCGCCCAGCATCGCCGCGAGGAACAGCCCGTCCTCCTTGAGGATGCGGCCGATCTGGACCAGCGTGCCGGGCAGGTCGTTGACCCAGTGCAGGGTCATCGCGCTCAACACCAGGTCGAAGACGCGCGGGGCGAACGGCAGCGCCTCCTCGTCGGCGACGAGGGCGGCACCGTCGGCTCGCCGCGCGAAGGCCGGCGACAGGTCGGAGCGGACCAGCCGCTCGACGGCAGGCCTGCCGGCCAGGGCCTGCGCGACCTCGTCGCCGTGGCAACCCAGGTCGAGGGCGAGGGGAAAGATCCGCCTCACGTCGGCAAGCCGTTCGGCCAGCCGTTGCGCGATCTCGCGCTTGAGAAACGCGTGGCGATCCCAATGGTGCGCGCTGCGCTGGCGCCTCAGGCGCAGCGTTGCACGATCGAAGACGAGCAGAGGATCGGGGCCAGCCACACCGGCTATGTAGGGCCAAAGGCCGGTGGCGCCTAGGGCACTCCCGCCTCGATGCGGGCCGATTTGCCGGTAGAATAGGGCGTGGAGTTGATCCAAGCCTGTGCCCGGGCGGGACGTCGTCTGGTCGACGTCGTTCTCCCGCCCTTGTGCCTTCGGTGCGGCGAAATCGTCGCCGAACCGGGCGCCCTCTGTGCGGCCTGCTGGCCGGGGCTGGCTTTCGTCGCACCGCCGCATTGTGCGCGATGCGGTGTGCCGTTTGCGGAGGATCTTGGGCCCGACGCGTGGTGCGCGGAATGCTTGAACCGTCCTCCCGCCTTCAGGCACGCCCGTGCCGCCCTCGTCTACGACGACGACAGCCGCCGGCTCATCCTGCCCTTCAAGCACGGCGACCGCACCGACCTTGCTAAGGCCTGCGGGCGATGGATGGCGCAGGCGGGTGCTCAGCTCGCCGCCGCCGCCGACCTGGTCGTTCCGGTGCCGCTTCATTGGCGTCGGCTCCTGTGGCGACGCTACAATCAGGCGGGCCTGCTGGCGGGCATCGTGGCCCGACAGACCGGGCGCCGGTTCGCGCCCGATCTGCTGCGCCGCCGCCGCTGGACCGGATCGCAGGCCGGCCTGGATTCGAGGGAGAGGCGGCGCAATGTCAGGCTCGCCTTCGACATCCATCCGGACTGGGCGGGCGAACTGGAGGACAAGACCGTTCTGCTGGTCGACGACGTGCTCACGACGGGCGCGACGGTGGAGGCCTGCGCGCGCGTCCTGCGGCGCGGCGGCGCGCGTCACGTCGATGTCCTGACGCTGGCGCGGGTCGTGAGGGCGGCGGTATAGTCGGGTGAAGGAGTTTTCGATGGCCAGGATCGAGATCTACACTACCCCGTTCTGCGGCTATTGCGCGCGCGCCAAGGCGCTGCTTGAGAGCAAGGGCGCGGCCTACGACGAGACCGACGTGATGATGGACGACAGGAAGCGTGGCGAGATGCGCGAGCGGTCGAGGCGCACGACGGTCCCCCAGATCTTCATCAACGGCCAGCATATCGGCGGCTCGGACGAACTCGCCGCCCTCGAACAGGCCGGCAAGCTCGACGCCCTGCTGGCCCAACCCGGCTGAGGCACGTCTCATGTCCGTCACGTTCCGCGCCGGCCTGATCCAGACCAACGTCAGCAACGACATGGCCGAGAACGTGGCCTTCGTGCGCGAGCAATCGCGCCTGGCTCGCGATGCGGGGGCCGATTTCATCATGACGCCGGAGAACACCGGCCTGATCGGCGCCAACCGCGCCGAGACGCTGGAGAAGGCGCAGACGGAGGATACGCACGTCGTGCTGGCGGCGTGCCGTGCGGTCGCGCGCGACACCGGCGCGTGGTTCCTGCTCGGCTCCATCCACGTGCGCGTGCCGGGCGAGGAGCAGATACGCAACCGCTCCTACCTGATCGACGGCGCGGGCGGCATCGTCGCGAGTTACGACAAGATCCACATGTTCGATGTCCAGCTTGCCGGCGGCGAGAATTATCGAGAATCGTCGACGTTCAGGCCGGGCGAACGGTCGGTGCTCACCGAGACGCCTTGGGGCGTGCTCGGCATGACCATCTGCTATGATTTGCGCTTCCCTTATCTCTATCGCGAACTGGCGCATGCCGGTGCCGTCATGCTGTCGATTCCCTCGTCGTTCACGGTGCCGACCGGCCAGGCGCATTGGCATGCGCTCATGTGCGCGCGTGCCATCGAGACGGGTTGCTTCGTCTTCGCGCCGGCGCAGGTCGGCACGCACAAGGGCTCGAACCGCAAGACCTACGGCCATTCGATCGCTGTGGCGCCGTGGGGCGAGGTGCTGGTCGACGCCGGCGGCGAGAAGGCGGGCTTCGTGGTCGTCGAGATCGATCTCGCCAAGGTCGCCGAGGCACGCAGGATGGTGCCGTCGCTCCAACACGACAGGAAGTACGCCCCGCCCGTGATTCACAAGTCGGCGATGCCCAGGGCGGCCGAGTGACTAGAGGCGGCGTGCCGCGATCCGCTGCACCATGGCCATGCGCGGCGTGCTGACGAGGCGCGCCTCGTAGGCGACGACCGAGAAGCGGCCGCGCACCGCTTCCAGCAACTCACCGTCCCTCAGCAGGAACTCGGGCCGGCTCGGCTTTCCGAACCGGTCGTTGCCCACCATGAAGGTCTCGTAGAGCAGCGCTCCACCCGGCTCGACCGCGTTGAGCAACATCGGCATCAGTGGACGGTGAAGATAGTTGGTGACGACCACTGCGGCGAAGCGCCGGTTCGCGAGCGGCCAGGCACTGCCATCCTCCAGATCGGCGGTGACGATCTCGAGGTTCGGTCCGGCAACGAGTGCGGTCGTGTCGCGATCGATCGCGGTGACGCGATGCCCCAGGGACGCGAAATGGCGGGCATGGCGGCCGCCGCCTGCGGCGACGTCGAGCACCGGCGCACCCGGCGGTATCAGGCCCGACCACCGCACGATCCAGGGCGATGCAAACCCACTTGCGTCCACCACACTTAGTCCCCATTCTCTTGGCACTCACCCGGCGCGAGTGCCAACCTGACAAGACAAGTACCTGTTTCAGATGATCCTTTATCGACTCCGCTGCCGCAAAGGCCACGAATTCGAAAGTTGGTTCAAGGACAGCAAGGCCTATGAACGGCAGGAGAAGCGCTCCCTGATCGGCTGCCCGGTATGCGGCACTGCCAAGGTGGAGCGCGCCATCATGGCGCCGCGCATTGGCAAGGGGCCGACGAAGACGGCCGTCGAGGCGGAAGCGCCGGCCGCCGTACCCGCTCCCACGCCGACGCCCGAGCAGCAGCAGATGGCGGCGCTGACGCGCAGGATACCGAAGGAGCTGCGCGAGGCGCTGCTGAAGGTGCAAGCCGAGGTCGAGAAGAGTTGCGAGCATGTCGGTAATCGTTTCGCCGAAGAGGCGCGCAAGATTCACTATGGCGAAAGCGACAAGCGAGGCATCTACGGTCAAACCTCGGACGAGGAGGCCGAGGCACTGGCCGAGGAGGGCATCGAGTTCGGCCGCCTGCCTTGGATCCCGCGCGGCAACTAAGGTTGCGCCGCGCCATACAGCATGTAGTTGACGTCAAGGTCGGTCCGGCTGAGCGACCAGGCGCGGTTGAGCGGACTGTAGACCACGCCCACGACCTCGCGAGCGTCGATGCCGCCGGCTGCCAGCCCGCGCACCGCTTCGGACGGTTTCACGAACTTCCGCCAGTTGTGCGTTCCGCGCGGCAACCAGCCGAGCACATACTCTGCGCCGACGATCGCCAACGCCCAAGCCTTGGCTGTACGGTTGAGGGTCGAGAGGAACAGCAGGCCGCCCGGCTTGACCAGGCGCGCGCACGATTGAAGGAACAAGTCGACATCCGCCACATGCTCGACGATCTCGAGGGCGAGGACGATGTCGTACCGCCGTCCATCGGCGGCGATGGCTTCCGCGCTTCCCTGGCGATAGTCGATCGGCAGTTCCTGCTTCTCGGCATGCAGCCGCGCGACCGCGACGTTGCGGGCGGCGGCATCCACCCCGGTGACGACGGCTCCCAGCCGCGCCATCGGCTCGCACAGCAAGCCGCCGCCGCAACCGATATCGAGCAGCGACAGGTCCCGCAGGGGGATCGCGGCCAGGGGATCGCGTCCCCAATGCGTGGCCGCGTGGTCGCGGACATAGCCGATGCGCATCGGATTGAGCCGATGCAATGGGGCGAACTTGCCCTGGGGATCCCACCATTCGTCGGCGATGCGCGCGAAGCGTTCGACTTCCGCCGGGTCGACGGTGGTGGCAGCGATTTCGGTCATGGCCGGCCTTGACCCCAATGGTTCGAACGGTGTCTATACCCCGCTTTCGAGCAGGTCCATGGCGCGCATTGTTCTCAAATTCGGCGGAACCTCGGTCGGCGACATCGATCGCATCAAGAACGTCGCGCGCAAGGTCAAGGCCGAGGTCGACTACGGCAACCAGGTCGCCGTGGTCGTGTCGGCGATGTCGGGGGCCACGAACCAGCTGGTCAAGTGGGTCAACGACATCGCGCCGCTGCACGATGCCGGCGAGTACGACGTGGTCGTCGCCACTGGCGAACAGGTGACGATCGGCCTGCTGGCGCTCGCCCTGCAGCAGGAAGGTGTCAAGTCGCGCTCCTGGGTCTCCTGGCAGATCCCGATCCGCACCGACGCAAGCCACGGCAAGGCGCGCATCGTCGAAATCGACACCGAGGCCATGGCCGAAACCATGGCCGCCGGTGAGGTGCCGATCGTGCCGGGTTTCCAGGGTGTGGCGCCGAACGGCCGCATCACCACGCTGGGGCGCGGCGGCTCGGACACCTCAGCGGTGGCGCTCGCGGCGGCGCTCAAGGCCGACCGCTGCGACATCTACACCGACGTCGACGGCGTCTACACGACGGATCCGCGGATCGTCGAGAAGGCGCGCAAGATCGACCAGGTCACCTACGAGGAAATGCTCGAGATGGCATCGCAGGGCTCCAAGGTCCTGCAAACCCGCTCGGTTGAATTGGCAATGAACCATCACGTACGTGTGCAGGTGCTGTCGTCGTTCGACGAGGCCCTCGGCAGCGACCTGCCCGGCACGATGGTCGTGGATGAGGATGAGATCATGGCTCAGGGACTCGAGAAATCCGTCGTGAGCGGCATCGCCTTCTCCAAGGATGAGGCCAAGATCACGGTCACGCGCGTGGCCGATCGGCCTGGCGTCGCGGCGGCGATCTTCGGTCCGCTCGCCGAAGCCAACATCAACGTCGACATGATCGTGCAAAATGTGTCGCTCGACGGCAGCTCGACTGACATCACGTTCACCGTGCCGCGTGCCGACCTCGCGCGCGCAGTGCAGCGGCTGGAACAGGCCCAGGCCGAGCTGAAGTTCGCCGAGATCAAATCCGACACCAACGTCGCCAAGATCTCGGTGATCGGCGTTGGCATGCGCAGCCACGCAGGTGTGGCGCTCAAAATGTTCGAGACCCTGGCAGGCAAGGGAATAAACATCCAGGTGATCTCCACGTCGGAGATCAAAGTGAGCGTGCTAGTGGCCGCTGAGTATACCGAGCTGGCGGTTCGCGCGCTGCACACTGCCTATGAACTGGACGCAGCCTGATCGCCCGGGGTGGGTCTGACGATCCCATTTAGCAGGTAGGCAGTTCGGCGCACCTCTTGCTATAAGCGGACCATGCGCGCGCCGTCCGCCCCGGACTTCACCCGACACCTCCATGCCATGACGGCATGGCGCGTCTGCGCCTGCGCCATCGACCGCAGCTTCGTCGTCATCCGACTCAAGTATCCCGCGGTCTGACCATGGAGAGAGCAACTCCTCTGGCCGGACCGCGAATGCTCCTCAAGCGGCTCCGGGACACGATGGCGCGTGTCGGCGAGGCGGAGGAAACGCTGGGCGAGGTTGTGCGCTTGGTCGCCAACGAAATGGTGGCGGAAGTCTGCTCCATCTACCTGCTGCGTGCCGGCGAGGTACTGGAGCTGTTCGCCACCCAGGGCCTCAACCCGACCGCCGTTCACCGCACGAGGCTGAGGGTGGGCGAGGGCCTGGTCGGCGATATCGCCGCCCACGGTCGCGCGCTCGCGCTCGACGATGCACAGAGCCATCCGCAATTCGCGTACCGTCCGGAGACTGGCGAGGAGATCTATCACTCGCTGGCCGGCGTACCGATCGTTCGTTCCGGCCGCGTCCTCGGCGTGCTGGTGGTGCAGAACCGCACTCGCCGCCAGTACGACGAGGAGGAGATCGAGACGCTGCAAACCATCGCCATGGTGCTGGCGGAGATGGTCGCGGCCGGCCACTTCGTCAGCCCCAACGAGGTCGAGCAGGTCGATGGACTCGGGCTGCTGCCGCTGCGCATCGACGGTGTGCAGCTTACGCCAGGCGTTGCCATCGGCCGCGCCGTCCTGCACGAGCCGCGCATCGTCATCCAGAAAGTCGTCGCCGAGGATGTCGCGCAGGAGCACGCACGATTCCAGGAGGCGTTGGGCGCGGTTCGTGACGACGTCGACCGCATGCTCGACGCGCACGACATGCAGTCGGGCGAACACCGCGAGATTCTCGAGACCTTCCGCATGTTCATCGACGACCGCGGCTGGATGGAACGCGTGCGCGAGGCCGTCGACGGCGGCCTCACTGCGGAGGCGGGGGTGCAGCGCGCGTTCGACGACGTGCGTGGGCGCTTGGGCCAGTCGACCGATCCCTACATTCGCGAGCGCCTGAGCGACCTGCAGGACCTGGCCAATCGCCTGCTGCTGCGCCTAACCGGGCGAACCACCGCCGATCCCAGCTCATTGCCCGAAGACATGGTCGTAGTCGCGCGCGACATGGGGCCCGCCGAACTGCTCGACTACGATCGCACGCGTCTGCGTGGCCTCGTACTGGAAGAAGGTTCGGCGATGAGCCACGTCGCCATCGTGGCGCGCGCCCTCGACATCCCCGTCGTCGGCCGCGCGCCCGACGTGCTGTCGCGCGTCGAACCCGGAGATCCTATGGTGGTCGACGGCGACAACGCGCAGGTTCTCGTCCGTCCCTCAGAGGAGGTCGTGCAGTCGATCCACGCTGCGATAGCGGCGCGCGTGGAGCGTCGTCGCAAGTATACCGCGCTGCGCGAACTGCCATCGGCGACGCGTGACCAGGCGCGCATCGGCCTGCACATGAACGCCGGCCTGCTGATCGACATGCAGCATCTCGAGGAGACGGGAGCCGACGGCATCGGCCTCTACCGCACCGAGATACCGTTCATGGTGCGTTCCGAGTTTCCCGACGTCGACGCCCAGGCATGGCTCTATAGTCGCGTGCTCGACCTCGCCGACGGCCGGCCGGTGACCTTCCGAACGCTCGATGTCGGTGGCGACAAGGTGTTGCCCTATGTCGGCGCCTTCGGCGACGACAACCCGGCCATGGGTTGGCGAGCCATCCGCATTGGCCTCGATCGTCCGGCGATGTTGCGCCGGCAACTGCGCGCGCTCGTGCAAGGCGCGAACGGACGGCCGTTGTCGGTAATGTTCCCGATGATCTCAGAGGTTGCCGAGTTGCGTGCCGCGCGTGGATTGCTCGAACTCGAACTCGGACGAGCGAAGAGGCGCGGGCAGGCGCTGCCCGAGCGCCTGCGTATTGGCGTTATGTTCGAGGTGCCCGCTCTGGCGTGGCAACTCGACGGCCTGTTGCCTCACATCGACTTCATATCGGTCGGGACGAACGATCTGCTGCAGTTCCTCTTTGCCGCCGACCGGGGCAACAGCCGATTGTCCGGCCGCTACGACAGCTTGTCGCCGGCGTTGCTCCGGCTACTACATTTTGTGGTCGAGAGGACGAGGCCCGCCGGAGTGGACTTGGCAGTGTGCGGGGAGATGGCCGGGCGGCCCGTCGACGCACTGGCCCTGCTCGCGGTGGGTGTACGAAACCTTTCGATGGCTCCCGGTTCGATCGGTCCGGTGAAGGCCATGATCCGTTCTCTCGATCTCGCCGAAGTGACCGGGTTCATGACAGCGGCTCTGTCTCGACCGGACCAGCCATTGCGCGAGACGCTGCGCTTGTTCGCCGCCGACCACGCCATCGAAATCTGAGCGATCCGGATCGAATCGTTTTTGCCCTGCCATAGGGCCTCTGCTAAAACATCCCTGCGAGGGGACAATTTGGATGCCAGATCAGGTTGATTGGCGATCGGTCGAGCGCGAGGCCACACCAGGCCGTGCGGTTGGTCGACTGTTGCGCGACCAGCGTGAGGCGAAAGGCCTCGGCGTTGCCGACGTCGAGCGCCGACTGCGCATTCGTCATCAGCACATCGAGGCGATCGAGCAAGGCCGGTTCGACCTGCTCCCCGGCGCGGCCTACATTCCGGCCTTCCTTCGCGCATATGCCGCGCATCTCGACCTCGATCCCGAGAAGGTTCTGACGGCCTACCATCTGTCCGGCGCCGTGCCGATCAAGCGGCCGGTCGCCTTGCCGGCGGATTTCCCGATCGTCGAACGACGGGCGCCCGTCGGATTGGCCGTTCTCACCGTCCTGTTGGTCGTCGCCGCGGGTTACGCGGTGTGGCACTACCTGCCGAGGCAACAGACCGTGGTCGCCGAGAAGGTGCCACCGGTTCCCGATCGCTTGCTGGCATCGCAGCCCGCTCCTGCACCTACCGAGCAAACTTCGATCGTCGTGCCCGACGCGAAGTCGGAGGTGAAGGGAGTGCGGCAACCGCAGTCGGTGTCGCCGGCGTATACTTGGCCCGGGACCTCGCCTGTGCGCGGTTCGCAGGAGGAGTCGAGTGCCGTTGCATCGCCGCAGGCGCCGCCGCATCCTCCCACGCCTGCTCCTGCTCCGGTCGTGCCGCCGATCGTCGTCGCGGTTCCCGCTTCACCGCCGCCCGTCGTCATGACCGCGCCCGGTATCGGGCAAGCCCAAGCCGCGCAGCCGGCGCCAGAACCTCAGCAGGCGCGTGCCGTGCCGGCGCCGGAGACCCAGCCTACTCCCGCGGAACCGACGCCTCCTGCCGTGAGCCTGCCGACACGCAGCGATACGCCGGTGCTGGTGCGCACGAATAGCTGGGTCGAGCTGAGGGCGCCCAACGGCGACATTCTCGCCATGACCTATGTCCGGGCGGGCGAAAGTTACGTCGTGCCGGCGGGAATCGCCTACCGCGTCATCGACGCCCGCTAGTTCCCCCGCATCAATAGGCTTAGATTAGGGGCATGAGCATCAGGCCCTATCGCGACATCGTGCGCCGCAAGTCGCGGAAGGTCATGGTTGGCCAGGTTCCCGTGGGCGGCGATGCACCCATCACGGTCCAGACCATGACCAATACGCCGACGGCCGACGCCGCGTCCACCATCGCCCAGATTCGGCGATGCGAGGAGGTGGGCGTCGACATCATCCGCGTCTCTTGCCCGGACGAGGAAGCGACCGCCGCGCTGCCGGCGATCGTCAAGGCGAGCCGGGTGCCGATCGTCGCCGACATCCACTTCCACTATCGCCGGGCCATCGAGGCGGCCAAGGCGGGGGTGGCCTGCCTGCGCATCAACCCCGGCAACATCGGCAGCGCCGATCGCGTGCGCGAGGTGGTGAAGGCTGCGCGCGACCATGGCTGCTCCATGCGCATCGGCGTGAATGCGGGGTCGCTCGAGAAGGATCTGCTGGAGAAGTACGGCGAGCCGTGCCCGGAGGCGATGGTCGAGAGCGCGCTCGACCATGCACGCATCCTGCAGGATCACGATTTCCACGAGTTCAAGATCAGCGTGAAGGCGTCCGACGTGTTCCTCGCGGTCGCGGCCTACCAGCAGCTGGCGGATGCCTGCGACTATCCGCTGCATATCGGGGTGACCGAGGCCGGCGCGTTGCGGACGGGGACGGTGAAGTCGTCGATCGGGCTGGGGTCTCTGCTGTGGGCCGGCATCGGCGATACGATCCGCGTCTCGCTGTCGGCCGAACCGGAAGAAGAGGTCCGTGTCGGCTTCGAGCTCCTGAAGGCGCTCAACCTCCGGTACCGCGGCGTCAACATCGTCTCCTGCCCATCCTGCGCGCGGCAGCAATACGACGTCATCCGCACCGTCGAGGCACTCGAGAAGCGCGTTGCCCACATCACCACGCCCATGACGGTGTCGGTGATCGGCTGCGTGGTCAACGGACCGGGCGAAGCGCGCGAAACCGACATCGGCTTCACCGGCGGCGGCAACGGCACGCACCAGGTCTATGTCGCCGGCGTGCCGCATCATAGGCTCAAGGACGCCGACATCGTCGAGCACCTCGCGGGATTGATCGAGAAGAAGGCTGCCGAGATCGAGTCGGCGAAAGCCGCGGAAGCAGATCGACATCGGGTCGCCGCGGAGTAGCGGCCCGATCACCATCCTTCCGACAACGATCTCATAAGGCAAATTCCCGTGAGCAAGCTTCAACCCGTGCGTGGCACGCACGACATCCTCCCCGACGAATTCCGGCGCTTCGCGCACGTCGTCGACACGGCGCGCGACGTGGCGCGGCTTTACGGCTACCGCGAGATGGCGACGCCGATCTTCGAGTTCACCGAGCTTTTCGCGCGCGGCATCGGCGAGACGACCGACGTGGTCTCCAAGGAGATGTACACGTTCCAGGATCGCGGGAACGAATCGCTCACGCTGCGCCCCGAGTACACCGCCGGCATCTGCCGCGCCTTCGTCTCCAACGGCGAGCTGGCCCAGCAGCTGCCGCTCAAGGTCTTTGCGGCGGGGCCGATGTTCCGCTACGAGCGCCCGCAGAAGGGCCGGCAACGGCAGTTCCACCAGATCGACATCGAGGTACTGGGCGCACCCGAACCGGGATGCGACGTCGAGGTGATCTCGGTCGCTGCCGACATCCTCGAGCGACTCGACATCCTCGGGCGCTGCGTGCTCAAGGTCAATTCGCTCGGCGACCCCGAAAGCCGAGCCACCTACCGCAAGGTGCTGGTCGACTACTACTCGGCGCACACGGCGAAGCTCTCGCAGGACTCGCGTGACCGGCTGCAGCGCAATCCGCTGCGCATCCTCGACAGCAAGGACGAGGGCGACAAGGCGATCAACGCCGGCGCGCCGTCCCTTGCCGATCACCTCAACCAGACCAGCCGCGACTTCTTCAGGCACGTGCAGGACGGGCTCGCCGCCGCGGGCATCTCCTTCGAGGTCGACCCCGGCCTCGTCCGCGGCCTCGACTACTACACGCACACCGCCTTCGAGTTCGTGACCACGCATCTCGGCGCCCAGGGCACGGTCATCGGCGGTGGTCGCTACGATGGCCTGATCGCGGGGATCGGCGGGCCGCCGACCGCCGGCATCGGTTGGGCAGGCGGCATTGAGCGGCTCGTGATGCTGTGCAACGAGCCGAAGGCGTTGCCGCGCCCGGTGGTCATGGCGCCGCTTGGTGGGGCGGCCGAGGCCAGGGCGCTCGCGATCGCGCGCGCTCTGAGGCGCGCCGGCATTGCGGTCGAGCAGGACTATCGCGGCAACATGAAGCGGCGCATGCAGCGGGCCAACAAGATCAACGCGCGGGCCGCGCTGATCATCGGCGACCACGAACTCGCCGGGGGCGTGGCGCAGCTCAAGGATCTCGACAGCGGGGAACAGCGGGAAGTTGCTTTCGACGCGCTTGTCGAGGCGTTGAAGGGTTGACCCGTGTCACTTCTGCAAAAGCTCGATCAGGTCGTTGCCCGGCATGCCGAACTTCAGGCCGCGCTGTCGGGTGGTGCACTCGATTCGCAGAAGTTCGTCTCTGCCTCCAAGGAGTATGCCGAACTCGGTCCACTGGTCGACGCGGTGAACGCCTGGCGCAAGGCCGAGCAGGACCTCAAGGACACGGAGGCCCTCGCTGCCGATCCCGAGATGAAGGCGATCGCGGAAGAGGAGGCGGCCGAGTTGAGGAAGCGGCTTCCCGAGCTCGAGCGGACCGTTAAGCTCATGCTCCTGCCCAAGGACGCGGCGGACGAGAGGAACGCCATCCTCGAAATCCGCGCCGGCACGGGAGGCGAGGAGGCCGCACTGTTCGCCGCCGACCTGTTCCGCATGTATCAGCGCTATGCCGCCGAGCATCGGTGGAAGTTCGAAGTCATGGAGCTCTCCGATACCGGCATCGGTGGCTACAAGGAAGCGATCGCCACCATCTCCGGCCGCGGCGTGTTCGCTCGGCTCAAGTTCGAATCGGGTGTGCATCGCGTGCAGCGCGTGCCGGCGACTGAAGCGTCGGGCCGCATCCACACCTCAGCGGCGACCGTGGCCGTGCTGCCGGAGGCCGAGGACGTCGACATCAAGGTCGACGAGAAGGACCTGCGCATTGACGTCTTTCGCGCCTCCGGGCCGGGCGGGCAGTCGGTCAACACCACTGATTCGGCGGTGCGCATCACCCACATTCCCACTGGCGTCGTCGTCAGCCAGCAGGACGAGAAGAGTCAGCACAAGAACCGGGCCAAAGCGATGAAGATCCTGCGCGCCCGCCTCTACGACGCCGAGCGCCAGCGCCTCGATGCCGAGCGCGCGGCGACCCGCAGGGGCCAGGTTGGCAGCGGCGATCGCAGCGAACGCATCCGCACCTACAATTTCCCCCAGAGCCGGGTGACCGACCATCGCATCAACCTCACGCTCTACAATCTCGCCGAGGTGATGGAGGGGCGCGCGCTCGACCAGATCGTCGATGCGCTGATCGCCGATGACGAGGCATCGCGCCTGGCGGAGATCGCGGCCTGAGCACGTCCTTCGACGCGCTGTTGCGCGATGCGGCCGTCGCGCTGACGGCGGCGGGCATCGACAACGTTCGTCTGGAAGCGCGGCTGCTGGTGTCGAAGGCGGCGGGGCTGACGATCGAACAGCTGATTTCGAGAGGGCACGAGCCGGCGCCGGCGCAGGTTGTCGCCGATCTGCGTGCGCTCACCGCACGGCGCGTCCAGCGCGAACCGCTGGCCTACATCTTGGGTGAGCGCGAATTCTGGGGCCTGACATTCAAGGTGTCGCCAGCGGTGCTGGTGCCGCGGCCCGAGAGCGAGACGCTGGTTGAGGCGGCGCTCGCCCTGCTGCCCGAGCGACATCGACCGCTGCGGATCCTCGATCTGGGGGTCGGATCGGGCTGCCTGCTGCTGACGTTGCTTCGCGAGTTTCCGCAGTCGACCGGCGTCGGTGTCGACGCCTCGCCCGAGGCGCTCGCGGTTGCGCGCGCCAATGCGTCGAACCTAGGGGTCGCCGACAGGGTGCGGCTGGTGCAGGCCGACTGGCGGGAGCGCGGCTGGCACGGCGCACTCGGGGGGCCCGTCGACCTGCTCGTGTCCAACCCGCCTTACATAGAGAGCGCGGCCATCGCGAGACTGATGCCCGAGGTGGCGTGCTTCGAGCCTCGGCTGGCCGTCGACGGCGGCGCCGACGGCCTAGGCGCCTATCGCTCGATCGCCGGGGTGGCCCCCCGATTGGTCACAGCTGGAGGGCTGGCCCTGCTCGAGGCAGGACAGGGGCAAGCCGTTGTAATTCAAAGTCTTTTGTCGGCCGCCGGATTCCACGCGTTGCCTTCCCGGAAGGACCTCTCGGGGATCGATCGAATCGTCGTTGCCAAGCATTAAGGGGTTGGCAATGAAGGGGATTGCGACTACGTTCCGCTTGCCCCTTGGAGGGCACGGCCCGGTTCTGCGGGCAACCATCCCTCCGTTTTTGAGCCGCGACGGCGCCCGGGAAGGGCAGGGGGAGCCAAGAATCTACACCCGTCCGGCGTGTAACTGGCCTTAGGTTAATGAGACCAAACAATCGTCAGCGGTCGCGCGGCGGCCGCGGTGGTGGCGGCGGCGGTGGCGGCCACGGGCATCACAAGCAGCATCACACTCACAATCCCAATCGTCCGCCGAATCGAAATCAGATTTTCGACAGCAGCGGTCCGGATGTGCGTGTGCGCGGCAATGCCCATCAGGTGTTCGACAAATACCAGGCGCTTGCACGGGAAGCGGCGGCGTCGGGCGATCGGATCCAGGCGGAGGCCTATTGGCAGTACGCCGATCACTACTATCGCGTCATCCAGACCATGGGCGGCTTCAGCCAGCGCAATAACCAGGGTTGGGGCGAAGGCGGCGGCGAGGAAGGCCAGCAGGCGCAGCAGCCGGGGCAGCCCAACCAGGGTCAAGCCGGCGCCAACGGTCATGGCCAAGGCGATCGCCCGACTGGCCAGCCAGAGGGCAATGGCGACAGCGAGCCCGGTCTGGGCGGCGTCGCTTTCCTGCAGAATGGACGCGGCTCCTCGGCCAATCCGGATCCCGCGGTCGACGACCAACCCGAAGTCCCGGAGTTTACCCCGACGGCCGGCCGGCGCGGCACCTAGAGTTCGATCGACGTCGGCGCGAAGAAAGCAGGCCGACGATATGTGATGAGGCGATCGCCTTGTCGCACGATTCCTTTGCTCTTGGGGCGGGGCATCAATCCCTCGCAGTCCTCGCGCGTCTCCGGCGCGCATCGATCGCATCGGCGGCAGAAGCGTGGTCGTCTTGTCGGATGGCTCGATCTGATCGAGGCCGCCGGACGTGAAACGCCCCCGTCTTTGATCTGGATCGTGTCCGGACGAAAGCTGCCCTGGCATAGTTGAAGTGAAAAGCCTCAACACCCTTCCGGTCTTGCACGCCGCGTCTTCCATCCCATATCGGACGCAGGATGCCCGGATAGGGGTCCGCTCTTTCGCCTGCCGCTTGCCGGGGGCGCGATGGAAAGGGTCGAGTGATGAATCAAGAGAAGTACACGGAGCGCATGCGGGGCTTCCTGCAAAGCGCCCAGATGCTGGCGTTGCGAGAAGGCCACCAGCGACTTGTTCCCGATCACGTTCTGAAGGTGCTGCTGGACGACCCGGAGGGACTGGCGGCCAACCTCATCGCCACCGCCGGCGGCGATTCGCGCGCTGTGCACCGTGCTATCGAAGCCACGCTCGCCAAGCAACCCAAGATCGAGGGCCAGGGCGCCGGTCAGATCTACATGGCGCCGGAGACCGCCCGCCTGTTCGACCAGGCCGAGGCAGTCGCCGAGAAGGCGGGCGATTCGTTCGTGACCGTGGAACGCATGCTGATGGCGCTCGCGCTCGCCAAGGGCACCGAGGCCGCCGACGCGCTCGCCAAGGGTGGCGTCAAGCCCCAGGCGCTCGAGAAGGCGATCCAGGAATTGCGCAAGGGCCGCAAGGCCGACACCGCGTCGGCTGAGAGCGGCTACGACGCGCTGAAGAAGTACGCGCGCGATCTGACGCAGTCGGCGCGCGACGGCAAGCTCGATCCCGTGATCGGCCGCGACGAGGAAATCCGGCGCGCCATCCAGGTGCTGAGCCGCCGCACCAAGAACAACCCCGTGCTGATCGGCGAGCCCGGCGTCGGCAAGACGGCGATCGCCGAGGGCTTGGCGCTGCGCATCGTAAACGACGACGTGCCCGAGTCGCTCAAGGGCAAGAAGCTCATGGCACTCGATCTCGGAGCAATGGTCGCCGGCGCCAAGTATCGCGGCGAATTCGAGGAACGGCTGAAGGCCGTGCTGTCGGAGATTGCCGCCGCGGAAGGCGACATTGTCGTCTTTATCGACGAGCTCCATACGCTGATCGGTGCCGGCAAGGCCGATGGCGCCATGGATGCCTCCAACATGCTGAAGCCCGCGCTAGCGCGCGGCGAGCTGCATTGCGTCGGCGCCACTACACTTGACGAGTACCGCAAGCACATCGAGAAAGACGCCGCCCTGGCGCGCCGCTTCCAGCCGGTGTTCGTCGCCGAGCCGACGGTCGAGGACACGATCTCGATCTTGCGCGGACTCAAGGAGAAGTACGAGCTGCACCATGGCGTGCGCATCGCCGACGGCGCGATCGTCGCCGCCGCCACGCTGTCGAACCGCTACATCACCGACCGGTTCCTTCCGGACAAGGCGATAGACCTGATGGACGAGGCGGCGAGCCGCATCCGCATGCAGGTCGACAGCAAGCCCGAGGAGCTCGACGAGTTCGACCGGCGCATCATCATGCTCAAGATCGAGCGCGAGGCGCTGAAGAAGGAGACCGACCAGGCCTCGCGCGACCGGCTCGAGCGCCTCGAGAAGGAGCTCTCCGATCTCGAGCAGAAGTCGGCCGCGCTCACCGCGCAGTGGAAGTCGGCCAAGGACAAGCTGTCCGATGCTCAGAAGCTGAAGGAGCAGCTCGACAAGGCGCGCTCCGAACTCGACGTCGCCCAGCGCAAGGGCGAGTTGGCGCGGGCCGGCGAGCTCGCCTACGGCGTCATCCCCGACCTCGAGAAGAGGCTCAAGGCCGCCGAAGGGCAGGACGTCGCCGGCGGCAAGGGCGTCAAGGAAGAGGTCACGCCCGAGGACATCGCGGCCGTCGTGTCGCGCTGGACCGGCGTGCCGGTCGACAAGATGCTGGAGGGCGAGCGCGCCAAGCTGCTTCGCATGGAAGAGCAGATCGGCAAGCGCGTGATCGGCCAGGACGAGGCCGTGCGCGCCGTCGCCAACGCCGTGCGCCGCGCCCGAGCCGGCCTGCAGGATCCGAACCGGCCGATCGGCTCGTTCCTGTTCCTGGGCCCGACCGGCGTCGGCAAGACCGAGCTCACCAAGGCGATCGCCGAGTTCCTGTTCGACGACGACCAGGCGATGGTGCGCATCGACATGAGCGAGTTCATGGAGAAGCACGCCGTTAGCCGGCTGATCGGCGCGCCTCCGGGCTATGTCGGCTACGACGAGGGTGGCGTGCTCACCGAGGCGGTGCGTCGCCGACCTTACCAGGTGATTCTGTTCGACGAGGTCGAGAAGGCACACCCCGACGTGTTCAACGTCCTGTTGCAGGTTCTGGACGACGGTCGTCTGACCGACGGTCAGGGCCGCACCGTCGACTTCAAGAACACGCTGATCGTGCTTACGTCCAACCTCGGCAGCTCGCATCTCGCCGCGCTGCGCGACGGCGAGCCGGCCGAGTCGGTGCGCGAAGCCGTGATGGAGGAGGTTCGCCGCGCCTTCCGGCCTGAGTTCCTCAACCGGCTCGACGAGGTCCTGCTGTTCAGCCGACTGAGCCGCGCCAACATGACCGACATCGTCGAGATCCAGCTCAACCGGCTGCACAAGCTGCTGGCCGATCGCAAGATCGAGCTGAAGTTCGACGCCAAGGCGCTGCAATGGCTCGCGAACCGCGGCTACGATCCGGTCTACGGCGCCCGTCCGCTCAAGCGCGTGATTCAGCGCAGCCTGCAGAATCCGCTGGCGACGCTGCTGCTCGAAGGCCGCGTCGCCGACGGCGAAACCGTCGAGATCGGCATCGAGAACGGCGAGCTCACGGTCGCCGGCGAGCGCGTGCTGAGCGAGGCCGCCGACTAGCTAGTCGCTGCGGGCGACCTGCGAAGGCGGAGCCTGCTTCGGCTTCGCAGGCGCGGAGTCGGCGACGGCGGGCGCGTTCTTGAGCTGAGCTAGGTATTGGCGCGACAGTTTCTGGAAGGTCGCCAGGTCCTTGCCACCGACGGTGGCGCGCATTGCAAACTTCTGGGTCAGCGGATTGACTTGCTTGCCGCCGCGATGGAACTCGTAGTGCAAGTGCGGACCGGTCGACATTCCCGTCGAGCCGACGAAGCCGATCACCTGGCCTTGGCGCACGGAGATACCGGGCTTGATGCCTGGACCTAGCCGCGACATGTGGGCGTAGGCCGTGGCGACGTCGTTGGTGTGCTGCAGCTTCACGTAGAGGCCGTAGCCGCCGTTGGGACCCGCCGCCACGACCTTGCCTGCGCCTGCCGCGAGGATCGGCGTGCCGGTCGGCGCGGCGAAGTCGACGCCGGCGTGCATTGCACTGAAGCCGAGAATGGGATGCTCGCGCACGCCGAAGCGCGACGTGACCTTGGAGACATCCATCGGCGTGCGCAGGAACGATCGTACCACGCTCTCGCCTTGTGGATTGAAGAAGCCCTCGGCGCCACCTTGCGGCCTGAAGCGGATCACAGTTACGGTGCGCTTCAGCAGGTGCAGCTCGCCGGCCAGCAGGCGGCCGGGATGCGTTACGCGGCCATCGCTGGTCACGAGCTGCTCGAGGAGCACGGAGAACTTCTGGCCCTCCTTGAGTTCGCGCTGGAAGTCGACATCGTAGGCGAGCGCGCGGATGAACTCGACCATTGCCGCCGACGGCGCTCCGGCCCTGACGCCACTTTGCTGCAGGGAGCCCTGGCGGGTCGTCTCGACGCGCACGATGCGCGGGCTCACCTTGTAGACCTTGGCCTCGCCGTCGTAGCCGCCGTCGTTCCGTCGCGTCACGATGTATTCGCGTTCCGGTTGCGGTCGGACCGACATCGACAGCACGCGCAGCACGTCCGGTTGCTCGGCGACATTCTGGATCAGGAGGTTGATCTCCTGGCCGACCGGAAGCCTTCGCTTCTTGAGCAGCTCATTGAGCTTTGCTGCGATGTTCTTGCGATCGGCTTCGACCACTTCGATGTCGGCCAGCAGCTTCTCGACCGTATCCCCGCGCTCGAGCCGCAGCGTGAGGTCGTAGCGGTCGGTCGGCGGCTTGGCCTCGGTCGGCTGTTCCTGGTCGTCGGCTGGCGGGCTCAACTGGAAGCCCTTGAAGGACGAGGCGACGTCGGCGGGCGTGATGGGCGGTGGTGGCTCCGGATCGGCCAGCACGACGTTCGCCGGCGGCGTTGCCGAGACCTCGATCGGCGGAGCCGGTTCGTGGGCGAGGACGAGCACGTCTGCCGCAAGGCCGGCGACGCCGATGGCGAACAGGATCGGCCCGATGAGCGCGGAAGCGTTGCTTCTGCGGCTTTCCGACCGGCCCGACGGAGGAGGGGAGTCCGTCATGACCCTTGACCTATTGCGAGTCCGTTGATGCCGGACCTCGGTTTCGGAGGGCCGCGGTGCACAGTTCTGTCCCCAACGGCCGAGCGCTATATATTGATGCCGGAAACGCCGGGAATGCACAAGAATACAATAGTTTGATGAGCTTCCGGCGAATGCTTAAACCCCCTCAGCACATTTGCAATTTTGCGTTTGACACCCCAAAAGCCCCCCCATATAAGCGCGGCTCCCACGGCGAACGGGGCGTAACCAAAACGTCGCGCGTACTAGCGGCGAAGGGTTCTGTGACCCAAGTGGTTGCCTCGTCTGTCGAAGGGTCCCGACCTCCGGGTCGTGTGTTCTATGCATCGTTTGTTTGGAAAGGGATACGCCGGCGGCGGCGAACGTCAGTGCTTCGGCATGGGCGTTTTCGTCGTCGCTAGTTCGAAGTCCGACTTTCGAGTCGGGCAGTAATCTAGTGACGGGATCTCAAAGTCTCCCCTTCTCTGATGAGGGGGCGGGAGACACGTTAAACTTGAGAGTTTGATCCTGGCTCAGAACGAACGCTGGCGGCAGGCTTAACACATGCAAGTCGAACGCGTGTAGCAATACACGAGTGGCGCACGGGTGAGTAACGCGTGGATATCTGCCTTCTGGTTCGGAATAACCCCGGGAAACTGGGGCTAATACCGAATGGTTCCTACGGGATAAAGATTTATCGCCAGAAGATGAGTCCGCGTCCGATTAGCTAGTTGGTGAGGTAATGGCTCACCAAGGCGACGATCGGTAGCTGGTCTGAGAGGACGATCAGCCACACTGGGACTGAGACACGGCCCAGACTCCTACGGGAGGCAGCAGTGGGGAATATTGGACAATGGGGGCAACCCTGATCCAGCCATGCCGCGTGAGTGATGAAGGCCTTCGGGTTGTAAAGCTCTTTTGGCGGGGACGATGATGACGGTACCCGCAGAATAAGCCCCGGCTAACTTCGTGCCAGCAGCCGCGGTAAGACGAAGGGGGCTAGCGTTGTTCGGAATTACTGGGCGTAAAGCGCGTGTAGGCGGTTGTCCAAGTCGGGTGTGAAAGCCTTGAGCTCAACTCAAGAAATGCACTCGATACTGGATGACTAGAGGACCGGAGAGGATAGTGGAATTCCCAGTGTAGTGGTGAAATACGTAGAGATTGGGAAGAACACCAGTGGCGAAGGCGGCTATCTGGACGGTTTCTGACGCTAAGACGCGAAAGCGTGGGGAGCAAACAGGATTAGATACCCTGGTAGTCCACGCCGTAAACGATGGGTGCTAGACGTTGGCGAGCTTGCTCGTCAGTGTCGCAGCTAACGCGTTAAGCACCCCGCCTGGGGAGTACGGCCGCAAGGTTGAAACTCAAAGGAATTGACGGGGGCCCGCACAAGCGGTGGAGCATGTGGTTCAATTCGACGCAACGCGCAGAACCTTACCAGCCCTTGACATGGGACTCGCCGGGACCAGAGACGGTCCCTTCGGTTCGGCCGGAGTCCGCACAGGTGCTGCATGGCTGTCGTCAGCTCGTGTCGTGAGATGTTGGGTTAAGTCCCGCAACGAGCGCAACCCTCGTCTCCAGTTGCCATCAGGTTATGCTGGGCACTTTGGAGAAACTGCCGGTGACAAGCCGGAGGAAGGTGGGGATGACGTCAAGTCCTCATGGCCCTTACGGGCTGGGCTACACACGTGCTACAATGGCGGTGACAATGGGACGCGATGGCGCGAGCCGGAGCCGATCCTAAAAAGCCGTCTCAGTTCGGATTGCACTCTGCAACTCGAGTGCATGAAGTTGGAATCGCTAGTAATCGAGGATCAGCATGCCTCGGTGAATACGTTCCCGGGCCTTGTACACACCGCCCGTCACGCCATGGGAGTTGGTTCTACCCGAAGACGGTGCGCTAACCGCAAGGAGGCAGCCGGCCACGGTAGGATCAATGACTGGGGCGAAGTCGTAACAAGGTAGCCGTAGGGGAACCTGCGGCTGGATCACCTCCTTTCTAAGGATGATCGGAAGCAATTCCGATCGTACTTACACAAAATCGAAGTCCGGTTTCTCAAGCTGGACCGCCGCCGTCGACGCATCCCTTTCCTGATGATGGTTTCTGGCGAGACAGGGCAACCGCCCTGTCGCTTCGTCTGCCCGGACACGGGCTAGTAGCTCAGTTGGTTAGAGCGCGCGCTTGATAAGCGTGAGGTCGGAGGTTCAAATCCTCCCTGGCCCACCACTTCGCGCGATCGGCTCGACCCTCGGGGAACGGCCGGTTCGCGCCGGCGACGAAGAGGATCTCGCGACCCCAATGCTCTGAAGTGGGCTCGAACGAACGGGGGCATAGCTCAGTTGGGAGAGCGCCTGCTTTGCAAGCAGGAGGTCGTCGGTTCGATCCCGTCTGCCTCCACCATCATCTGCACGGAACACGCGGCGCCGCACGGCGTCGAGTTCGTTCTTTGACATCGTTCATCGGAAGAGGTCTGAAAGTCTAGATCTCCAGAGTCGCGCTCAACGTGGCTTTGGAAGGGTAACAAGGCTGTTTGCGTGTGGGGGTCGTCCCCTGCACGGAACGAGCCGAGTGGCGATCGCAAGATCGTCATTCGCTGACATGTGAAATCAAGCGCAAGAAGGGCGTTTGGCGGATGCCTTGGCACTGAGAGGCGATGAAGGACGTGGCAGGCTGCGATAAGCTTCGGGGAGTTGCCAGCACACTTTGATCCGAAGATTTCCGAATGGGGAAACCCCATCCATCAGGATGATCGTCGACTGAATCCATAGGTCGACGAAGCGAACCCAGGGAACTGAAACATCTCAGTACCTGGAGGAAAGGACATCAACAGAGACTCCGCTAGTAGTGGCGAGCGAACGCGGACCAGGCCAGTGATACGATCGTAAGAACCGGAACACTCTGGAAAGAGTGGCCATAGCGGGTGATAGCCCCGTACGGGTAGAAAGCGGTCGTATCCTCGAGTAGGGCGGGACACGTGCAATCCTGCCTGAACACGGGGGGATCACCCTCCAAGCCTAAGTACTCCTCAGTGACCGATAGTGAACAAGTACCGTGAGGGAAAGGTGAAAAGCACCCCGACAAGGGGAGTGAAAAAGACCTGAAACCGAACGCCTACAAACAGTCGGAGGGCGCAAGCCTGACGGCGTACCTTTTGTATAATGGGTCAGCGACTTACTCTGTGCAGCAAGCTTAAGCCGATAGGTGTAGGCGCAGCGAAAGCGAGTCTGAATAGGGCGACCAGTTGCACGGAGTAGACCCGAAACCGGGTGATCTAGTCATGGGCAGGTTGAAGGCGTGGTAACGCGCGCTGGAGGACCGAACCGGTTACCGTTGCAAAGGTATCGGATGACCTGTGATTAGGGGTGAAAGGCCAACCAAACTCGGAAATAGCTGGTTCTCCGCGAAAACTATTTAGGTAGTGCGTCGTGTGATTGCCATCGGGGGTAGAGCACTGGATGGGCTAGGGGGATCCAAAGTCTTACCAAACCTAACCAAACTCCGAATACCGATGAGTACAGCACGGCAGACAGACGGCGGGTGCTAAGGTCCGTCGTCGAGAGGGAAACAGCCCAGACCGCCAGCTAAGGTCCCCAAGTCATGGCTAAGTGGGAAAGGATGTGGGAAGGCCAAAACAACCAGGAGGTTGGCTTAGAAGCAGCCATCCTTTAAAGAAAGCGTAATAGCTCACTGGTCTAAACAAGCCAGCCTGCGCCGAAGATGTACCGGGGCTCAAGCCATGCACCGAAGCTGCGGACTCGAAAGAGTGGTAGCGGAGCGTTCCGTAAGCCTGTGAAGGGAGACTCGTGAGAGCTCCTGGAGGTATCGGAAGTGAGAATGCTGACATGAGTAGCGATAAGAAGCGTGAGAGACGCTTCCGCCGTAAGTCCAAGGGTTCCTGCGCAAGGTCAATCCGCGCAGGGTTAGCCGGCCCCTAAGGTGAGGGCGACAGCCGTAGCCGATGGGAACCACGTCAATATTCGTGGGCCTGCTGGAAGTGACGGATCCGAAAAGTGGCTCGAGCTCGTTGGCGAATGCTCGGGCGGCCCAAGGGTTCCAGGAAATAACTCCAGCGTATAGACCGTACCCTAAACCGACACAGGTGGACTGGTAGAGTATACCAAGGCGCTTGAGGGAACTGTGTTGAAGGAACTAGGCAATTTACCCCCGTAACTTCGGGATAAGGGGGCCTCTGTCGGTCTCGACAGAGGGGCACAGACCAGGGGGTGGCGACTGTTTAACAAAAACACAGGGCTCTGCTAAGCCGTGAGGCGAAGTATAGGGTCTGACGCCTGCCCGGTGCCGGAAGGTTAAGAGGAGAGGTTCACGCCTTGAATCGAAGCCCCGGTAAACGGCGGCCGTAACTATAACGGTCCTAAGGTAGCGAAATTCCTTGTCGGGTAAGTTCCGACCTGCACGAATGGCGTAACGACTTCCCCGCTGTCTCCAACACAGGCTCGGCGAAATTGAATTCCCCGTGAAGATGCGGGGTACCCGCAGTTAGACGGAAAGACCCCGTGCACCTTTACTACAACTTTGCAGTGGCATTAGAGATTGGATGTGTAGGATAGGCGGGAGCCTTTGAATCCCGGGCGCCAGCTCGGGTGGAGGCAACCTTGAAATACCGCCCTTTTGATCTTTGATGTCTAACCGAGGTCGGTCATCCCGATCCGGGACCCTGCATGGTGGGTAGTTTGACTGGGGCGGTCGCCTCCCAAAGAGTAACGGAGGCGCGCGATGGTGGGCTCAGGCCGGTCGGAAATCGGCTGCTGAGTGCAATGGCACAAGCCCGCCTGACTGCGAGACTGACAAGTCGAGCAGGGACGAAAGTCGGCCATAGTGATCCGGTGGTTCCGCGTGAGTGGGCCATCGCTCAACGGATAAAAGGTACGCCGGGGATAACAGGCTGATACCACCCAAGCGTCCACAGCGACGGTGGTGTTTGGCACCTCGATGTCGACTCATCACATCCTGGGGCTGGAGCAGGTCCCAAGGGTTCGGCTGTTCGCCGATTAAAGTGGTACGTGAGTTGGGTTCAAAACGTCGTGAGACAGTTTGGTCCCTATCTGCTGTGGGTGTTCGAGACTTGAGAGGAGCCGTCCTTAGTACGAGAGGACCGGGATGGACGTACCTCTGGTGTACCGGTTGTGACGCCAGTCGCAGCGCCGGGTAGCTATGTACTGAAGGGATAAACGCTGAAAGCATCTAAGCGTGAAACCCGCCTCAAAACTAGGTCTCGCTGAGAGTCGTGGTAGACCACCACGTTGATAGGCCGCATGTGCAAGTGCAGTGATGCATTCAGCTTAGCGGTACTAATAGCTCGATCGGCTTGATTTCATGCGTTCCGTGCAGCGGTCGACATCCGCCGCACGCCTTGTGCCACGGACTTTCAGATCCTTCTTCGCGCTTCGACGACCTGGTGGCAGTAGCGAGGGGTGAACACCCGATCCCATTCCGAACTCGGCCGTGAAAACCCTCAGCGCCGATGGTACTGTGTCTCAAGACACGGGAGAGTAGGTCGCTGCCAGGTCTTCCAAGCGCGAAGATCCTCTTCCGATCGACGACGACGCACGCGCAGGATTTCGACGCGGGGTGGAGCAGCCCGGTAGCTCGTCAGGCTCATAACCTGAAGGTCGTAGGTTCAAATCCTGCCCCCGCAACCATCTCAACTTGCGAAGCCAAGTTGGACAGAACAGCCGCCCTACCAGGGCGGCTTTTTTGTGTCTGCGACGGTCCTTCTCCCTTCACTGCGATCGTCAGGATGCCGGCCAGATCGCCGATCAACTCGATCTTGAGTTCGCCGTTTTCCGGCGTGAGGACGATCCGTTGCACGAGCGAACGCAGGACTTCGCCGGCTTCCAATCGCTTCTCTTCAGTCTCTTCCCGAAGTGCCGTGTGAAGATGGGTAACCTGTTCGCGGTAGTAGGTAGCCATGCTGGGATGAAGGAGGGTCGGCGGCTCTTCTGCCGTTGCAAGAAGCGTTGTTAGCTCGGCCTTGCGCTCTTCGCGTTCAATAAACTGATCCTTGAGGGTCGCGCCGGGTACGCCATCTGTGATCGCTTGGATCAGTTTCTTGAGTTCCCTGTCGATACGCTCCAATTCTCCTCGAGCGGCCTCAAGCGTAGCCCGCGCCTCGATTCGGGCTCGATTCACCTCTCGTGTATATTCGTCGCAGAATGCCGCGAACAATGCGGGATCCATGAGTCGGTCACGCAATGCCGTGAGCACACGGGCCTCGATCCGATCTCGGCGGATGTTAAGGCGGTTCGAGCACGTGCCCTTGTTGCGCGCGGTCGCGCAGCCAACGAGATCGGCGGAGATCATCGTATAGCCGCCACCGCAGCAGCCGCACTGCGTCAGGCCTGAGAACAGGTATTTGGGCCGCCGCCGATCCCGGAAGTGATTCTCAGCCTCCTGGCCGTCGGTTGTGCGCATCACTTTGACGGCCTGTTGACGCAGCTTCGTTGCCTGCCAGAGCTCGTCGGTGATGATCCGAAGATCTGGCACGTCCTTGATGATCCATTCCTCTTGTGGATTGAGCCGCGACACGCGCTTGCCGGTATCGGGATCCTTCATGAAGCGCTGTCGGTTCCAGACGATCCGGCCGACATACATCTCGTTGTTGAGGATGCCGGTGCCGCGCTTGGGATTGCCGTTTATTGTGCTGAAGCCCCAAGCCCCTCCGCTGGGGGCAGCCACGCCCTCACGATTGAGTTCCAGGGCGATCCGCTTTGCCGACTTTCCGGCGGCGTAGCTGCTAAAAATGCGTCGAACGATCTCGGCTTCGACCTTGTTGATGGTGCGATTACCACGCATCGGTTCGCCGCCCGCGGTCAGCTGTACGACGACGTCATAGCCATAGCTGTTGCCCCCTCCCGACTTGCCGTCTTCGACGCGACCGCGCAGTCCGCGTCGCGTCTTGTCGGCCAGATCTTTGAGGAACAGGGCGTTCATCGTGCCCTTGAGGCCGACATGCAGCTCCGAGATCTCACCCTCGGCAAGGGTCGCAATCTGGACGCCGGAGAACCGAAGGCGCTTGTAGAGGCCGGCGATGTCCTCCTGATCTCGGCTCAGCCGATCCAGTGCCTCGGCCAGCACGAACTGAAATCGCCCGGCCAGCGCATCTCTGATCAGCGCTTGGATGCCCGGTCGGAGAATGAGCGTTGAACCGCTGATCGCCTGGTCGGAGTACTGCTCGACGACCGACCAGCCTTGTTTCTCGGCGTGGCTAAGGCAAACGCGGAACTGATCGGCGATAGACGCGACTCGCTGGTTGTCGGTCGAATAGCGGGCATAGATCGCGACCTTCACCTAATCACCTCCACCGTGATCAAACTGGAGGCGAATCTGCCTCCTCCGCTCGACTTTGCCCCTCCAGCTGCTGCGCATACCAGCGGCGCGCCGCTCGTCTCGCCAGGATGCGGACCAGTTCCACGAGACGCGGATCCGGTCCATCGCCGCAACGCGACGCGAGGGTCAATCCCGTCTCGTGAAACGGAGTAAATTCCTCCGGCTGCCGTCCAGTCGTCTTTCGCATGGTACCATCGCACATGGTCAAGATCATCAGTCGGGACAGCAGACTCGGCATTGCAACCGTTTCGGGCAATTCGAATCGTTGGTGTGCCATTGGCGTCGTTTAGGCTGCCAGGGCGTTCATTGGCGTATGCTGGCGGGCCGGTGAGCGCTCCAGCGTCGCACAATGACTTGCCCGTTTCGGTGTTGCTCACCGTTTTCGTTCTCCACGCCTGTCCAACGATTCCAGGTTCAGCCGGAGACCGGACGAGTCCCGTCTTCCGAGCGATCGATATGCTGCCCCCTCCTAGGCGCGCTCAACGCTGTGAGGAGATCACTTTGAATGCCAGGAGAGTGAGAGGGCTGCGCCGCTTTCCGTGACGGATTTCCAGGCCGAGAGAAAGTCTCCCGGCCGTCCGTCGCGGAGTGTCTATCATGGCAAAAGCCGTTCAGAAGATCACCCTTAGCGCCTCGCGCGACATCCCCTTCAACACGCTGGTGCTCAGCCAGTCGAACGTGCGGCGCCTGAAGGCCGGCGTCTCGATCGAGGACCTCGCCGAGGACATAGCCCGGCGCGGGCTGCTGCAGAGCCTCAACGTTCGGCCGGTCCTCGATACTAAGGGCGCCGAGACCGGCATGTTCGAAATTCCGGCCGGCGGCCGCCGCTACCGCGCTCTCGAGCGGCTGGTAAAGCAGAAGCGTCTGTCGAAGACGGCGCCGATCCCCTGCATCGTGCGCGATCCCGCGGTCGAGAACTCGGCGGAAGAGGATTCGCTGGCCGAGAATGTCCAGCGCGTCGCCCTGCATCCGCTGGACCAGTTGCGCGCCTTCAAGACGCTGCGCGACCAGGGTGCCGGCGAAGAGGAGATCGCCGCCCGCTTCTTCGTTGCCCCGGCCGTGGTGAAGCAGCGGCTGCGCCTGGTATCTGTCTCCGAGAAGCTGCTCGGAATCTATGCCGAGGACGGCATGACCCTGGAGCAGCTGATGGCCTTCACCGTCACCAGCGACCACACCCGGCAGGAGCAGGTCTGGGAGGCATTGCAGCGGTCCTACGACAAGGAGCCCTACTTCATCCGACGCCAAATCACCGAGAGTGCCGTGCGCGCCACGGACCGTCGGGCGCGGTTCGTCGGACTCGATGTTTATGAGGCAGCGGGTGGCACGGTCCTGCGGGACCTGTTCGAAGATGATGGTGGCGGCTGGCTCCAAGACGTGGCGCTGCTCGATCGCCTGGTAACCGAGAAGCTTGCGGCCGAGGCCGAGAAGATCGCCGCCGAAGGCTGGAAGTGGATCGAGGTGGCTGTCGATTTCCGGTACGGCCATGCTAGTCACCTCCGGCGGCTCGACGGCACGGTGGTCGAACTTGCGCCCAACGAACAGGCGACGTTCGACGCGCTGACCGCCGAGCAGGCGAAGCTTGAGAGCGAGTACGCAGGCGCCGACGAGTTGCCGAACGAGGTCGATGCCCGCTTGGGCGAGATCGAGGAAGCTCTGACCGTCTTCGAGACTCGTCCGGTCCGCTACGAGCCGGCCGAGATCACGCGCGCCGGCGTCTTCGTCAGCATCGATGCGGACGGACGCCTTGCCGCTGATCGCGGCTATGTCCGGCCGGAGGACGAGCCGATGCCGGTCGGCAGCGAAGGCCCGACAGAGGGCGAGACCGGCGGATCGGGTGAAACTGCGCCTGCCGCTCCTGCGCAACGCACCGTCATCACTATCGGCGGCGACCAATCGGAGGACGACAGTGACGACGACACCATCAAGCCGCTGCCGGAACGGCTCTTGGGCGAATTGACGGCTCACCGCACGCTCGCGCTGCGGGACGCGGTCGCGAGGAATCCGCAGGCTGCCCTGACGGCACTGCTGCACAAGCTCTGCCTCGACACGTTCCAGCACAGCGCCCCCGGCGCCTGCCTGGAGGCGTCGGTGCGGCACGTGTTCTTTCCCGTCCAGGCCACCAACCTGAAGGACAGCCCGTCCGCTGCGGCGGTGGCCGAGCGCCACGAGGCTTGGCAAGCCGAGCTGCCCAAGGATGACGACGCGCTGTGGGATTGGCTCGCCGCGCTCGACGACAGCCGCCGCGGCGCACTGCTGGCGCATTGCGTCTCGTTCGGGGTGAACGCTCTTTATGAGAAGGGCGACCGTTACGGCGGCCCGGGCGTCTCGGCGCACGGCGTGCAGCAGCGCATCGCCCAGGCCGACCGGCTGGCCCGCGCCGTCGGTCTCGACATGGTGGAAGCCGGCTGGCGGCCGACGATCGACAACTATCTCGGCCGCGTCACCAAGCCCCGCATCCTCAAGGCGGTGCGGGAGGCCAAGGGCGACCAGTCCGCGCAGCTCATCGACCATCTGAAGAAGGGCGAGATGGCGAAGGAGGCTGAGCGGTTGCTCGATGGCACGGGCTGGCTGCCTGAACCGCTGCGGCTCGCCGACAGCGCAGGCGCATCGGACAGTTCGACTACGACCCTCGAGGAACTGCCGGCCTTTCTTGACGATGAGGAAGGGCAGACTCCCGCGGTAGAAGAATCGGACCGACATCCCATCGCTGCTGAATAGCTGGCGACGCGTGGGGCGGCTTCGGCTGCC
Organism: Enhydrobacter sp.; assembly: GCA_025808875.1. NCBI lineage: Bacteria > Pseudomonadati > Pseudomonadota > Alphaproteobacteria > Hyphomicrobiales > Enhydrobacter > Enhydrobacter sp. The sequence goes on along the minus strand of CP075528.1, from coordinate 3,852,549 downwards.
CCCGCTTCTCGCAATCAATCGACGGATAAGCCCGGCCGCCGTGCCGGGCTTTTCCTATTGAGGGCGTCCTCACATCCGATGCCCGAGAGGGAGAGCACGGCCGGGACGGATTTGAGCCGGTGGGGTCAAGAGAGAGCGCCTTCCGGTTCGGACCGTTCCCGCTCTCCCGAGGTCTCCTTCATGTCGAAGCTTTCCCTTTCGGCCATGCCTGCGCCGCTGAGCTCGCTTGCCTGCACGTCAACCGATTCGTCCGCCGGCATCTTCGCTGCCGCGCATCACCTTCTCCTTGATCTCGAACGCGGCCGTCGCATCGATGCGGCCATCCTGCGCGCGGCCATGGAGCGCGCCTTCGGCGGCTCCGATGCTGCCGGCGCCTGGGACTGGAAGACCGCCTACGACGCCTGCGAGGCGGCGACCGTGCTGTTCATGCGCAAGTTCGGTCCGGTCATCCGGTCGAGGGCTGGATCTGCGGCGGCAGAACTGTCCATGCTGGGCAGGATCGCCGCACTTCTTCCCACCCATACGCGACGCTCCGAGGAGAGTCAGGCGCGGCAGCAATTCTCGACGCCGCTTGCGCTGGGATATGTCGCTGCCAGCGCGGCCTCGATCACCCCGGTCGATCTCGTCCTCGAGCCGTCGGCTGGCACAGGCCTGCTTGCTGTCTTCTCCGAGCTTGCCGGCAGCGGACTGGCCCTGAACGAGCTGGCGGAGGGCCGCGCGGCTCTGCTCGGGCAGCTCTTTCCGAGGAATGCGGTCACGCGGCACGACGCAGCCCATATCCACGATCATCTCGACGATGCCGTGCGGCCGAGCGTCGTGCTGATGAACCCGCCGTTCTCGGCCGCGGCTCACGTCCGGGGGCCGGTTGCCGACGCCGCCCTGCGCCATGTCACTTCCGCGTTGGCCCGCGTCGTCGAGGGTGGCCGCCTGGTTGCAATCACCGGCGCCGGTCTCTCGCCGGACCATCCAACCTGGCGCAATGACTTCATCCAGCTGCAGGAGCGCGGCCGCATTGTGTTCTCGGCTGCAATCGATGGGCGTGTCTATGCCCGTCAGGGCACGACAGTCGAGATCCGCCTCACCGTCATCGATCGCGTACCCGCCGATGATCCGAGATCGTTCCCGACGTCACCGGGCATGGCCTCCGATGTGGCGACGTTGCTCTCCTGGGTGCTGCAGCACGTCCCGCCACGCCTGAAGGTCGACAGCGTCGAAGCCGTGCGGGCAAACACTCGACCTGTCCCGCTTCGTGCCAAGCATGTTCCTCTATCCCGGCCAGCGTCCATCATGCCGGCAGCATTCGAGCCCAATGGCGTCGAGCTGGCCTACGAGACGGTCGACTGGAAGCCCAGCGAGGGCGGTCGTCTCACCGAGGCGCTGTATGAGGGATACGAGGCGCAGTCGATTCGGATTGCCGGTGCGCAGATGCATCCGACACGTCTCGTGCAGTCGGCGGCCATGGCGTCGGTCGCGCCACCCAAGCCGACCTATCGGCCACGTCTGCCGGCCAGCGTCGTCACCGATGGGCTCCTGTCAGACGCGCAGCTCGAGAGCGTCATCTATGCCGGCGAAGCGCACTGCGGCCACCTTGCCGGATCTTGGACAGTGGACGAGACCTTCGACGTCGTGTCGGCGGCGCCCGATGACGCCGAGAACGCCGTCCGCTTTCGGCGCGGCTGGATGCTGGGCGACGGCACCGGTGCCGGCAAGGGCCGCCAAGTCGCCGGCATCATTTTAGACAACTGGCTGCAGGGCCGACGCCGCGCGGTGTGGATCTCGAAGTCCGACAAGCTGATCGAGGACGCGCAGCGCGACTGGTCGGCACTGGGGATGGAGCGCCTGCTGGTCACGCCGCTCGCGCGCTTCCGCCAGGGCACGCCGATCCGCCTGGAGCAGGGCATCCTTTTTGCCACCTACGCCACGCTACGGACCGACGCACGCGAGGAAAGGGTTTCGCGGGTCCAGCAGATCGTCGATTGGCTGGGATCGGACTTCGACGGAGTGATCGTGTTCGACGAAAGCCATGCCATGGCGAATGCCGCCGGCGGCAAGGCCGAACGCGGCGACCAGGCGCCTTCGCAGCAGGGCCGCGCCGGGCTGCGCCTCCAGCATGCGCTGGCCAACGCCCGCGTCGTGTACGTGTCGGCCACGGGCGCCACCACCGTGCAAAACCTCGCCTATGCCCAGCGGCTCGGGCTGTGGGGTGGCGAGGACTTTCCGTTCGCCACCCGCGCTGAGTTCGTGCAGGCCATTGAGGCCGGCGGCGTTGCCGCGATGGAGGTACTGGCCCGCGATCTGAAGGCACTCGGCCTCTATGCGGCGCGGTCCCTCTCCTACGAGGGTGTCGAGTACGAGCTGGTCGAGCATGCGCTTACGCCCGAGCAGGTCCGCATCTACGACGCCTATGCCGGCGCCTTTCAGATCATCCACAACAACCTCGATGCCGCCCTGCAAGCGGCCAACGTCACGGGCGAGCGCGGCACCCTCAATGCGCAGGCAAAGTCCTCGGCACGGTCGGCCTTCGAGTCGGCCAAGCAGCGCTTCTTCTCGCACCTCATTACCTCGATGAAGACGCCGACCCTGATCCGGGCCATCGAGCGCGATCTCGAGGCCGGCCATGCCGCCGTCGTGCAGATCGTGTCGACCGGCGAGGCCCTGATGGAGCGGCGGCTTGCCGACATCCCGACTGAAGAGTGGGGCGACGTCCAGGTCGACATCACGCCGCGCGAGTACGTGCTCGACTACCTGGCGCACAGCTTCCCGACCCAGCTGTTCGAGCCCTTCACCGACGGCGAGGGCAACCTCTCCTCCCGGCCGGTCTATCGCGACGGCCAGCCCGTGCAGTGCCGCGACGCCGTCGATCGCCGCGATCGCTTGATCGAGCGGCTGGCCTCGCTCGCTCCTGTCCAGGGCGCGCTCGATCAGATCGTGCAGCGCTTCGGCACCGACCTGGTCGCGGAGGTGACCGGACGGTCGCGGCGGATCGTCCGCAAGGGCGACCGGCTCTGCGTCGAGAACCGGCCAGGCTCCGCCAACCTCGCGGAGGCGCAGGCCTTCATGGACGACGACAAGCGCATCCTGGTGTTCAGCGATGCCGGCGGCACCGGCCGCTCCTACCATGCCGACCTTGCGGCCCGGAACCAGCGCCTGCGCGTCCACTACCTGCTGGAGGCCGGCTGGAAGGCCGACACTGCCATCCAGGGCCTGGGGCGAAGCAACCGCACCAACCAGGCCCAGCCGCCGCTGTTTCGGCCGATCGCCACCGACGTGAAGGCCGAGAAGCGCTTCCTGTCGACCATCGCCCGCCGGCTCGACACGCTGGGCGCCATCACCAAAGGCCAGCGCCAGACCGGCGGCCAGGGCCTGTTCCGGGCCGATGACAATCTCGAATCGCCGTACGGCCGGGCGGCCCTGCGCCAGCTCTACCTGCTGCTGTTCGCTGGAAAGGTCGATGGCTGTTCGCTTGCGGCTTTCCAGGCGGCCACTGGGCTTCATCTAACCGACCAGGATGGCAGCCTGCGCGAGGAGCTGCCGCCGATCACGACCTTCCTCAACCGGCTGCTGGCGCTCACCATCGAGTTGCAGAACACGCTGTTCGGCGTGTTCGAGGATCTTCTGCGGGCGAAGATCGAGGGGGCGCAGTCCTCCGGGACCTACGATGTCGGCGTCGAGACACTGACCGCCGAGAGCCTGGTCGTCACCGACCGACGCGCGCTTTACGTCCATCCGCAGACTGCCGCTGAGACGCAGGTGTTCACCATCCGCCGGCGCGAGCGCAATCGACCGTTCACCTTGGCCGAGGCGCTGGAGCGTGCCGACGATCCGCGCGCGGTCCTGCTGGTCAACAGCCAGTCGGGCCGCGCCGCCGTGCAGGTCCCGGCGCCCAGCGTCATGCTGGACGACGGCGAGGTCGAGCGACGCGTCCGTCTGCTGCGCCCGATGGAGCGGACGGCCATCTCACTGGCGGCTCTGGACCAGACGCACTGGGAACGGGTCGATCGGGCGGGCTTTGCCCAAGCCTGGGAGCGGGAATTCGCTGAGGTTCCCGCTTTCACCGAGACCGACCTTCACATCGTCACCGGCCTGCTGCTGCCAATCTGGAAGCGCCTGCCGGACGACTCCATGCGGGTCTATCGCCTGCAGACCGACGCGGGAGAGCGCGTCATCGGCCGCCTGGTCTCTCCGGCGTGGGTGGCGCAGGCCGTCAATGTCGAGGCCGTCAGCATCACCCCGGCGGATACCTGGGCTGCCGTGCTCGACGGTCGGACCATCCTCGAGTTGCAGGACGGGCTCAGCCTTCGCCGCGCCAGGGTGATGGGTCTTTATCGAGTGGAGCTCTGCGGCTTCACCGACGGCATGGTCGATCGCCTGAAGGCGATGGGGCTGATCTCCGAGATCATTAGCTGGAAGCTCCGGCTGTTCGTGCCGACGAGTGCCAATGGCCCCGAGATCCTGGCGGCGTTGATGGACCGCTACCCGATCGTGCGCATCGCCGATCGGACCGCGGCGTGAGGAGGCAGCAATGCCGTCGCACGCCGCGGACCTGGCCCGCCGTCTCGCGCGCAATGCCGAAGCCGTGTGCCGCCACTATCTTTCCAACGGCCATCGAGAGGGTCGCTACTGGCTGGTCGGCGATGTCGCCAACACGAAGGGCCGCAGCCTGTTCGTCCGCTTGAGCGGGCCGGACCATGGCAAGGGCGCCGCCGGCAAGTGGACCGACGCCGCGACCGGCGAGCATGGCGATCTTCTGGACCTGATCGCCCTCAATCGTGGTCTTGATCGCCTTCGCGATACGCTGGACGAGGCGCGCACGTTCCTCGCCTTGCCGCCGGACCGGATCGCTGCCCGGCAGGATCGACTTCCTACGCCTCGCGGCTCGCCTGAGTCCGCGCGACGTCTCTATGCCATGTCGCGCCCGATCGCAGGGACCTTGGCGCAGACCTACCTGCACAGTCGCGGCATCACGACTGTGCCTCAAGGCGATCCGCTCCGCTTCCATCCGCGCTGCTACTACCGCCGCGACGAGGACAGCCCGACCGAGACTTGGCCTGCTTTGATCGCCGCAGTCACCGACCTTGGCGGCAGGATCACTGGCGTGCATCGCATTTGGCTCGGTCGCTCGGGTCACGGCAAGGCACCGATCGATGCGCCGCGCCGGTCCATGGGCCAGGTCCTGGGGCATGGCATCCGCTTCGGAGCGGCGAGCGACGTGATGGCGGCCGGCGAGGGGATCGAGACCGTGCTGTCGTTGCGCGGTGTCTTGCCCACCCTGCAGCTGGTCGCAGCAACCTCCGCCAACCACCTTGCTGCGCTGCTGTTTCCTCCGACATTGCGCCGTCTCTACGTCATCCTCGACCGCGATCCGGCCGGCGACGCCGCGATGGCCAGCCTGGGACGACGCGCAGAGGCCGCTGGGATCGAGATGCTCGGCCTGTCGCCTGCTTTCGACGACCTCAACGAGGATCTTCGCCGCCTTGGCATCGACGGGTTCCGGGCCTCGTTGCTTCCACAGCTCGCGTCGCAGGACATGGCGCGCTTCATGTCTTCGGCGATGGCCGGGAAGGGAGCATGACGGCTCGCGCCTGGCCCCGTCGGTCGCCGGGATAGCCTTCGGATCGGCGGAGCCGCGCCCCGGCCTTCTAGGGGCGATCGGACGGCAGGCCGGCCGGTCCGGCAACGGCGGTCCTGCGGCTTTCTTCCCCTGCCGGCTTCGCCGGCATTCCTCGCGAGGCAAGAAAGCCTTGTCCCGCCGTCCTCCGCTGCGCTCCGGCCGCAAGCGGTGCCGGCCCGGCCGGCCTGCCGTCGGAGTGATCGCCACGAAGGCCGCGATGGGCGCGGCCGATCCGACAAAGGACATCATCATGGCGACCGACCGCGACACCGAATTCGAGCCCGTGCACGCATCCTCCCCGACCGATCACGTCCTCACCGAGCTGCAGCTCCATGGCCACCGTCCCTTCGAGGACGAGCCCGATCCCCGGCCACTGCCGGAAGCCAACGCCATCACCGGCGCCGTGGTCGACATCTTCGACGCGTTCGTCGCGACGCTGACCGACACCCGCCTCGAGCCCGATCTCGAGGGCCTGCTGTGGTCGACCGTCAACCTGTTCCACCGCGCCGTCGACCGCATCGAGCGTGAGCTCGACAATAACGAGCGGGACCAGCAGCGCAGTCAGCGCGAGCAGAACGGCTCGGAGGTCCGCTCGGTCGAGCTGGAGCGGCTCACCGCCCAGGGGCTGACGCTGATCGAACGCCGCAACGCCATTGAGCTCTTTCGCGACCAGGCGGCCGAGCGCTTCGAAGCCCACACTGGCTCAGCCTGGCGGCCGCGCACCGGGTCGATGGTCAATCACCGGGCTCTCACCGCCGCGATGATCGACAGCCGGGAATTCCTCGCCGCTCGCCGCCGGGCAGAGAGCGAGCTGCTGGTGCCGGCCGGACCCAAGATCGCCTTCACGGGCGGCGCCGACTTCAACGATCATCGCCTGATCTGGGGCACCTTGGACAAGGTCCGCGCCAAGCATCCCGACATGGTCCTGCTGCACGGTGGCTCTCCGACCGGCGCCGAACGCATCGCCGCCCGCTGGGCCGATACCCGCAAGGTGACGCACATCCCGTTCAAGCCGGATTGGACGCGCCACGCCAAGGCAGCTCCCTTCAAGCGCAACGACCAGATCCTGGAGGTCCTGCCGATCGGCGTCATCGTGTTCCCGGGCTCCGGCATCCAAGAGAACCTCGCCGACAAGGCGCGCAAGCTCGGCATTCCGGTCTGGCGCTTCGGTTCGGGTGGCGCGTGAGCGCCACCTCTTCTCCTTGCCGACGGCGGATCGCCGGGCTCGCAAGAGCAAGAGGCGGGCCCCGAGCGGGTGAGCCGTTGGGTCTTCAGAGAGAGCGGGCCGGCGGCTCGCCCCTTCCTGCTCTCCGGAACAAGATCCATGTCCGCATCATCTTTGCCTTCTGCATCCGCGTCGCCGCGCCAAGAGCCAATCATGAGTGGCAATCTTGCCGTTTTGCCGTCGGCAGAGACGGCAGAGCAGGACCTGCTCGCTGGATTGCTGGCGTCACCGCAAAGCAAAGCGTGCGCGTCCGCCCTCTTGCAGCACTTTCCCAGCATCGGGCACGTAGTCACCGCCGAAGCAGTGCAGCTTCGCGCATTCGGATTGACAGGCCACGACATCGCCGCGTTTCGCTTGGTCCGCGAGATCGCCTGCCGCATGGCCAGAGCCGAGGTGTGCCGCCGTCCCGTCCTCACCAATTGGCAGGCGCTGATTGCCTACCTGCAGACGGCAATGGCTTACGAGCAGGTCGAGCAGTTCCGAATTCTGTTCCTTGATCGCAAGAACAGTCTCATCGCCGACGAGGTGCAGCAGCGCGGCACCGTCAATCACGCGCCGGTTTACCCGCGTGAGGTCATCAAGCGCGCCTTGATCCTCAATGCCTCCGCTCTCATCGTTGTCCACAATCATCCGTCCGGCGATCCCAAGCCGTCCCGGGACGACATCGCGATGACGCGCGAACTGAAAGCGGCCTCGAATGTTCTCGAGATTGAACTGCACGACCATGTCGTGATCGGGCACGGGGCCCATGCCTCCTTCCGGTCACTTGGACTGCTCTAGTCTAGACCGGAGTCAGGGACGGCGGCGCTCTCGCTTCAGCTCGGGCGGCGCCTGAAGCGCCGCCCGTTCATCGGGACAACCCTCTTTCGTGCCGGCCTACAGCATTCCCGGACGGAACTGTGACCTGCGGCTGATGATCTTGCCGGAGACCATGAACACGCCGTCACCGGTATAGTGCAGCGTCTCGGGATGCTTCGGCGAAGCCGCCACATGGGCCTTCACGACCTCGAAGATAAAGAAATTGTACTTCGAGATCAGGCTGCCGTCCGCCAGCCGGCATTCGAAGTTGGCATGGCATTCGGCGATCAGCGACGCATTGACCTCCTGCGCCTTTTGCGGGGTCAGCTTGAACGTCTCGAACTTGTCGATCTCCGCTCCTGACGTGTTGCCGACACCGACCACCTGGTCGGTGAGCGCCGTGGTTGGAAGGTTGATCACGCACCCCTTGCTGCGTCGGATCAGGCCGAAACTGTGATTGCCGCTGGCGATCACGCATCCGACCAGGGAAGGCGTGAATTCCATCACCGTGTGCCAGCCCATGGTCATGATATTGCGCTCGTCATCATGCGCCGATGTGACCAGCACGATCGGTCCAGGTTCCAGGTAGCGCCGGATCTCCGAAACCGGCAGGTCAGTCTTGCGACGGGGCCTCGCCATCTTCTCTCCCTGGGCTGGAATGCGGTTACTTGAAGTCAATGAGGTTTAGCGTCTCTCATTTGCAACCCAAAGTCTCTCTTCGACCACTTTCAATCCTGATAAGATCCGGTGGCGCCATGGTGGTGGTGGAAGGCGCGACCGTTCGACCTTGGTCACGGAGACTCACCAATGCTTGCTGTCGGTGTCGCTCTCAGCATTGTCGGCCTCGGCTTCTTCTGCTGGCTGCTGTTCACGCTCGCGATCTACGCGCTTCCTACCTTTGCTGGGTTGACCGCGGGGTTGGAGGCGTTTCACAGCGGGGCCGGTGTCATTGGTGCGCTCGTTGTCGGATTAGTGGCGGGCGGCGCAGCCTTGGCGCTTGGACAGTTCGCCTTCGCTGCCACCCGCACTCCGCTAATCCGCTCCGTTATCGGTCTGGTGTACGGCGTGCCAGCAGCCATCGCCGGCTATCAGGTGTCGTTTGCCTTGGCCGGCATCGGCATGCCCGGCAGCGGATGGCAGGCGGCATTCGCCGTGGTCGGCGCCGTTCTCTCTGGCTGCACTGCCTTCTCGCGTATGGCGTTGTTTGTCCTGCCGCCGGACGGGCAGGGCACCGGGGGCGCCTGCTCGCCTGCTGACGGGCAGCTGCGCGACCAGAGTCACTGACGCTCTCTGCGTCCCCCAACCATCGAAACAGGCTGGCAAAGATCGGGTTCGTGAAGCTCGGATCGTCCAACTTGAGCGAGAGGTAATCGCGGCCCTCGCTGGAACGCTTTGACCAAGCGGCCCCGATTTCGGCCCTGCCGACATAGACCCGGTGGCTGGGCGCGTTATCGTTCGATCGGTCGGGCTGAGACGATGCCGTCCTTTTTCTACGCTGTGGCCGCCATCTCTTCGCCCGTGATGCCGGTTCTCTTGCGCAGGACCCTTCAGATTGGCCACGACTTCTCCCGAGGTTGCTGTTCGGCGCGCGACCCACGGCCTCTCGTTGGCTGATCTGGCCAGAGGACGGCTGCGCCTCGATCGCCTGAGCCGCAACGGCGTCGGTTCGACTTTCTTCCCCTGGGCTTCGCCCATTCCTCGCGAGGCAAGAAAGTCGTCCCGCCGCCATCCTCCGCTCTGCTCCGGCCCGCAAGCGGGTGCGGCGTCGATCGCCTCCGGCCTGCAGATCGCCATCGAGGCCGCGATGGTCGCGGGGCTCGAAACAGCAAGGAGAAGTCACATGGCTAACATCGGTTCCTTCAAGAAGTCCGGCAACGAATACCAGGGCGAGATCGTGACGTTCAGCGTCCAGGCCAGGGGCGTGCGCATCGTCCCCGAGGCCAACCGGTCGAACGACAACGCGCCCAGCCACCGGGTCTATGTCGGCCGGGCTGAAATCGGGGCCGCCTGGTCAAAGCGCTCCAGCGAGGGCCGCGACTACCTCTCGCTCAAGTTGGACGACCCGAGCTTCGCGAACCCGATCTTCGCCAACCTGTTCGACGACGAGGACGGCGAGGGCTTCACCCTGATCTGGTCGCGCAGCCGCAAGAAGAACGGCGAGTAAGCCGACGCCCCCGAGGCCCCGCCCGGTTCGCCGGGCGGGGCCTTCTTTGCCCGCCAAGCGCGAGAGGGCCATGAAGCCAGAGAGAACGGCGCCGACCACGGCGAATGCCGTCTGCCATCCGCTGCTGGCCATGCCGATGCCAGCCAACGCAACGACACCTGATAGTTGGCGACCGCGGCTGAGCGAACGCCTGCTCCAGGCAAATGAGGGCGGTCTACGAGACGGCCCGACGCGCACAAGCATCTCGAAGGTGCCGCCACTCGCCTCTTTCACAAAACACAGTGCCTTCGGATCACCTGACCACAATCCCTATGGATTGACTCTGGCATCACATGTTCTCATTTTGTTCTAGTCGCTGGCAGTCAAATTCCCGCCCAGGAGCTCGATGCGAAGTGATCTCTCCATCCGCGGACCTTCACGACGTTTGGAAATCCCATCAGCCGCTGGGTGTCTCCTGCAGGCATTGCTGGCATCGGGCGCTTGTCGCACGGGAGTGCATCGGTGCTCGCCAAGGCAACCTGCGATGCGTCGATACGCTGAGATTCCGCTGCACCAGATGCCGGCGGCACGATGTCGAGCTTCACCTGTTCCCTGATCGTCGAAGTGCCAAGCGTTTCATCGCGGAGTACCGATGATGGAGTGGTTGGTCGAAGGTGCGCACTGTGGCTACCTCCCATTGATCAGCGGCGAGTGCTGTCATCCCATCAGGATTGCGCGGATCGCTCGCGGTGACCTCACCCCTGCCGAGAAGAGCAGGATCAATGAACGCGCCGCGCGCATCGAAGCGCAATGGCGCGGCGGCTACTTCAACGGTCTCGAGTATTTCCGCTTCCGGCTTCCGGAGCAGGGTGTTGCCATGGCCGCGTTCATCTTGAAGGAACGCCTGCACCGGCTTGTGCCGGGCAGCACCTGCGCCCCGACGGCTGGGGAAGTCGAGGCCGCATGGCATCGGATGGCCGAACAGCGCGAGGCCATTCTTGTCTGGGCGAGAGGCAACAAGGCGCTCATGGAAATCGTGCAGACCTATCGCTTCGAGCGGCGGCAGGGCGCCTGTTCTCTCGACGCGCATGCTGCTGCCGCCAGGACGGTCGAGCAGATCGATCGCTCCATCACCGACGCCAGGACTTACGCGGGCGTGTGCATCGAATGGGCCGAGTGCGAGTACCGGCAATGGTTCTGGCGCTGTGCGCCGAACCATCAGGTGCTGTAGCCGGGCCAACGCAGGACACTCACGATGGACCTTCCCAGGGACCGCTTCATCGATCAGTTCGCGATAACCTTCGGCGTGCATTGCCTGCGGCACTGGTCGATGCGCCACAAGGCGGCGCCGACCTACCTCTCGCCGTGCTTCTACGGATGGATCAAGACGAACGGCGGCCTGATCGGGCTCTCTCCGGCAGAATTCGCCGAACTGGCGGAGCCCGTCATAGAGGCCGTGCATCGCCTCACGCCAAAGGGTCAGCGGCCGGACGCAAGGCTGCTCGCGGGCCGGCTCTATGATGCGCTGGACGCGGCAAAGGTCGAGGTCACGCTCAAGCCATTCGCAATGGTGACAGCCGCGCGGTAGGACGGCCGCGTCGGGCGCTGTGCCCGGTGAAGCGCCTGCGCTAACCTCGCGAGGAATGGTGTGGGTCTGACGGCATGCGGCGCAAGACCAGGTCGAGAGCGCCAGGTTGCGACGCAGCTCATCCGCCGACATGGATCGAGCCTCAGTTGACGCGCCTCGTCGAGGACGCGCCCAGCGGCTCAGACTGGCTGCACGAGATCAAGTTGGACGGCTATCGAATGCACGCTCGACTGGATCGCGGACAGATTCGGCTGCTGACCCGCACGGGCCTCGACTGGTCGCAAAGATATCGGCACACGGTCGAAGCTCTTCGTAAACTGCCAGTGAAGACGGCCTATTTGGATGGCGAGCTTTGTGCGGTCCGGCCGGACGGGATCACCTCATTCAGCCGCCTGCAGGCGGCCATGGACGAAGGGCCCACCGACGGTCTGGTCTTCTTTGTCTTCGACCTTCTCTACTTTGAGGGTGAGAACACGAGCATGCTGCCGCTCGTCCAGCGCAAGGAGCGGCTGGAGGCGCTGTTCGTGCGCGACGTCCCGGGCGTCCGCTTCACCGAGCATGTTGTCGGCGACGGTCCGCGCTTTCGCCAGCATGCCTGCCAGCTGTCTCTCGAAGGCGTCATCTCCAAGCGCGTCGACAGGCCGTATGCTCCAGGAAACCGGGGCCTCTGGGTCAAGTCGAAGTGCCTGAACCGCGAAGAGTTCGTGGTCGTGGGGTGGACCGACCCAACCGGAAGCCGGCCGGAGATCGGCTCGCTCCTCCTCGGCTACTATACCGACGACGGGCGGCTGCACTATGCGGGGCGTGCCGGTACCGGCATCACGGTACCGGAGCTCAGGCGTCTGGCGAGGCGGCTCAATGCGTTGCAGACGGCGAAGATGCCTCTCGACCAACCACCGCCGCGCGACAACCGGTTTGGCTCACCGCTCGAGCTGGCGCGCGTCCACTGGGTGCGGCCTGACATGGTGGTGGAAGTGACCTACCTGAGCTGGACCGAGGACAACCTGCTGCGCCAAGTCTCCTACCACGGCGAGCGCGAAGACAAGCCGGCGAAGCAGGTGGTTCGGTCCATTCCCCATCCACCTCGGCCGACGCGCGCAACGAACAGACGTTGAGGGTGCGTCGATCGGGCGGTCACTCATCCTCCGAGGTACCACCCGCTCTGTAGACGGCTTTGGCGATTTCAGGTTCAGCCGACTTGCTCCACTGCGAGCGACCCGGCGGGCAACGGCTTCAGCAGCGATCGCGCCGACACCGAAGGGTCGAGCCAGTCGGCCCATTGAGCACGGTTCAGGATCGCGACCTGCCGGTCATGATAGGGCGCGATGTCCGGCCCGGGCGGCAGGGTCAACATGGTGAAGGCCTCGCCAACGTCGGCGGTGTTTCGCCAGATGCCGGCGATGCAGAACCAGGGCTCGTGTTTCTTCGTGAACAGCCACTTGTCCTTGCGTTTCTTCTTCTTGTCCTTCGGATCGGTGAATTCGTAGAAGCCGTCGGCGATGATCAGGCAGCGGCCCGACGCGAACTCGCGCCCGTCCGACCGGAAATTGTAGACAGGCCGCTTGTTCTGTCCCGGCCAGCTCCAGCGGCGCTGAACAAGATCGCCTGCTTCCCGGTCGCCGTCGACCGTGCGGACGATCGGCGCGGTGTCGGTGATTTTGATGTCATCCCGCGCCTCGATGTTGGGCGTGCCCTCAGGGAAGCGGATCTTGATTTTGATGTTGGAGAAGTCGTCGGCGATCGTCCCGGCGCCGACATGGAGGCGATAGTCGTTGCACATCTTGCTTCACCAGCCCGTTGCGCTTTGTTGATGTTCCTATTATGTTCTCTGCCATGAAGGCAGCCGCTTTCGATATGGACGTCCCGCTGGACGAGCGCCGCATCATCGTACGGTACGGCGACGACGGCGTGGAGATGGTCGAGTTGCCGTGGGGCCTGAAGCCGAAGGAGCCTGGCGGACGGCCGTTCAATCTGGTGCGCGGCGAAGCGCGGACGTTTCCCACCCATCGCTGCCTGGTGCCGGCATCGGAGTTCCGGCTCGTCCATCGAGGGCAGCGCTACGCATTCTCGCTTGCTGACGGCGACTGGTTTTATTTCGCCGGGATCTGGCGGCCTGCGTCAGCACACTGGCCGGAGGCCTACGCCATCCTGACCGTGGCGGCCAATGCCGAGGTGGCGCGCTACCAAGGCCGGCAGATGGCGGTGCTGCGACGCCTGCAGCGGATGGATTGGCTGGATCTCTCGCGCCCGGAGGACGAGCTGCTGAAGCCGCTACCCCGAGGGGCGTTCCGTGTCGAGCGGGTGTTCACTGCCAAATCCTCTGCACATGGTCACGAGGTTCAACGGACGGCTTAGGCGTGGCAGTCCGACGAACGCAGGCGTTCATCGCTCTCAACCAACTTGATGGTAGAATCGACGCAAGTGAACGGCTTCACTGGCGCGATCTGCTTAGGCGACAGGACTCTGCTAGGCGGTTGGCGACCGCATGAAGCCGCCCTGGATCGAAGCGAAGGAGGGGTGTCTTCGCTTCCCTCGCGCTATGAGGCTTTCGCCCTAGACACGCTTTCTTCGAGCAATGCGGAGGGTCGCACGCTCAGTGCCTCCGATATCTGCAGGATCGTGATGAGAGTTGCGTTCTGCAGGCCGCGCTCGATCGCACTTACATGTGCTCGGTCAACACCCATCCGCTCCGCCAGGGCCGCCTGGCTGAGATCAGCCGCTAGCCGATAACGCCGAACGTTTGCCCCGAAGACCCTGCGGATGTCCATCCGCAGGATAGGAAGCGCTCGCGTATTTTAGTGCGACGTATTATAATACGCGGCCCGTCGATCGAGGGATCTCGCCATGTCTCAGCAGCGGCATGCATTAGGCGCAGACGTGCCATCGATCGGAGCTTTACAGCTTATGGTGATGCACAGCAGCGACCCACGCGATGCCTCGTGCGCATCGATATTGCAATCCCAATTGCTTAGAATCGCTTGGCATGACCATACCGGCCTTCGATGACAGCCCTCCGATGAGCGCGAAACTCACGCCGTACGATGAGCGGCATCTCGTGACCTATCTCCGCCTGCTCGATGCCGCAGAAGAAGGTGCCGATTGGCGCGAAGCAGTGAGAATTATTTTTGGCCTCGATCCGGAGCGTGAAGCAGAACGTGCTCGCGTCGTTCATGACAGCCACCTGGCGCGAGCTCGCTGGATGACAGAGACCGGGTATCGCCATCTCCTGCGTCCTCCCCTGAACTGATCAGCATCGTCACGAATCTGTCGTCTCACTTAAACGCACTCCGGCGCGCTTGGCGCATCGCGTGTTCTAAGTCCGAGGACTTCCGCGCCCACTGCGATGTGAATATGTCGGCGATCTCTACCGTGTAGCGTTTTGGATGAGGTCGCACATGCCAAGGAGACAGGATTGGAGATCAGTCGCCACCATTGAAACCTTGAACCGCATCGACCGGGGTGGGTTCGCGTGGGAATTCTTGCGACGAAATCCCCGTTACCGGCGAGAGTACGACCAGATTTCCAAGCAGGTCCCGAACGCGGCCTCGGTCAGAGAAGCCGTTGGTCAACGTTGGGGGCTTTGTTTTCGCCTGCGATCCAAAGCTGGCGACCTCCGCCGCTCCGGTGGTCTGGCGACCGGAGCTTGTGCCTCACAGCGTGATCCTGGCCTCGGCACCGACTAACTTCGAGGACGCGCATCGACTCGTTTCCGCCGACCTCGCTGGTCAGCTGATCGCCTATGATGGAGGCGACGGCCGTCACGTCGTCCTGCGAGACCTGTTGGGCTATCATCGAGTATGGCTGCGGGACCTGCGGGCGGGAGTAGGGATGGCGGCCATCATTCCCTTGGATGAAAGCATGCTGCTCCGTGTTGCAGGCCTGCTGCGCCTTCAGCGTCGATTCGCTGGCAAAGCACCAGGACCTGTACCCCGAGGATGGGACCTGACCGCACGCCTTCGTCAGCGCCTCATCCTGATGGTTCGCGCCCTTGACGGCCACCAGGCTCAAGCCAGCTATCGCGAGATTGCCCTGGCCCTTTATGGGCCGGCTGCCGTGGCCAGGTATCCCTGGAAGACGTCTTCCATACGCGGCCAGACGATCCGGCTCGTCAAAGACGCCGTCGCCACCATGGAAGGTGGCTATCGCAAACTACTCCGCGGCCGCTAGCACAGAAAAAGAGCGCCTCCGATTGGCCGTCGGAGGGGTGCCGCTAACCAGGCCACCCCACTCCGTCATCCGTCTACGCAGGCGTTCTTCGCCACCGTGGTCCCCGACCCGCCGTCGCCGTCGACGGCTCTCGCCAGGACCACGGAGCCTCTCGCATGCCCGATCCGACAGCCGGTCTTCCTCCACGCTATCTCCGTACGCCCGAAGCGGCGCGCTTCCTCAGCCTGTCTGGGCGCACGCTCGAGAAGCATCGCACCTATGGCACTGGCCCTGCCTACCGGAAGATCGGCGGGCGCGTCGTCTACGCGATTGACGACCTGAAGGCGTGGGCAGACCGCGGCACCAAGATGTCAACGTCGGACCCTGGGACAGGGACCGTGCTGCCGGCCAAACGGCACGTCGCCGTCTCGCCCGCGTACGCCGATCGGATTCGGCGCTGACGTGTGCCGGCACTGCCAATGCGCCGCAAACCTCCATCTGAACGCGACCAGCTCGACTTATTTCGGGCGTTGCCCGGCGATCTGGCGCCTCGCGATTCGCAGGACCTCATGGCCTATCCGTTCTTCTCACTGGCCAAGTCAAAGCGCCTCGTGCCGATCGACTTCCGCGTTGGGGGCATTCAGATACGCGTCGAAGCCGTTCCGGAACACGGCATGGCCACCATTTGGGACGCAGACGTCCTAATTTGGGCCGCCTCACAAATCATCGAGGCGCGCGATGCTGGCTTGAAGACGTCCCGTCTCATGGCTGCCACGCCGTATGAGATTCTGACGTTCGTCGGGCGTGGTACTAGCGTGCGTGACTATGATCGTCTGAAGGCTGCGCTCGACCGTCTGCAGTCGACGACGGTGCTGACGTCCATCCGCCAGCCGGCGGAGCGCCGACGACACCGCTTCTCCTGGATCAATGAATGGAAAGAGACAGCCGATGCACACGGTCGACCGCTTGGCCTTGAACTGATCCTGCCCGATTGGTTCTACGCGGGCGTGCTGGATGAAGCACTGGTGTTGACTATCGACCGCGCGTATTTCGAGCTGACGGGCGGGCTTGAGCGCTGGCTCTACCGCGTGGTGCGCAAGCATGGCGGGCACCAGGTCGGCGGCTGGAGCTTCGATATTCTGCACCTGCATCGTAAATCGGGCAGCCTCTCACCGCCCAAGCACTTCGCGTACGACCTGCGCGAGATTGTGCGCCGACAGACCCTGCCGGGCTACCAGCTGGTCATCCAGCGCGACTCGCGCGGGATCGAACGACTCATTTTCTCGCCCATGGTCGTTCGCCCTGGGGATAAGCTGTGACTCGGCTCGTGCTGTCGGGGACCCCGACTATCGTGCCATCGGGGACCCGATCCTCGTGCTATCGGGGACCCGATTTAGCGATTTGTCCTTGGTGCTCAGCGACTTGGACCGCCCTTAACTTCCCTAACTCAGATTCCTTCGGAATCTGTCTAACGGACGACGTGCATCCACAACTGGGGATAGCCGGTGGGCCGGGACGGGAGCAGCTGGTGCGTCCGCTTGGCGTCGGTCGTGCAGCATGAGCGATCTCACCCGCGTCGAGCTCCTGTGGCTCGAGAAGCACATCGAGCACTGGATCCGCTTCGGCCGACCGGCGGCCGAACAGATCCTCGATCGCCGACGGCGTGTCCTGTCGTTCACGCCCGGCAGCATCTTTGCCTTCGTCCGCTGGGCCGCCAACGATTTCGGCACCATCGTGTCCCGCATCGACATCCTACGCACGGTACCGGCCGGTGCGTCGTGCGCCACCGTCCCCTACGTGCGCCCTGGAGGCGACATCCTGCTGCGGATCTCCGGCTGGGCGAAGGTCCAGCAGGTACTGCAGATGATCGATACCGTTGAAGCAATTGGTGTCGATCCTGCTGACGCGGCGCCGGACTACTGGCGGCATGTCCATAACCGTCTGTCTGCCGGCGAGACGCCGCGATGGTACACGCGCTCGCGTCATCAGGCCTGGCTGCAGCGTCAACGGATCGAGCCGTGACCCCGCGCAGAGCGATCCTGGTCTGCGCTCTGGGTAGCACTGGCGTGCTGGCTCTGGCCTGTGGCCACGGGCATACACCGCTTTACATATGGAACGCCTCGGCGAGCGTTCCGCTCGGCCTATACAGCTTGCACCCAAGCAAGGTTCGGCATGTCGGCGAGCTTGTCGCTGTGCTGCCGCCGGACCCGCTCGCAAGCTTCCTCGCCGATCGTAGCTATCTGCCGCGCGGTGTCCCCATGCTGAAACATGTTTTGGCCCTCCCTGGACAAGTCGTTTGCAGGGTAAGGCTCTCGATCTTCGTCGATGCCGTCGCCGTGGGCGTTGCGCGAGAGCGAGACAGTCGCGGCCGACCGCTGCCGGTCTGGCAAGGATGTCGCGTCATAGCTGCCGACGAAGTCTTCCTCATGAATTGGCAATCAGCCGATTCGTTTGACGGCCGATACTTTGGACCGATCTCGTCCTCTGCCGTTCTCGCGCGCGCACAGCCCGTTTGGATCGAGAAGGAATGACCATGCACTCCTTTTGTGTTCGAACTGCCAACCGCTTCCCCGCCAAGCATCTCAACCTTGCTCCCTTCCCGGTCATGAACCGGCGAGGTGTTGGTCGGCTTGGCGCGGTGCTGGCCATGGTTCTTCTGCCTTTGCTGACCGCGGCAGTAGCTTGCCCCACGCATGCCGAACCATTCGTCGTCAATCAGTCGAAGAGGGAAGCTGCTGCGGATCCATTTGCCGACTTCGTTGCTGAGGCTGCGCGGCGCTTCGATGTGCCGATCCCTTGGATCAATGCTGTCATGATGCTGGAAAGCGGTGGAGATGCGCGCGCCGTCTCGCCGGGGGGCGCGATGGGTCTCATGCAGATTATGCCTGATACGTGGACCGACTTGCGGTCCCGCCATGGCTTCGGCGTCGATCCCTTTGACCCGCGCGACAACATTCTTGCTGGCGCCGCATACCTGCGGGAGATGCATGACCGCTACGGGTCACCTGGATTTCTGGCGGCCTACAATGCAGGTCCCCAACGCTACGAGAAATACTTGGCGTCTGGTCGGGAGCTGCCGAACGAGACGCAGCTCTACGTCGCAACAATCGCCCCGATGATCGGCGAGACGCAGCGTGGAGGTGCCCTCGCTATCACCCGGCGTGCGATCCCTTGGCAAGAAGCGGCGCTATTCGCGTCGCGTAGTCCTGGCGGTTCGCGGGCAGGATCATTGTCACCGCTACCACCATCCGGCCGCGCTTCCGTTGGCCGTTCCCTTGCCGGCGAGTTTGCGCTGCAGCCCCGGGCCGAGGGACTGTTCGTCGGCCGGACAGGTGCAGCGCGGTTCGAATGATGCGACATGTCGACAGCGGCCCCTGTTCCTGCATTCTCCCGATTGCCCGAGTGAGCTGGAGGCCTCAGGAAAGCCCAATCCACGGACGGCAAGATAAAAGCGCCGACCGCGGTCGGGCGCATGTGGTTGGTGGGATTGAGGTTTCTGCCAATCCTTCGCGTCGCGATGCCGGCGCTCGCGCGAGAAAAGCCAGTGATATCAACGGCCCAAGCGCCATCTCTCCTATCAATGCCAAGGGACGAAGGCCGTGAGAAGGGGCGACGACGACCTCCGGGTTCGGCCTGGCCGTATTCGCGACGGAGGTCGCTGGGCAGCCAGGCCCAAGAGTTTCGTCGCGCAGGTCATGCGGGCCGCGAAGAAAGCGGGCCATACCGGGCCGGCCTTCGGCCGCGCCAGGGGCGGGGCGGGGTCCCGCTTCGGCCGCGGCCGCCGCGCCGCCCTCGCTCTTTCCCTGCGATCTCCCGGTCGGCGGGTCGTCATCATGACCCGGGTGGTTCGCCATCAGGGAAAGCAGTTCCGTTCGGCGCCTCTGGCCAAGCATGTCGCCTATTTGAAGCGCGACGGCGTGACCCGTGATGGCGCTGACGCGCGGATGTTCGATGCGAGATCGGAAGATGCGGACAGCCAGGCCTTTGCCGAGCGGTGCGAGCAGGACCGCCATCACTTCCGCTTCACCATTTCGCCAGAAGATGCCGCCCGGATGTCGGACTTGCAGGCCTTTACCCGAGAGCTGATGGCGGAGGCCGAAGGGGACCTTGGAACCAAGCTGGACTGGATCGCCGTCGATCACTGGAACACCGACAATCCGCACGTCCACGTGCTGGTGCGTGGGCGGGCCGATGATGGCAAGGACCTCGTCATCAGTCGTGACTACATCAGCCGCGGTATGCGGGCACGAGCGGCCGACCGGGTTACACTCGAGCTCGGCCCACGCAGCGATCGCGAGATCAGTTCAGCTCTTGAAAGAGAGGTCGAGGCTGAACGGTGGACCGGCCTTGATCGGGCGCTCCGTGCCGCCGCGGACGAAGGGGGAGGGGTCGCCGATCTTCGTCCGGGGTCGCCTGATGAGGACCCCGAGCTACGCCGTCTGATGGTCGGTCGGATAGCGAAGCTCGAGCGGCTTGGGCTTGGCGACCAGGTCGCCCCGGGTCGCTGGACCTTCAAGCCCGGGCTGGAGCAGACGCTGCGCGATCTCTCCATTCGGGGAGACATCATCAAGACCATGCACCGTGCCATGGTCGCGGCCGGGCGTGAGGCGGATGTTTCTGGCTTTGCACTCCATGGTGATCGGGTGACCGACCAGGTGCTGGGCCGCCTTGTCGAGCGCGGACTGCACGATGAACTCAGAGGATCTGCCTATGCCATCGTCGATGGGATTGATGGTCGCACGCACCATCTCCAGTTCTCTGCGCTCGAGATGACCGGTGATGCCAAGCCGGGAGCCATTGTCGAGGCGCGCGCCTACCGGGACGACAAAGGTTACGACCGACTGTCGCTCGCTGTTCGATCTGACCTCTCGCTGCAAGAACAGGTTTTCGCGCCTGGGGCGACTTGGCTCGATCGCCAGCTGCTTTCGCGCGACACCGCGACCGGTTCGGGTTTTGGAGTCGCTGTACGGGATGCCATGGATCGGAGGATCGACCATCTCGCGACTGAAGGCTTGGCCCGACGGCAAGGGCAGCAAACGGTCTTCGCTCGCGACTTGCTCGACACGCTGCGACGTCGCGAGATCAATGAGGCGGCCGCCAAGCTCGCGGTCGAGACGGGACTGGCCTACCAGCCCGCGGGCGAAGGTAAGCACGTCGCTGGCATCTATCGCCAGCGTATCGTCCTGTCATCGGGCCGCTTTGCGATGATCGATGACGGGCTGGGCTTTCAGCTCGTGCCCTGGCGGCCTGCTCTGGAGCGGCACGCCAACGAGCATGTTGCCGGCGTGGTCCTACCGGGTGGCCACGTTGATTGGAACCTTGGTCGCAAGCGTGGCCTCAGCCTCTGACTGTCCAGCGTGCGTCGTCCGAATTGCACGCTACGACCGCCACCGAGACGTTGCACCCTTGTCGTCATGATGGTCTCTCGCCTCATGTTGCAGCCATGTCTGCGACCAAAATCCTTTGGGGCCAGATCACGATCGTCTTCTCGATCGTGCTGGTCACGCTCTGGGTGGCCACGCAGTGGACTGCCTGGCGGCTTGGCTATCAGCCTCAGCTTGGGCATCCCTGGTTCGAGATTGCAGGCGGCATACCCGTCTACTTTCCTCCGTCGTTCTTCGCCTGGTGGTACTCCTATGACGCCTACGCGCCCGCCATCTTCGTCGAGGGAGCCTTTATTGCCGCATCGGGCGGATTCATATCCATCGCCGTCGCTATCGGCATGTCGGTGTGGCGGGCGCGTGAGGCGAAGAACGTCGCCACCTACGGCTCAGCGCGTTGGGCGACGGCGCGTGAGGCACGCAGCGCTCGTCTTCTAGGGCCAGACGGCGTCGTGCTTGGACGGCTCGATCACGAGTACCTGCGCCACGACGGCCCAGAGCACGTGTTGTGTTTTGCACCGACGCGCAGCGGCAAGGGTGTTGGGCTCGTGGTCCCAACTCTGCTCACGTGGCCGGGCAGCGCGATCGTTCATGACATCAAGGGAGAGAACTTCCAGCTGACTTCGGGGTTTCGGGCTCAGCACGGCCGCATTCTGCTGTTCGATCCAACGAACGCGCAGTCGGCCGCCTACAATCCTCTGCTGGAAGTCCGTCGCGGCGAGTGGGAGGTGCGAGACGTCCAGAACATTGCCGACGTCCTGGTAGATCCCGAGGGAGCTCTGGAGCGGAGGAATCACTGGGAGAAGACAAGCCACTCCCTTCTGGTCGGAGCGATCCTGCACGTGCTGTACGCCGAGGAGGAGAAGACATTGGCGAGCGTCTCGGCTCTGCTATCAGACCCCAAGCGGGCGATCGAGAAGACACTTCACGCGATGATGACGACGCCGCATCTCGGGGCGGCCGGCCCGCACCCCGTGGTCGCCTCGGCCGCGAGAGAGCTCCTGAACAAGAGCGAGAACGAACGCTCCGGCGTTCTCTCGACCGCCATGTCCTTTCTCGGTCTCTACCGCGATCCCGTGGTCGCCCAGGTAACTCGGCGCTGCGATTGGCGCATTCGTGACCTCATTGAGGACGAACGACCGACCACGCTCTACCTCGTGGTGCCGCCCTCCGACATCAGCCGAACCAAGCCGCTCATCAGGCTCGTTTTGAACCAGATCGGTCGCCGGCTCACCGAGGATCTCCATGACCAGCGTCGACAACAGCGGCTCTTACTGATGCTAGACGAGTTCCCGGCACTGGGCCGCCTAGACTTTTTCGAGTCGGCGCTCGCCTTCATGGCCGGGTATGGGCTGAAGAGCTTTCTCATCGCTCAGTCGCTCAATCAGATCGAGAAGGCCTACGGACCGAACAACGCCATCCTCGACAATTGCCACGTGCGAGTCTCCTTCGCGACCAACGACGAACGCACGGCCAAGCGCGTCTCCGATGCGTTGGGTACGGCAACCGAGATTCGCGATGCCAAAAACTATGCTGGCCACCGCCTCAGTCCTTGGCTTGGCCATCTTATGGTGTCGCGCCAGGAGACCGCACGGCCACTGCTCACGCCCGGTGAAGTAATGCAGCTCCCTCCGACCGACGAGCTGGTCCTGGTCTCCGGCTGCCCTCCGATCCGGGCGAAAAAGGTCCGGTACTATGAGGACCAACAGCTCAAGGATCGGATCCTACCGTCGCCGAAGACGACAAGTGCCGAGCCGAGGAGAGCGACCGCGATAGACGACTGGAGTGGATCGGATGCTCCGTGCAGCGACCGCGCTAGGACCGAGCCGCGCTCGCCGGGTGCGCCTACTGAGGATCCGGCGAACAGTGGAATCCGACGAGAGCCCGAGCTTCCCGAGCACGAGGATATCGCACCCGACCCAGTAATGCCGTCAGCGGAGTTTGCCTT
The DNA here is from genome assembly GCA_025808875.1 of Enhydrobacter sp. Taxonomy (NCBI): domain Bacteria; kingdom Pseudomonadati; phylum Pseudomonadota; class Alphaproteobacteria; order Hyphomicrobiales; genus Enhydrobacter; species Enhydrobacter sp. Next base: position 3,829,709 of record CP075528.1, on the reverse strand, counting down.
TGGCGAGGACGAGCCAGATGACGAGGCCGTGCGTGCCCGCGTGCTGCGTGCCAAGGCGCGCGGCTTAGCCCGCCAGGCGGCCATGGATCCGAGTGATGGTATCGACCTCTAGGCCATGCGCACCAAGCACACCTTTCGCCTGCCGCCTGAACTGGCGGGAAAGCTTGCCGACTACGCCACACGCAAGCGCGTCCCGCAGGCCCTCATCGTCGAAACTGCCCTTGACTCGTTCTTGTCTCCAGACGCTTCCGAGCGACTGGAGGGGGCACTGGGCCGTCGTCTGGATCGACTCACGCGGCAGGTCGAGCGGCTCGAACGGCATGTCACCATTACGAATGAGGCGTTGGCGCTGTTCGTTCGGTTCTGGCTGACGGCCACTCCTCCGCTACCGGACACCGCCCAACCGGCAGCACAGGCGAAGGGGCGGGAACGGTACGAGGGCTACGTCGAGGCTCTTGGACGACGTCTGGCGAAGGGACGGACACTTGCCGATGAGATTTCTCAGGACATCGCGCCACAAGTACAAGCCAGCGATGAGGCAGCGGACCCAACCTGAGCTTCCGTCGCGCGCCTGCCTTTCTACGCTGAAGCACTACGCCGGTCTGATGTTGTTGCTTCGCCCCATCTTCTCGTCCTCTTAGTCGACCCCAGTCCACGACCGTCGCTCGCACGGTCTCGCACGGGGTGATCGTGACAGTCCATTCCATGCCTATCCGGCTAACACCCGATGAAGGGGGCCTTTGAAATGAGTGACCAGCAACTCGTCGCTCGCATCAAACGGAGCAGCAAGTATTGGGGGCAGACCGCACCGAATCGGTGGTTCGACGTGCGGGTCGTCGACGATCCAGCGTACCGCCTCCGCGGCAACGACAATAACTATCGGCCAAGCGACGTGGCGCTCGGCATGCGCCTCGTAGACGGGTCCATTGTTGATCTTACGTCGGGAAGGACGATCCGTGGGTGATAACCGGATAAGCACGGTTCATTCTTTCCAAGCCGAAGTGATCTCTCGCGGTGCGCGGATGCTGCGCACGGCGCTTGGTCCAGCCATTGCCGCCTGGCTCGAAGATCCTGCCGTCGTCGAGGTCATGCTGAACCCCGATGGCCGGCTGTGGGTCGACCGCCTGTCCACCGGTCTCGCTGAAACCGGCCAGCATCTTGCGGCCGCCGATGGCGAGCGGATCGTGCGGCTTGTCGCTCATCATGTCGGGGCTGAGGTCCATGCCGGCAGCCCCCGTGTGTCGGCCGAGCTGCCCGAGACGGGAGAGCGTTTCGAAGGGCTTCTGCCGCCCGTCGTGACGGCGCCCACCTTTGCGATCCGAAAGCCGGCCGTCGCAGTGTTCTCGCTCGAGGACTATGTCGCGAGTGGGATCATGACGGCCGCCGAGGCCTGTTCTCTCCGAGAGGCCGTCGCCCAACGGCGCAACATCCTGGTCGCCGGCGGTACGTCGACCGGCAAGACGACACTGGCCAATGCCCTCCTGGCCGAGATCGCCAAGACATCGGATCGGGTGGTGCTGATCGAGGACACCCGCGAGCTGCAATGTCGGGCGCCCAATCTCGTGGCCCTGCGCACCAAGGACGGTGTGGCGTCGTTGTCCGACCTGGTGCGCTCTTCGCTGAGGTTGCGGCCAGACCGCATCCCGATCGGCGAGGTCCGCGGCGCCGAAGCGCTCGATCTCTTGAAGGCTTGGGGAACCGGCCATCCTGGCGGAATCGGCACCATCCACGCCGGCACGGCGCTTGGCGCCCTGCGGCGACTAGAGCAGCTCATCCAGGAAGCCGTCGTCACAGTGCCGCGCGCCCTGATCGCCGAAACGATCGACCTGATCGCCGTTCTGTCCGGTCGAGGCACCGCGCGCCGCCTGACCGAGCTCGGTCGCGTCGAAGGACTCGCATCCAACGGAGACTACGCACTCACACTCTTGGGAGATCAAACATGATGCCTTTCGTGTTCCGGCGAGCGGTCACACCGGTCGCTGCCGTCACACTTTCCGTGGCCCTTGCCCCATCGGCCTGGGCAGCGGGCTCCAGCATGCCTTGGGAGCAACCGCTGCAGCAGATCCTGCAATCGGTCGAAGGGCCGGTGGCCAAGATCATTGCCGTGATCATCATCATCATCACAGGCCTCACGCTGGCCTTTGGTGAGACCTCGGGCGGGTTCCGACGCCTGATCCAGATCGTCTTCGGCATCTCGATCGCTTTCGCGGCTTCTAGTTTCTTCCTGTCATTCTTCTCCTTCGGCGGCGGGGCCCTCGTCTGATGGAGGGGCCCGTACCAGGCTTCGTGGTCCCCGTGCACCGCGCTTTAACCGAGCCGATCCTGCTGGGTGGCGCGCCGCGCTCGGTCGCGATCCTTGTCGGCACGCTGGCGGCCGCTTTCGGACTTGGCCTGCGGCTCTGGCTCGCCGGCCTCTTCCTTTGGGTCATCGGTCACGCCTTGGCTGTCTGGGCAGCGAAGCGCGATCCCCTGTTCGTCGACGTGGTGCGCCGGCACCTCCGCATCCCCGGTTTCCTGCGCGTGTGAGGGGTGCCCATGATGAACCTTGCTGAATATCGCAATTCAACGGCGCGCCTCGCGGACTTCCTGCCGTGGGCTGCTCTCATTGCTCCTGGCGTGGTTCTCAACAAAGATGGTTCGTTCCAGCGGAGTGCCGCTTTCCGCGGACCCGATTTGGATTCGGCGGTACCGGCCGAGCTTGTCGCCGTTGCCGGGAGGCTGAACAGTGCGCTCCGTCGCCTTGGGTCCGGCTGGGCGATCTTCGTGGAGGCTCAACGGCAACCCGCGAGCACCTACCCCACAAGCCGCTTCCCCGAGCCGGCGTCGGCGTTGGTTGAAGCCGAACGGAAGGCAGCGTTCGAGGAAGAGGGGGCTCACTTCGAATCAGCTTATTTCCTGACGTTCCTCTATCTACCGCCGACCTCGGAAACGTCAGCAACGCAACGCTTCTTCTATGAAGGTCGGGAGCAGGGCACGGGCATCGACGCCCGCGAGATTCTGAACGGCTTCGTCGATCGAACGGACCGCATCCTGCAGCTTCTCGACGGCTTCATGCCTGAGTGCCGTTGGCTCGACGACGCCGAGACGCTGACCTACCTGCATTCCTGCGTCTCGACCAAGCATCAGCGCGTTCGAGTGCCCGAAATACCGATGTATCTCGATGCTCTGTTGACAGACCAACCATTGACGGGTGGCCTCGAGCCGAGACTGGGCGACGCCCATCTCTGCGTTCTCACGATCGTTGGCTTCCCGAGCGCCACAACCCCTGGGCTCCTGGATGAGCTCAATCGTCTCGCCTTCCCTTACCGCTGGTCGACCCGGGCAATTCTCCTCGACAAGACCGACGCCACAAAGCTTGTCACCAAGATCCGTCGGCAGTGGTTCTCCAAGCGGAAGTCGATCGCCGCGATCCTCAAAGAGGTCATGACGAATGAGGCATCGACCCTGTTGGACACTGATGCACACAACAAGGCGATGGATGCTGATGCAGCCTTGCAGGAGCTCGGGGCCGATGTGGCCGGTGAGGCTTACTGCACCGCCACCGTGACGGTCTGGGATGAGGATCGCCGCGTTGCCAACGAAAAGCTTCGGCTGGTCGAGAAGATCATCCAAGGGCGGGATTTCACCTGCAAGGCGGAGACAGTCAATGCTGTCGACGCCTGGCTGGGGTCCCTGCCTGGTCATGCCTACGCCAATGTGCGTCAGCCGCCCATTTCCACCCTGAATCTTGCTCACATCATCCCTCTCTCGGCCGTTTGGTCGGGATCCGAGAAAGATGAGCACCTGGACGCGCCACCGCTCTTCTTCGCCAAGACGGAAGGCTCAACGCCCTTTCGGTTCGCGATCCACGTCGGTGACGTCGGCCATACCCTCGTTGTGGGGCCCACCGGTGCTGGAAAGTCAGTGCTGCTGGCGTTGATGGCGTTGCAATTTCGTCGATATGCAAACGCGCAGGTCTTTGCCTTCGACTTTGGTGGATCCATCCGTGCCACAACGTTCGCGATGGGCGGAGACTGGCACGATCTCGGTGGTGCCCTGTCCGAAGACACCTCCGAGCCTGTCACCCTTCAGCCGCTGGCGCTCATCGAGGACGTCGCAGAACGAGGGTGGGCTGCGGAGTGGCTTTCGGCCATCCTTACTGCTGAAAAGGTCAGCGTCACCCCTGAGGCCAAGGACCATCTCTGGTCGGCGCTGACGTCGCTCGCCTCGGCGCCCAGCGGCGAGCGCACGCTGACCGGTCTTTCGGTCCTTTTGCAATCGACAGCGCTGAAGCGTGCACTCAGGCCATATTGTCTTGGAGGTGCCTATGGCCGGTTGGTCGACGCCGAGGTCGAGCAGCTCGGCATTGGTTCGGTGCAGGCCTTCGAGACCGAGGGCCTGATTGGGACGGGCGCTGCCGCAGCCGTCCTGGCCTATCTGTTCCATCGCATCGAGGCGCGGCTTGATGGCCGCCCGACCTTGCTGATCGTCGATGAAGGCTGGCTCGCCCTCGACGACGAGGGGTTTGCCGCCCAGCTGCGTGAGTGGCTCAAGACGCTGCGCAAGAAGAATGCGTCGGTGGTTTTCGCCACCCAGTCGCTTGCCGATATCGATGCCTCCAAGATTGCGCCGGCCATCATCGAAAGCTGTCTGACCCGGCTGTTCCTTCCCAATGAGCGAGCAATAGAGCCGCAAATCACGGCCATCTATCGCCGGTTTGGCCTCAATGACCGGCAGATCGAGATCCTGGCCCGTGCGACACCCAAGCGCGACTATTACTGCCAATCCCGCCGCGGCAACCGCCTGTTCGAGCTCGGTCTCGGCGAGATCGCACTCACCCTGACCGCAGCCTCGGCGAAATCGGACCAGGCCCTTATAGACCGGCTCTTGGCCGAGCACGGACGTGAGGGGTTTCTCACTGCCTGGCTGACGGCCCGTGGCGTCCCGTGGGCTGTCGACCTCATCCCCGATCTCAAGAACCTGGAGCCCTCATCATGATTCGACTGACACGGTTCGCTGTCGCCCTTGCAGCCGCCACCACCATCGCGGGCACGGTGCTGCCCGCTTCGGCGCAGATGACCGTATTCGATCCCAGCAACTATTCGCAGAACCTGTTGACGGCGGCACGGGCGCTGCAGCAGGTGAACAACCAGATCACATCGCTGCAGAACGAAGCGCAGATGCTGATCAACCAGGCGCGCAATCTCGCCAGTCTTCCGTATTCGTCGCTGCGGCAGCTGCAACAGTCGATTGGCCGCACGCAGCAGCTGCTGGCCGAAGTCCAAGGCATTGCCTTCGACGTCCAACAGATCGACCAGGCGTTCTCTACGGTCTATGCGCCTGCCTCGACGAGCCAGTCCGACCTGTCGTTGATCGCCAATGCGCGGACGCGCTGGCAGAACACGGTTGATGGCCTGCAGGATGCCCTGCGTGTGCAGGCGACTGTCGTTGGCAACCTCGACACCAATCGCAGCGAAATGCCGGCTTTGATCGCCGCAAGCCAAGGCGCGACGGGCGCGCTCCAGGCGACCCAGGCCGGCAATCAGCTACTAGCGCTTCAGGCGCAGCAGCTTGCGGACTTGACGGCTACTGTCGCGGCGCAGGGCAGGGCCCAAGGGCTCGAGGCGGCGCAGCGTGCTGCCGCTCAGGACCAGGCGCGAGAGCAGCTTCGGCGCTTCCTCACACCGCGCCAAGGCTACCAACCGACTACCGTTCAGATGTTCCACAACTGAGTCAGTCATGCGCGAGCAGCATGATCCTGTGCGGCTGATTATCCAGCTCAGCGCCATAGCCTTGTTGCTGGCAACTGTCGTTCTGAGCGTCGGCGCCTTGCGCGACGTAGCGATCGCGAGCGAGTGGTCCTTCATCGCAACGGGGCAGGCAAGGCCTGATGGTCACGAATGGGCACGTTGCCGAACCGTCACACCTGAGCAACGTCCCCTCGACGAGGCATGCCGGCGTGTCTGGGCGGACAAACGCCGGCGCTTCTTTGGGCTCGACGAGCAAGTAGGCAAGGCCTCGACCGCCGATACTCCGACCACCCCCTCGCAACAGCCGTCAGGCGACACTAGGGCGGAATCCAACCACCCGACCGGTTCGCCAAGTCAGAAGGAGTAGGCCCATGGGCGGGACCGGCGTCATCGATCGCTTTCTGGAAGTGTTCACAAGCTATATCGACAGTGGCTTTGGCCTTCTCGGTAGCGAAGTCGGTTTTCTGGCGACCACGTTGGCCGCCATCGATCTTGTACTGGCCGGCCTGTTCTGGGCGTGGGGCACTGACGAAGACGTCGTTGCTCGATTGGTCAAGAAAACCCTGTTCGTGGGCGTGTTCGCGTACCTCATAGGGAACTGGAACAACCTCGCCCGGATCGTTTTCGAAAGCTTCGCCGGCCTGGGATTGAAGGCGTCAGGCACCGGCCTGTCTGCCGCGGACTTCCTGCGACCCGGGCGCGTCGCCCAAGTCGGTCTCGACGCCGGTAGGCCTCTTCTCGATTCGATCTCCGGTCTCATGGGCTACATCAGCTTCTTCGAGAACTTCATCCAGATCGTGGTCCTGCTCTTTGCCTGGGCGATGGTGCTGCTCGCATTCTTCATCCTGGCGATTCAGCTCTTCGTGACCTTGATTGAGTTCAAGCTGACCACGCTTGCGGGCTTTGTCCTCATTCCTTTCGGCCTGTTCAGCAAAACGGCGTTCGCGGCCGAGCGGGTCTTGGGAAACGTGGTTTCGTCTGGTGTGAAGGTGCTGGTGCTCGCCGTCATCGTCGGCATCGGCTCGACGCTGTTCTCCCAGTTCACGTCTGGGACTGCGGGCATACAGCCGTCCATCGACGACGCTATGGCTCTGGTACTGGCGTCTTTGGCCCTGCTTGGGCTCGGCATCTTTGGCCCCGGCATTGCCAATGGCATCGTCTCCGGCGGTCCCCAACTCGGCGCTGGCTCGGCCGTGGGCACGGGCCTGGCTGCCGGTGGCGTGGCCGTCGCTGGAGCAGCTCTGGCGGCCGGCGGCGCCAGCCTGGCAGGCGGTGCCGCCGCGGGTGCTGCACGAGGGGCGGCCGCATTGGGTGGAGGAGCCGCAGCGGCCTATCGCTCAGGTGGGCTCTCTGGCGTGGTCCAGGCAGGAATGTCCACGGCCGCCAGTCCGCTACGCCGTGCGAGGACTGGCCTCAAGAACAGTTTCGAAGCAGGCGGGCGGGGAGCCGCCGGAGTGGCTGAAGGGAGCGGCGAGCCGGTGCTGAATGACGCGCCGCCCGCCTGGGCGCGCCGCATGAGACGCTCCCAGACCGTCAGCCAGGGCACTTCTGCCGCTACCCACGCCATTCGCTCCGGCGATCACGGCGGCGGCGGGTCATCCGTCGATCTCTCGGAAGAAGGTCGTTGATGTTCAAGCGTCCCTCTGTGCGCTACGGCCACACCCCCCGGCCTGAAACTCCCTATCAGAAGGCAGCTCAGGTCTGGGACGAGCGCATCGGCTCTGCAAGGGTTCAAGCAAAGAACTGGCGGCTGATGGCCTTCGGCTGCCTTGTGCTGTCAGCTGGCCTCGCGGGTGGCCTCCTGTGGCAGGCCACCCGCGGCACCATCACGCCATGGGTCGTCCAGGTGGATCGGCTTGGACAGGCACAGACCGTCGCTCCCGCCAATGCCTTCTATCAACCCACTGATCCGCAGATCGCATTCCACCTCGCCCGCTTCATCGAAGACGTGCGCGGCCTACCGACGGACGCCATCGTCCTGCGCCAGAGCTGGCTGCGCGCCTACGAGTTCACGACCGATCGTGGCGCCTCGGCGCTCAATGACTATGCACGCGCAAACGATCCCTTCGCCAAGCTCGGCAAATTACAGATCTCCGTCGAGGTCTCGAGTGTCATCCGGGCTTCCCCCGAGAGCTTTCGCGTAGCTTGGACCGAACGGCGCTACGAGAACGGCCAGCTTGCCACTACGGAACGGTGGACGGCGATCCTCACTGTTGTGATCGAGACACCACGCGACGCAGATCGACTGCGCAAGAATCCACTTGGAGTCTACGTGAACGCCATCAGCTGGTCGAAGGAGCTCGGGCAATGAGGCAAGCCAGGGGTGCTGACGCAATCGCCTACACTGTTGGACGAACCAGATCCGCTCTCGACAGTTCATGCCGGCGCATGGCCGTCGTAGTGGCGATCCTGGCGACTGCGGGTTGCAGCGCGACCAAGCCACCTCAGATCAGCTATGACAGTAACGTCCCTCCGCTGCCCGCTTCTCAGTCGTCCGTCGACGATCGCCCTCGACCGCTGCATGTCCCGCCGGCCTGGACACCCACACGTGGCGGCAAGGCCGGTACGGTCGAGGCAACCGACGCGATGGCCCGGGTCGAAGCTGCTAATGCTGCCGCGCGTGTCGAGCCGCGCCGCGACGGGTACTTCAACGCCGTGCAGGTCTTTCCCTTCAGCCCAGGTGCCCTGTACCAGGTCTACGTCGCTCCGGGTCAGATCACCGACATCGCCCTCGAGCCGGGCGAGCAGCTCACGGGGCCGGGGCCCGTCGCTGCGGGCGACACCGTGCGATGGATCATCGGTGACACCGAAAGCGGCAACGCCGATACGCGTCGTGTCCACGTTCTGGTCAAGCCGACGCGTCCCGCCATCGAGACCAATCTCGTGATCAATACCGATCGACGCACCTACCTGATCGAGCTTCGTTCGCACGATAGGCCTTACATGCCGTCGGTGGCCTGGTTCTACCCCGAGAGCCGAAGCGCTCGCGCCCGAACTACTCCACCGTCGCCCGTTGTTCCTGAGATTGCGCAACGGCGCTATCGATACGCCATTGAGGGTGACAAGCCCCCGTGGCGGCCGATCAGCGCTTACGATGACGGTCGCAAGGTCTACATCGAGTTCTTGCCGGGCATCGTCCAAGGCGAGATGCCACCGCTCTTCGTCATTGGCCCGGAGGGCAAGCCTGAGCTGGTCAACTACCGCACCTATGGGAATGTGCTCATCGTCGATCGGTTGTTTGCTGCTGCTGAGCTTCGGCTGGGCGACGAGCGGCAGAAAAAGGTACGGATTGTCCGGAGTGATGGAAGGCCTTCGCCATGACCGACCAGTCGGGCAGCACTCCCGGCGTGACTTCTGCGACCTCGGCCGCGACGCGCGCCTTGCGGCTCCGCGGGGAAGGGCCGCGCGTCACGCGTCTCTCCCGAAGCGTCCTAATTGGGGGGACGTCACTTGTCCTGATCGTTGTTTGCGGAGCCTTGTTGTGGGCTCTTCAGACCAACCGCCTACGCAGTCCGACGTCCCAGGAACTTTACACGACTGAGCGACATACCGTTGCTGAGGGCCTTGCGGGGCTGCCTCGTGACTACGCAGGAGTTCCGCGTAACGCACCGCCACTCGGACCGCCTCTGCCTGGCGATCTCGGCCGGCCGATTGTTTCTGCCCAAGCTCAGCCCGGCCCAAATGCCGTCGATCCTGATCAGCAGCGTCGAGCACAAGAGACTGAAGCAGCCCGTGTCAGCCGCCTGTTCGCGTCAAGCAACAGCAAGCCCCAGACGCTTGGACCTCAACAGGCCTCTATGCAAGCGACAGGGATAGCACCGTCAGCTTCAGATGAGGCTTCGATTCAAAATGGACAGGATAGCAAGCTTGCGTTCGTCAATGCGCCCGTTGACCGTCGCACCACGGCCCCGGATCGACTTGCGCGCCCAGCGTCCCCCTATGTCGTACAGGCAGGTACCGTCATCCCGGCCGCGCTGATCACGGGCATGCAGTCCGATCTGCCGGGCCAGATCACTGCACAAGTGACCGAAAACGTCTATGACACGCCGACCGGCCGGTCGCTGCTTATCCCACAAGGTGCGCGGTTGCTGGGTGTCTACGACAGCCAAGTTTCGTTCGGTCAGTCACGAATCCTCTTGGTTTGGACACGCCTGATCCTGCCGAACGGCTATTCCATCGTGCTCGAACGTCAACCTGGCGCGGATGCGGCGGGCCAAGCGGGCCTCGAGGATGGAGTCGACCATCACTGGGGGGCCTTGTTCAAGGCGGCATTGCTCTCCACCATTCTCGCCGTCGGTAGCGAATTAGGGTCCGACCAGAACGAGAGCGACATTGCTCGCGCGCTGCGCAGAGGCGCGGGGGACACGGCGAACCAGGCTGGTGAGCAGATCGTCCGGCGCAATCTCAATGTCCAGCCAACACTGACAATTCGACCAGGCTTCCCGGTTCGCGTGCTTGTCAATCGCGACCTGGTATTGGAGCCCTATCGAAGTTGAGGAAGGAGGACCATGGCGCGCTTGAAAATCGGAGCTATCGCTGATGATACGCCCGTCAAACTATCCATCGTGTTACCAGCTGCGGTCCACCGCGACCTCGTTTCCTATGCCCAAGCTATGAGCAAAGAGAGTGGTCAAACCATTGAACCTGCTCAACTCGTCGGACCCATGGTGCAGAGATTCATGGCGACAGATCGGGCCTTTGCCAAATGGCGACGAAACCATAGATCACCCGAACTCGGCCCCTCTGACGATCGTCATGTATCAGGAACGAGACCCCGCGAGACCATTGAACGGTGAGTGCGAAGCAACGCTAGGAAAGTAGCAAGGGCGGGGTTGGTGTAGTCCTTCTTCCAGCAGGCCGAGTAGATGATCCAGGTCGGCCCTGTTCCGTCATGCACCTCGAGGGTTATGAAACCAGGATCAGGCATACGGGTCGTCCCTTCACAGTGCAAGGTGATACCGAGTCCGACCGCAACCAGACTCAAGAGAGCCTCAGCACCAATAGCGTGTTCCTTGATCGTCGCTTGCTTGCCGATCGTGCCGAGCTTGGTCGCGAGAAGCTCCTTCAGTTCAGGTCCAAGCCCTCGGCGGCTTATGAGGACGACATCATCGCCCAGGTCGGTCCAGTTGGCATAGCAACGCGCGGCAAGAGCGTGTGACTCCGGAACGGCCAGGAGGATTCGCTCCGACCAGAGGGACACAGACTCAATCCCTTCGCTGTTTGCGCGCCCAGTGATAACCGCCAGATCTAGGGCATCAGCCTTCAAGTCCATGAGCAAGCCGGGCTTCGGCCTCACGGCAAGCCGTATATCGACGCCGGGACATTCGCGCGCATAGTCAAGCAACACAGGACGCAGCCTTGTGACGGCATGCGAAGTGGGCAGGCCCAGGTCGAGGCGACCCGCTGCTCCACGACCGAGCGCTCCCGCTCTCGAGACGAGTGCGTCGAAATCGCCAAGGAGGCGCTCGGCCGTCTCCAGCAACTCAGTCCCAGCCAAGGTTGGACGCACGCCGCCGCTTGATCGGACAAAGAGAACAACGCCCAGATGTTCTTCGAGCTCACGGATGCCCCGGCTCATTGTGGACTGCCGAAGGTGCAAAGCTTCAGCGGCACGCCGCAGACTTCCATATCTGGACGCCGCGACGACGAACTTTAGGTGGCGCAAACCGACGTCCATCGTTTATGCCCTCTAAGGCAAACGCTGCTGTCTCCATGACAACGCGAAGAGCCTGTTCACTCGTGCTGTTCGCCAGGCCCTCGATAAATTGCCTAAAGATGTGATGCATCAGCGTTCATACAGCGCTCGTTACGTCACGCTGCACTTCTTCATCGATGGTCAAGTTATTCTCAGTCCACCGCTGTGGTCGTGCAAACAGTCCGGCGCAAGCTGGAGATCATCACAACCGACCTCAGGCTGCACCACGCTCGACAGCATCGTCGGCTTCTCCTCTAATCTGCGCTAAGGGCTCGTGACGAAACAAACGAATCGGTAGGCGCGGTGCCAGACCAAGAGCGCCGGAATCGAGGACTACCGCATCGAAGCATTTATCTCGTCACAGACCCTAAGTGCCGATATGACCAGTTCGGTGATCGAGCACCGCTGCGTCCGTGCAAATCCAGGATGCGCCCCGCCCCTGTCAGTTATGTGCAATGCCTATCGGGAGTTGTTCTTCCGGACGGATTTGGTTTAGCGCAATGCGAACCCTTCATACCCGCGCGCCACGACCTCCTCGCACTTCTGGCGGTATTTGGGCGCGCCGCCGGCGTAGGCCATGAAGGTGCGCTTCTGGCGGCCGGCGACGTTCTTGTTGACGCCGGTGATCCATGAATCGACCTTCATCGCCAGCAGCTTGTTGCCGGTGTCGTAGACGTGCGCCGTCCACTCGTCCTCGGCTTCGCGCGTCGCCTCGAGCCTCTTGAGGCCTTTGTCGCGCATATAGACCAGCATCTCGCCGACGAAATCGACGTTCTGCTCGATGCAGCGCGGGATGTTGCAGAAGGTGGCGGCGTTGTGCGGGCCGACCAGCGTCAGGAAATTGGGGAAGCCCGCGATGTTGAGCCCGAGATAGGTGTGCGGGCCGTCGGCCCACTTGTCCCTGAGCTTCTGGCCGCCCTTGCCCTGGATATCGATGCGATCGAAGGCGCCGGTGATGGCGTCGAAGCCGGTGGCGAAGATGATCATGTCGAACTCGCGCTCGGCATCCGACGTCTTGATGCCCTTGGCGGTGATGCGCTCGATCGGCGTCTCGCGCAGATCGACCAACTTCACGTTGGGTTGGTTGTAGACTTCGTAATAGCCGCTCTCGAGCGGCACGCGGCGCGTGCCGTAGCCGTGGTTGGTCGGGATCAGCTTGTCGGCGATCTTCTGGTCCTTCACGCGGGCGCGGATCTTCTTGACCACGAACCTGGTCATCTCGTCGTTGGCCGCCTTGTCGATCAGCGCGTCCCGGAAATTGCCCTGCCAGAAGGAGAAGCCGGGCTGGCTGTAGAGCTCCTCGAACACCGCCTCGCGCTCCTCGGGTGTGAGATCCATGGCGTTGCGCTGGTCGGCGGTGTGGATGAAGCAGCCCCAGGTCTCGCGGCAGCGCCGGAAGATGTCGTCATAGCGCGCACGGATCTTGTCCATCTCCTCGGGCGAGATCCTCGAGTTGCGCAGCGGCGTGCACCAGTTGGGCGTGCGCTGGAACACCGTGAGATGGCCGACCGTCTTGGCGATCTCGGTGATGGCCTGAACGCCCGACGCACCGGTGCCGATCACCGCCACGCGCTTGCCGGCGAAGGTCACTTCATGCTGCGGCCACAGGCCGGTGTGATAGCACTCGCCCTTGAAATCGTCGGCGCCCGGGATGTTGGGCATGGTCGGCGCCGACAAGGGGCCGATCGCCGTAATCAGGAAGCGCGAGCGTGCGCGCTTGCCGTCCTCGAACACCACCTCCCATTCGCCCGCCGCGTCGTCCCACGATGCCGACTTCACGCGGGCATTGAAAGTGATGTCGCGGCGCAGGTCGAACTTGTCGGCGAGGAACTGGCAGTAGCGCAGATTCTCGGGCTGGCTGGAGAAGTGCTCGGCCCAGTTCCACTCCTTCAGCACTTCGGGCGAGAAGGAGAAGCCGTAGCTCCAGCTCTCCGAGTCGAAACGGCAGCCGGGATAGCGGTTCCAGTACCAGGTGCCGCCGAGATCGCCGCCGGCCTCGTAGACACGCGCCTTGAAGCCGAGCTGGCGCAGCTTGAGAAGCTGGTACATGCCCGACAGGCCGGCGCCGACGACGGCGACTTCCCAACGTTCAATCGCGGTGCTCGTGACCATCATATTCCTCCCTCAGGAACCGCTCCAAACTATGTACGTTGCGGCATAGCCAAGCAGCCACATGAGCGTTGAAACAGTCCTTCACATGCTCCTGCTGGATGCAATCGCCGAACCCACCCAAATCACAATTGTTCTGCATCCCTCTTGACGGCGTCTGCCCATAACAATACCGTCGCAAAAAACAAATGACTATTAGAAAATTTGCGGGATGGAAAGTGCGGTTCAAAAAGTGCGGCTCAAAATTGGCATGGCGTAAGAGGTCTCTACGTGCGTCCGAGAACAGGGACGGACAACGAGATGGATGACGCTCCGATCCTTAACGTTGTCGCTTTGTCCAAGAAGTTCGGTGGCGTCACCGCCGTTCAGGACGTATCGCTCGACGTACCGCGTGGCGGTATCCTCTCGATCATCGGTCCGAACGGAGCGGGGAAGACTTCGCTCCTGAACATGATCTCGGGCTTCTACAAGCCTGATGCCGGCCGAATCGTGCTCGAGGGCAAGAACATCACGCATCGCAAGCCGAGTGAGATCGCCGAGCTTGGCGTGGCGCGCACCTTCCAGAACATCGCCTTGTTCAGTGGTCTGACGGTCCTCGACAACCTGATGCTGGGGCGCCACGTGCGCATGAAGGCGGGCGTGCTGTCGAGCGTCATCTACTGGGGTATGGCGCAGAAGGAGGACATCGCCCACCGCGAGGCGTGCGAGGAGATCATCGAGTTCCTGAAGCTGCAGGATCTGCGCAAGCTGCCGACGGCGGCGCTGGCCTACGGCCTGCGCAAGCGCGTCGAGCTCGGACGCGCCCTCGCCGTCGAGCCGAAGGTCCTGCTGCTCGACGAGCCGATGGGAGGCATGAACCAGGACGAGAAGGAAGACATGGCGCGCTATATCCTAGATGTGAACCAGGAGCGTGGCGTCACGGTCGTGCTGATCGAACACGACATGGGTGTGGTCATGGACATTTCCGACCGGGTCGTGGTGCTCGATCGCGGGCGGCGCATCTCCGCCGGCACGCCGGAAGAGGTGCAACGCGATCCCAAGGTGATCGAAGCCTATCTCGGTACGGCGCGGTCCGAAAGCGGCGCATGACCCTCGTCGAATCCCCGCAGACCGACACGCTGCCAAAGCTTGTGGTGCGCAATGCGGCGATCGACCCGCGCGGCGCCGGCATGCGCGAGAAGACCCGCGGCATCTGGCAGACCTACAGCTGGAGCGACTATCTTGACCAGGTGCGAGACTTTGCCCTCGGCCTCGCCTCGTTGGATTTCAAACGTGGTGACAAGCTCTCGGTGGTGGGTGACAACCGCCCACAGCTCTATTTCGCGCAGCTTGCCGCGCAGGCGCTGGGCGGGGTCTCGGTGCCTGTCTACCAAGACTCCATTGCCGCCGAGCTCGTCTACGTGCTGAACCATGCCGAGACCTCGATCATCGTGGCCGAGGACCAGGAACAGGTGGACAAGGCTCTGTCGCTCAAGGACAAGCTGCCCAAGCTGTGCTGGATCATCTTCGACGATCCTCGTGGCCTGTGGTCGTATGACGATCCGATCCTGCAGTCGTACGAACGCGTCCTAGAGGCCGGCCGTGCATTCGCCAAAGCGCACCCGCAGTACTTCGAGACCGAACTCACCAAGGGTCGCCCCGACGACACGGCAATAATCGCCTACACTTCGGGAACGACGGGCGCCCCCAAGGGCGCTATGCTCAGCCACCGCAACATGATCACTACGGCCGAGGCTTTCGCCGAGGTCAACGACGTCAAGGTCGGCGACAACTGGCTCTCCTATCTGCCGATGGCCTGGGTCGGCGACGCGTCCTTTTCGCTCGGCATGGCGATGGTGGCGCGTCTGACTGCAAATTGCCCGGAAAGCCCGGAGACCGTGCAGCGCGACCTGCGAGAGCTCGGGCCCGACATCATGCTGGCACCGCCCCGTATCTGGGAGAACATGCTGACAGTGATCCGAGTGAAGGCGGCTGATGCTTCGCCGTTGAAGCGCCGCGTGTTCGAGTACTTCCGCGGCCTTGCCGAACGCTGCGAGCTGAAGCGCAGCGATGGCCGTGGGCTGTCGTCAGCGGATCGCGTGGAACTCTTTCTAGGCGAAATCTTGGTCTATGGGCCGGTGCGCGACCAGCTCGGACTGCGCAACGCGCGCTGGTGCTACACTGGCGGTGCCCCATTAGGGCCGGATACCTACCGGTTCTTCCGCTCCTTCGGCATCAACCTCAAGCAGGTCTATGGTGCCACCGAGGCTTCGGCACTCATCTCTTGCCAGCCCGACGCCGAGGCCAACCCCAACACCGTCGGCCGTCCCATCCCGCGTATCGAAGTCAAGATCGACGATCGCGGCGAGGTCATGCTCAAGGGGGCGAACGTCTTCACCGGCTACTTCAAGCAGGAAGACGTGACGCGGGACACCGTGACGCCGGACGGCTGGTTGAAGACGGGCGATGCCGGCTTCTTCGACAAGCAGGGCCACTTGGTCATCATCGACCGTGCCAAGGACGTGGGCAAGCTCGCTGACGGCACCGCGTTCGCCCCGCAGTTCATCGAGAACAAGCTGAAGTTCAGCCCGTTCATCCGCGAAGCCGTCGCGTTCGGCCATGAGCGGCCGTTCGTCGTCGCCATGATTGCCATCGACATGCAGACGGCCGGCACCTGGGCGGAGAAGAGGGGACTGCCCTACACGAGCTTCATGGATCTGAGCCGCAAGCCCGAGGTAGCCGGGCTGATCGGCGGCGAGATCGCCAAGGCCAATGCAACGTTGCCCGACGTGCAGCAGGTCAAGCGCTTCCTGCTGCTCAACAAGGAGCTGGAGGCCGACGATGCGGAGATGACGCGCACCCGCAAGGTGCGCCGCAAGTTCGTCGCCGAGAAGTACGCCGAGGTCATCGCTGCATTCTACAACGACGCCAAGCAGGTGCAGGTCACGATGGAGATCACCTTCGAGGACGGGCGCAAGTCGACGCTCACCTCCGACATCGTCATTCATGATCTGGCGCCGGCCGAGCCGGTGCGCCGGGCAGCGTGAGGTCGAAGCGATGTCGGAAGATCTCGAGTTTTTCCTGGCGCTGACGCTAAACGGCGCTTCGATCGGCCTAATGTATTCGCTGATCGCCCTAGGCTTCGTGCTGGTCTACAAGGCAACCGACGCCATCAACTTCGCTCAGGGCGAGTTCGTCATGCTGGCGGGCCTGATCGTGGCGGTGTCGCTGTCGATCGAGACCATGCCGCTGATCGTGGCGATCGCCATCGTCGTCGCTGTGATGATCGGCTTCGGCTTTGGCCTTGAGCGCATCGTGCTGCGACCCTTGCTCGGGCGGCCGGTCGTCGCAGTGATCATGGCGACCATCGGCCTGGCAGCCGTGCTGCGCGGCCTGGGGCCGCTGATCTTCGGCAGCGAAACCCGCGCGGTGTCCCTGCCTGTCGGCGATGACCCGATCGTCCTTGGTCCGGCGAGCCTGCCGCCGATCCAGGTTGTGGGCGCCGCTGTCGCGCTGCTGTTCTTCCTCGCTTTCAGCTGGTTCTTCAAGAAGAGCCGCATGGGCGTCGCCATGCGTGCTGTCGCCGACAACCAGCAGGTCGCCCAGGCGATGGGCATCGACGTCGAGCGCTACTTTGCGCTCGCCTGGGCGATGGCGGGCATCGTCTCGGCGCTGGGTGGCATCATCTGGGGCAGCATGCTGGGCGTCGACGTTCAGCTCGCTCTGGTCGGGCTGAAGGTCTTCCCCGTGGTGATCCTGGGCGGCCTCGATTCGATCGGCGGCGCTCTCGTCGGCGGGCTGATCATCGGCATCGTCGAGAGCCTGGCGGCCGGCTACCTCGATCCATACGTGGGCGGCGGCACCAAGGACTTCGCGCCGTACGTACTGATGATCCTGGTCCTGATGGTCAGACCCTACGGCATCTTCGGCCGTCGCCAGATCGAGCGCGTGTAGCCCATGTTCCATCGCGAAGCCGGAGTCTTCAAGACGACCTACGCCGCCGACATGGCGCTCTACCCGCTGCCCATCGCCAGATGGACGATGATCGCACTGGCGGTGATCTTCGTGCTGATCGTCCCGATGGTCGTCCACGAATACTACCTGTCGATCCTGAACCTGATCTTCATCGCCATCGTGGGCGCGCTCGGACTCAACATCCTGGTGGGCTACACCGGCCAGATCTCGATCGGCCACGGCGCCTTCATGTCGGTCGGCGCCTATACCGCGGCCAACCTCGCAGTGAAGCTCGACCTGCCGTTCTGGCTGACGCTGCCGGCGGGCGGCCTGATGGCGGCGCTGATCGGCGTGGTGGTCGGCATGCCGAGCCTGCGCATCAAGGGGCTTTATCTCGCGATCGCCACGCTGGCCGGCCAGCTCATCATCGAATGGACCATCAACCGCGTGCCGGCCATCTCGGGCGGCGCGCAGGCGTCGATCGAGGTCGGCCGGCCCACGCTGTTCGGCTTCAGCTTCAACACCCAGGGCAGCCTCTACTTCTTCCTGCTGTTCTTCGCCGTGATCGCGATCGTGGCGACGCTGAACTTGGTGCGCAGCCGCATCGGCCGCGCCTTCGTGGCGGTGCGCGACCAGGATATCGCGGCCGAGATCATCGGTATCAATATCTACCGCTACAAGCTCTTGGCCTTCGCGATTTCGTCCTTCTATGCCGGCGTCTGCGGCGTGCTCTACACATACTATTTCGGCATCGCCAACTACGAGCAGTTTCAGCTCATCGTGTCTATCGACTATCTCGCCATGATCATCATTGGTGGACTGGGCTCGGTTCTGGGCTCGATCCTCGGCGCCATTTTCGTCACTCTGCTGCCCATTGTGATCCGCATTTTCATGGAGAACGTCGGATCGCTGTTCTTCACCGCAGTCGAGATGGCCAACGTGATCTCGGGGCTGCGGCTGGGGGTGTTCGGCGCGTTGATCATCTTCTTTTTGATCGTCGAGCCCGAGGGGCTCAATCGACTGTGGAGGAATGTCCGGAGCTATTTCCGGGTATGGCCCTTCTCCTATTAGAGGGGCATAGCTGCGAAGGGAGCAACTCATGACAAGGTTCGTTAAAAGCTGGCTCGGGATCGCGGCGATCACCGCAACCCTCGTTTTTAGCGGAGGCCAAGCCTTCGCTCAGAAGGAACTCGTATTCGGCCTGCAATGCGACAGGACCGGCGCGACTGCGACCGTGGGAACGGCGCTGTGCCCCGGCTATCACGACTACATCGCCCTGGTGAACAGCAAGGGCGGCGTCGAGGGCCACAAGATCAGGGTCATCGAGATCGACAACGAGTACAAGGTGCCGCCCGGCATCGAGGCGCACGAACGGTTCAAGAAGGATGGGGCGATCATCGAGGGTCTCTACGCTACCCCTGTGGTTATGGCGCTCACTAAGAGGCTCGAAGAGGACAAGATACTCGGCACGTCGCCCGGCTTCGGGGCGGCTGCGGCGGCTGACGGCAAGCGCTTTCCGTATGCCTTCCCAATCGCCGCAACCTACTGGTCGCAGGCGGGTGCAGCGGTGGCTTTTGCCAAGGAGAAGCTGGGCGATCTCAAGGGCAAGAAGATCGCCTATCTATTCTACGACAACCCGGCGGGCAAGGAACCACTGCCTATCCTCGAGGACCTCGCCAAGTCCGAGGGTTTCGAGATGCGCACCTTCGCGGTGCCGGCGCCGGGCCTGGAGATGGGCGCGCAGATTCTCGACATCACCGGCCGCTACAAGCCGGACTTCATCATCACCCACTTGTTCGGCCGCTCGCCGTCGGTCTCCATCAAGGAGCTGAAGGGCAAGGGCTATCCGCTGAGCAAGGTGGTTGCCTTCGTGTGGGGCAGCGCCGAGGCTGATATCATCGCGGCGGGCGGAATGGCCACGGCTGAAGGTTATAATGGCATTCAGTTCGCCGGTGTTGGCAAGGACTTCCCGGTGATCAAGGACATCGAAGCGATGTACAAGGCGCAGGGCAAGAGCCCGCCCAAGGAGATGGACTCGACCGTCTACTACAACCGCGGCGTCTTCATCGCGGCGTTGCACGTCGAGGCAGTGCGTAACGCCATCAAGGCCAAGGGCGGTGCGGCGCCGACTTCGGAAGAGGTCAAGAAAGGCATGGAGTCGATCAAGGGCTTTACCCTGGGTGGCCTCGTACCACCGATGGAGCTCACCCCGGCCGACCACGAGGGCGGCGGCTGGGTGCAGATCTGGACCGTCAAAGGCGGCAAGCTCGTCAAGAGCAAGGACTGGTTCCAGGGCTACCGGCCGGTCATCCTCAAGCACCTCGCGGCGGAAGCCTCGAAGTCCTGAACGCGAAAAGGGCGGGCGGCAATCGCCCGCCACTCGCCCCTCACACAGATTGGTTCATGCTCGCAATCAACAACATCGAGGTCGTCTACGACCGCGTCATACTCGTCCTGAAGGGCGTGTCGATCGATGTCGGCGAAGGTGCGATTACGACATTGCTGGGCGCCAACGGCGCCGGCAAGACGACCACGCTTAAGGCCATCTCGGGCGTGTTGCGCAGCGAGCGCGGCGAGGTCACCAAGGGCACGATCCAGCTTGGTGAGCAACGCATCGACGGGCTGCGCGCCCACGACGTGATGCGGCTGGGCCTCGCCCAGGTCTTCGAGGGAAGACGGGTGTTCGAGCATCTGACCACGGAGGAGAACCTGATCGCCGGCGGCCACGTCCAGAGGGACCTCGGCGCGGTGAAGCAGGGCATCGAGCTGGTCTATTCGTATTTCCCGCGGCTCCGCGAGCGGCGGCACCAGCTGTCAGGCTACCTCAGTGGCGGCGAGCAGCAGATGCTGGCGATCGGCCGGGCACTGATGAGCCGGCCGAAGGTGGTGCTGCTCGACGAGCCTTCGCTAGGCCTCGCTCCCATGCTGGTGGAAGAGATCTTCGGCATCGTCGGCCGGTTGGTGAAGCAAGAGAACTTGTCGGTGCTGCTGGTCGAGCAGAACGCCACCATGGCGCTAGCGGTGGCCGATCATGGATACGTCATGGAGAACGGCCGTATCGTGCTGGAAGGCCCGGCCGAGAAGCTGCGCAACAACTCCGACATCAAGGAGTTCTATCTTGGCCTCAATGAAGGCGGGGCACGCAAATCCTACCACGACACGAAGCACTACAAGCGACGCAAACGATGGCTCTCATGATCTTCGATAGCGCAAGAACCGGCAGCCGCACCGAAATGGGGCCAGCTTTGCGGGGGCCAAAATGATCGGAATTAGCTTGTAATGCACAGCGACGCCGTCTCTCGTGTACTATCGCCAGCGCCCCGGGATGACGGATCTGATAGGGCATCTGGAGCAAACCGACCTCGTTTGTCGTACTGAGCCGTCGGTGAAGAACTCGCAAGGTGTTGAAGTGGGGCGAAGGCTGCGCTGGAGGCGGATTTGGAATCGCAGGATTTGACGCCGCAGTGGCCGGATCTTGCGATTTCGTTCTTGGTGAAGGGAGTCTCAGTTTCCCGACATGATCGAGCGCGAAAATCTG
Organism: Enhydrobacter sp.; assembly: GCA_025808875.1. Lineage (NCBI taxonomy): Bacteria > Pseudomonadati > Pseudomonadota > Alphaproteobacteria > Hyphomicrobiales > Enhydrobacter > Enhydrobacter sp. Next base: position 3,808,705 of record CP075528.1, on the reverse strand, counting down.
ATGGTCTTCGATCAGCTCGCGCTCGCCCCTGATCACTCAAGAACGAGCACGCCGCCCTTTGGAAGAACGCTCGAAATGGTCGCTGTCCAAGCCTGCGCCATTCAGCACGATATCGCATACATTCCGAGCCAGCTCGGAAATAGCCAAATGACCTGGACGATACCACGTAGCCGCCCAGTTCATTGCACCGAGCAGCAACAAGCGCAAAACCATCAAGTCGACATCCTTTCGAATCGCTCCGGCGCGCTGTCCCTCGGCAAGCAGCCGGCCCCAATACTCACCATATGCGGCGCGAAGCTTTCGATTCTGTCGTTTGACAGCGGCCGGCGCCTGCTCGAACACTCGTATATTGGCCGACGTATAGTCGCTCTGCTGCAAAAGCATCGTAAGATGGGCTGTCACAGCGGCTTCGAGCTTTTCACTGAATGCGGATGAAGCCGGCAAGGACCCGACGGCGAGACGGACCGCCGAGAACACTCGGGTAATGCCTACATCGAGCACCTCCTGCAGGATATCGTCCTTCGACTCGAAGTGATAGTAGATGCTCCCACCCTGCATCTCTGCAGTCATCGCGATGTCGCTAATGGTCGTTGCGGCATATCCTTTGAGACTGAATGCGCGTGCCGCCGCATCGAGAATGCGTTGCCTTGTGATAGCCGATTTCGGATGGGACGTACGACGGGACCGCGTCGACACTTCCTGTTGACTCACCCAAACCCCCTTTTGGAGCCAGCGCGGAATGGCTCAAACAACAACACGCGGGCCTTGCCGCCGGACTCGGTCCGCGAAGCGCCCCTTTAACGTAACATAATACCGATATGCGGCCCAAATAACAGGATGATCCGTTGTCGGGATTGGTTACGACCGGCCAGTCCCTTGACTCCTTGGCACGGCGTGCCTAGCGTATCTAATGGTCATTCGAAAATGGCTCACATGCAGGATTTCGACTTCCGTGTGTCTCCGGATGGTAGCTTCTCGAAGCCACTACCTTGGTTATGCGACGATGGCGGAGGAGGATCGGCGAGTTGACCACTCCGAGAACACGTAACGATCGATCCTGAAGGTACTAACCGTCTTTCAAGTTGGGACCGACCTACATGATCAAACGCTTCCATGTCCTTTATGTCGGACAGATCGAGCTGGACAACATCGGTCTCGAGGGCACGCCCGCCAACGACCGACGCTACTCGAACCAGCGCCTGAGCGAAGTCTTCGAGACCGCCCGCGACGTGGCGCGCACCATGGACGATCTCGGTTACTACGCGCTATGGGCGGCGGAGCACCACTTCCAGCGTGAGGGCTACGAGTGCCTGCCCAACCTGATACAGCTCGGCCTGTGGCTTGCCACGCAAACCCGGCGCCTGAAATTCGGCTGCGCCTTCAACGTTCTGCCGATGTGGCACCCCATTCGATTGGCCGAAGATTATGCCATGGCCGACATTGTGACGGACGGCCGCGTGATCATGGGCGTCGGCCGCGGCTACCACAGCCGTGAGGTTGAGACGTTCGGGGCGCCGCTGCTCGATGCCGAAGCCAACCGCGAATACTTCGAGGAGCAGCTCCAGCTCCTGCTGAAGTGTTTCAACGAGGAGGCCTTCCACTTCAAGGGCAAGTACTTCGAGTGTCCGCCGCCCGTCGACTACCGCGGCTACCGGCTGAAGGAGATCACGATAGTGCCGCGGCCCAAGCACCTGCCGGTCGAGATCTGGATGCCGATCGCCAGCGGCAGGACCATCGACATGATGGCCCGGTACGGCCTCAAGGCCATGGTGACTTTGAACGGCGAGAAGATACTCGACGATGTCGCGCGCGAGTATCACGCCGCGTGCGCTCGCCACGGCCGCCCCAAGCAGCTCGGCGAGGACATGATCTGGGGCGCGGGCTTATACCTTGCCGGCAGCCAGGAGGAGGCGATCCGGCGCGTTGAGCCGGCCCATGACGAGCGCTACAAGTGGTTCGCGCCGTTCGGGTTCGTGCGCTACGCCGATGACCAGGGCCGTACCTGGGGCACTCCTGGTGCGCCGTCGACGATCCCGTCGATCCGCGAGGGTGTGAAGCAGAAGGCATGGTTCTGTGGCACGCCCGCCGAGGTCATCGACGGAATCAGATCAATCGAAGCCAAGTATCCGGGGCTCGAGGATTTCATGATCCACTGGGCTGAAGGATTGTCGCCAGCCGAGTTCAAGGAGCAGCTGCGCTGGTTCGCGCGCGATGTCATGCCGGCGTTCGGGAAAGCAAAGCTTGCTGCAGAGTAGCGCGCCAGAACGAAGCGCACGAGGTAACGCGATGGCCAGACGCTTTCTGGTGGCATTTTGTCTTCGTGGCGCTCTTGCGACGGTCAGTCCACGGCAGAGCGCCGGGTACGTCCGGTCGGCCAGATTCCCGGGGCGGCCGACAATCGTGACGTCGCTCGCATGATCGATTGCCTAACGGACGAACAACGCCAGGCGCAGAACTCGGGCGACGCGTGGCGCGCGAGCAAATCGCCGTGCGCGCCCAGGAGACCGATGCCAAGGACGAATATCCGCAGGATCGAAGAGTTCAGCCGCGTTTGCTACAACACTGCCTATCGGGCAGAACTCAATCGCGCCGGGATAAGCGTCGGGGAGGAACGAAATGAAAGCCCAAGCCGCCATCATGTACGCCATCAACGAACCGTTGAGGATCGAAGAGATACTTCTCGACAAGCCGGCCGGCGGCGAGGTGCTGATTCGCACGGCCTTTGCGGGGGTCTGCCATAGTGACCTGCACTACATAGAGGGCCTCTACACGCGTCCGTGCCCGTGCGTTCTGGGCCACGAATCGGCCGGTGTGGTGGAGGCGGTCGGCGACGAGGTGACCTACGTGAGACCAGGTGATCATGTGATCACGTGCATCTCTACGTTCTGTGGCGAGTGCGAGTACTGTATGACTGGCAGGCTATCGCTTTGCTTGAGCCCAAGCACGCGCCGCGATCCGAATGGCCCACAGCGCATTATGCTGAATGGGACGCCGTTACCGCATACGAGCAATCTTTCGTCGTTCGCTGAATACATGCTAGTGCATGAGCGTTCGATCGTGAAGATCCGCCCCGACATGCCGCTGGACCGGGCAGCGGTGATTGGATGTGCCGTCATGACGGGCGCGGGGGCAGTGTTCCGAACCGCAAAGGTCGAGCCAGGATCAACGGTTGCGGTGATCGGGCTGGGTGGCATTGGCCTGTCGGCCGTGAACGGCGCCGCGATCGCTGGCGCCGGTCGCATCATCGTGATCGACAAGGTCGCCTCCAAACTCGAGTTGGCGAAGGAGTTTGGCGCGACGGATGTGTTGGACGCGAGCGCGACCGATCCGATCAAGGCGGTTCGCGAGATGACCGCCGGCGGGGTCGAATACTCGTTCGAGTGTGTCGGCTCGAAGACGACGGTTGAGCAGGCGTTCCGCATGTTGCGGCGCGGGGGCACGGCCACGATCATCGGCATGATGCCACTGGGCACCCGATTTGAGGTGTCTGGGGCGGAGCTTCTTGGCGAGAAGCGCATCCAGGGCTCCGCGATGGGATCCAACAAGTTCCGAATCGATATGCCGCGGTTGGTTGACTTCTATCTGCGGGGCGATCTGAAGCTCGACAAGCTCATTTCGGGGCGCACCCAGCTTGCCAGCATCAACGAAGCATTCGCGCAGCTCAAGACTGGCGAAACCGCGCGGACAGTCATCCAATTCTAACGCCGCCTGCGCCGAGGCGGCCACAGTGTGAACGGGAGTTTGTCTCTTACTTGGTCGAGTGGAGGGTTTCCAGGAACGCGAGGACCGCTTCCGAGAAACGATCGTTCTGATCGCCGACCACCATATGCCCTGCATCCGCGACATTCGAATACCTTGCGCCTGGAACAAGCTCCAGAAATGCCTTGGTGACCTCTTCGCTGACCAGGTCGCTCATTCCTCCTCGAACTAGGTGGATCGGACAGCCAACGCGCCGAGCGGCATTTTCCAGTCGCTCGAAGCGCCGTTCGTGCTCTGGTGGCTGCACATTGGTGATGAAACGTGGATCCCAATGCCATCGGTAGCGACCGTCTGGTCCGAGCCGCAGGTTCTTGGTGAGACCATTCAGGTTTCGGCGCCGCTGGCGATGAGGCAAGTAGTCAGCAATGACGTCTGCTGCTTCGTCGATTGATCGGAAACCCTTCTGGACATGGGCGGTCATGAAGCCCACGATGCGATTTATCCCTGCCATCTCCATTCTTGGCGTGACGTCAACCAACGTCAGACTGGAGAATGTTCCCGGCGCTTTCTCTCCCTCGGCAACAAGAGCGGCGAGTCCGCCGAGAGAGGCGCCGACTACCGCGGGCGGCCGACGCAAATGCCGAGCAACCGCAATCAAGTCGTCGGCGAATGCGTCTAGTTCATAGCGTCCATCTTCCGACCAGTCGCTGTCACCATGCCCACGCAGGTCGAGCGCGATAGCACGATAGCCGTGAGCGCAAAGCTTTCTCATGGTTCTGTCCCACGCGTGTCGGGTCTGGCCCCCACCGTGGGCAAGCAAGATCGCCGGCTGGCCGTCTCCCCCGACGACACTGGCGGCGAGCCGATTTCCATCAACGCCTACTAAACTCAACTCTTCCATTGACGTCTCCTGCATATACCTAACCCGATCAGGCCGAGCCACGTGCTACGGCCCGGAACATGTCAACGCATTGGTTGGCCAATACGCATGCATGTCTCAGGCATCGCCTCCCTCAGGGATTTTGCCATCGGGCGGCCAGCTCTTGACGCCTTCTTCCAAAGGGATCTCGAGGCTTCGAAGAAGTTGTGCGAACATGTTCCAGTTTCCGATCGCGATGACCATCTCAAGCAACTGCTCGGAACTGCCGACGTGCCGCACGCACTCGGCCCACACGGAGTCGGAGATTTTGCCATGCCCCAGTGTATCGTCGACTGCGGCCAGCACCGCGCGGTCGGCCGCGCCAAGCCGCGTCGAGGAGCGCCAATCGCGGACTGCGAGGACGTCCTCCGGGGGCAGCCCGACGCGTGCCGCGAAATGCCAGTGCTGGGTCCATTCGTACTTGGCGCCCGTAATCCACCCGATACGCATGATCAGCAGCTCGCGAAGACGGACGTCCAGCTTGTTGCCGGTGAACAGAAGCGTGGTCAGCAAGTGATTGACCGCAGCCGCCAGTTGCGGGTGACGCAACAGCGTTCGGTAAACGCTGAGGCCAGCCATCGACTCCCGAATACCGCACTCTCGGGCAACGACCTTCGCTTGGTCGACTGACAACATCTCCACCCGTGCGACCATTCAATCTTCCCTTCCTGCGTGACCAACCGCCACCGCTACAGCCAATTTCCATCACGCGCCATTCATCCATGTGATGGCGCAGCCACCTTGGTCTCGCCGCTGTTAGGGTGCCCGACGAAGGGCAGCTGCGCAGAGCCGGTCCGGTCGGGAACGAGCAGCGTCGCACAAACCGCAAGTATCAACGAGCATCAAGAAGCGGGCGAAGCTCCCAAGGTCATTTAAAGACCAATGGAAGCTTTCGAGGACCGCGGACCGGGCCGTGCGACCAGATCACCGAGGCCGGATCAGTGAGCTCGAAGTCAGGAATTCGGGCGAGCCATTCCTCGAGTGCAACGGTGATCTCCATGCGGGCCAGATTCGAGCCGATACAACGATGAATGCCCAGCCCGAAGGCCGCATGGCGGTTCTCAGTCCGATCAATCACCACACGATCAGCTTGCGGAAAGACCTCTGGATCGCGGTTGGCCGCCGGAAAAGACAGCAATACCATTTCGCGTTCCTTGAACGGGCAGCCGCCAACCGTGGTTTCCTTGGCGACCTGGCGGGCCATCGTCACCGGGGCGTAGGCTCGCAGAAACTCCTCTATGGCAGTCGGCATGAGTGCCGGCTCGCTGAGGAGCCGGCGACGGTCATCCCGGTGCTGGGCCAGATGCCATAGGCATGAGCCGATAGCGCTCCAGGTCGTGTCGATACCCGCAATCAGCAGAAGGCGAAGCGTGCCGAGTATGTGCTCATCGGACAGGGGCTGATCAGCCATTCGGGCCTTGAGCAGGAACGTAATGAGATCCTCGCCGCCTGCCGAGCGTCGCTGGGCGATATGTTGCCTGAAGTAGTCGTCCATCTCATCGAGCGCTTTGCGGAAGGACACATCTTCGGCAATGCCATCGTGGAGAAGCAGTTGGATCCAACGCCGAAACGTCTCGCCATCTTCCTCTGGCAGTCCGAGCATGTGTGCTATGACGGCGACGGGAACATGCTGCGCGTAGTCCGCTGCCGCGTCGCAGCCATTGTCCGATGCGAAGCGATCGATCAGCTCGCGGCAGATTTTTCGTGTCTTGGGTTCCAGGCGGCTTATGGCGTCAGGCGTGAACGCAGGCAGCAACAGCATGCGCGACGGCCGGTGATGCGGTGGATCAGAGGTAATCGGCGGCGACGCCAGCGTCGACGCTGCTGCAGAGGACTTCTCCTTCTCAGAATCAGATGATGCGCGCGGTGGCATCTCGCGAACTACAACACGGCGCGAAGAAAAGTGTTTCGTATCGTATGCGATTGCCCGGATATCGGCGTAACGACTGGGGAAGTAGACGCCACGATATCTTTCGGTGTGGGCGATCGGGCATTGCCGGCGCAACTCGTCCCAGATCTGGTGGGGCTCAGTGACCCAGCGTGGGTCGAGATGATCAAAATCGGTGGTCCAATCCAGGACAGGCGGACGATCCGTCATCGTGACCTCCTTTATGCTAAGCTTGCACCACCTTGATTGCGAATTCGGGGCAATTGGCTTCTGCAAGCCGGGCCTTGTCCTCAAGGCCGGCAGGCACTGTGCCGTCGCCGACCGCGTGTGCATGCCCGAACTCATCCAGTTCGAACAATTTCGGTGCTATCGCCTTGCACCTGTTGTGTCCCTGGCATAGCGCTGGATCGACGACGACTTGAAGGACCTTTTGCTCGGGCATCTCCAGAATCCTCCCTGCACAGCGCCCAATAAACCATTGAGGAGTCTGCTTGCGTCACGGTTCTGACCCAATTGACCGCTTCGACGCTTGCCGGTGGGCGATATTCTCTAATGAACGTTAGAAGTTCTGACGCATCTCGTCAATTGGCGCAAACGGCTTCCTTGTCCCAAGGCTGTAGGCCAAGCATCATCGATGCCCGCCGACAGAAGCGTGCCGCCAGGCATTCGCACGGGCGATGGACTTGCTTGACACATCGATAACATCTACCTAGGTTTCTAATGTATATTTGAAAAGCATGCGTGTGGGCTAGCGATCCCAATCGCCCAGCGTATGTCTTTTGGGATGGCTGTGACCAAGATGCGCGGACTGAAGGACAAACCCGTCATTGTGACCGGCGGTGGCAGTGGTATTGGCCGCGCGATCGCTGAACGCCTGGCCGTGGAAGGAGCCGTGGTTGGCATCTTCGACATCAACGGCCAAGCGGCGGAGGCCACAGCGAACTCGCTTCGAGAGAACGGCGGCCGTGCATTCGGGTACAAGGTCGACATTGTCGATTATGACGCGGTGGCACGGGCGGTTGATGCGTTTGAAGCAGCTGCCGGACCGATCAGCGGACTGGTGAACAACGCAGGTTGGGACAAGGCGGTTCGCTTCGTGGAGACGGACCGGGCCCTCTGGCAAAAGGTGATCGACATCAATCTCTGGGGCCCGCTCAATGTCACGCATGTCGTGCTGAAGAAGATGGTCGAGCACGGCAAGGGCCATATTGTCAGCATAGCCTCCGACGCGGGTCGGGTCGGTTCATCGGGCGAAGCGGTCTATTCGGCTTGCAAGGGCGGCATTGCTGCGTTCGGCAAGACGGTTGCACGAGAAGTTGCGCGTCAAGGAATCGTGGTCAACGCAGTCTGTCCGGGACCGACGGACACACCTTTGTTCGCGACTGTCAGCGAATCCGCGGCAGGGCTTGCGGAGGCGCTCAAAAAGGCAATCCCCCTCCGCCGCTTGGGCAAGCCCGATGATTACCCCGGCATCGTATGCTTCCTGTTGAGCGACGATGCCAGCTTCATCACCGGCCAGACGATCAGCGTCTCCGGCGGCCTCACAATGCACGGGTAAGCCGATGGACTATACGGACATCCTCTATGCCGAGGCCAATCAGGTCGCCACGATCACGATCAACCGGCCAAAGGTCTACAATGCTTTCCGCCCGCGCACGGTGGTCGAGTTGCTGGACGCATTCCTCAAAGCGGGCTGGGCGAGCGATATTGGTGCGATCGTGCTCACCGGCGCTGGCGACAAGGCGTTCTGTACCGGTGGGGACCAGTCGGATCACAGCGGCCAATACGGCGACGGGTCGACGCGCGGTACGGTCGGCATGCCGGTCGAGGAGTTGCACAGCGTCATCCGCGACGTGCCCAAGCCGGTCATTGCCAAAGTGCGCGGATACGCGATTGGCGGTGGCAATGTTCTGGCGACGATCTGCGATCTCACCATTGCCGGCGAGGGCGCGATTTTCGGTCAGGTTGGGCCGAAAATGGGCTCCGTCGACCCCGGATTCGGCACCGCCTATCTCGCGCGTGTGGTTGGTGAGAAAAAGGCGCGAGAGATCTGGTACATGTGCAGGCGCTACTCGGCGCACCAGGCGATGGAGATGGGGCTGGTCAACGCCGTGGTGCCCGACGACAAGCTCGACGCCGAAGTCGAGACCTGGTGTGCCGAACTGGTGCAGCGCAGTCCTACGGCCATCGCCATCGCCAAGAAGTCCTTCAATGCCGACAGCGACAGCATTCGCGGTATCGGGGGGCTCGGGATGCAGGCCCTGCGGCTCTACTACGCAACCGCCGAATCCCAGGAAGGGGTCAAGGCCCTCAACGAGAAGCGCCTGCCGCGCTTCCGGGACTTCGTCAAGTAGGAGCTGTAGGTTGGACTTTTCCCTGACCCCGGAACAGCAGCAGATCGGCGAGACGGCGCGGCGCTTTGGCGTCGAAAAGCTCGCCCCGGGTTATATCGCTCGCGAAAAGGACGGACGCATTGCGCCGTCACTGATCAGCGAGATGGGCGGCCTTGGGCTGATCGGGGTCGACCTGCCACAGACGTTCGGTGGGCTCGACGCGGACGGAGTGACAGCCGGGCTCGTGATCGAAGGCGTGGCAGCGGCCGATCTCAGCATCGCCTACGTTCAGCTTCTGGGGTCGTTGATGGGCTCGATCTTGGTGCACCACGCGCCGATCGAGATCGCGAAGGAGGTCGTACCGAGGATCTGTCGCGGCGAGACTGTGGTGGCACTCGGCCTGACCGAGCCCCGTGGTGGGTCTGACGCGGCGAATCTCCAGCTCAAGGCGCGCCGCACCAACGACGGCTACGTGCTCGATGGCGAGAAGACGTCGATTTCGATGATCGAACAGGCGGGATCGATCGTCGTCTTCGCCCGCACTGGCGAGGCAGGTTCCGGTGCTCGGGGTGTGACTGCCTTTCATGTGCCGCTCGACCTGCCGGGCATTAGCCGTTCCAGCTTCAACGATGTGGGCTCGAAGGTTGTCGGCCGGGGGTCGGTCTTCTTCCAGGACGTCAAGGTGCCTGACGAATGGCGCATCGGAGGCGAGGGCGAGGGCTTTCGTACGGTCATGCAGGGTTTCGACTACAGCAGGGCATTGATTGGGCTGCAGGTGCTGGCGCCAGCCGCCGCCTCGCTTGAGGAAACCTGGCGGTACGTCACTGAGCGCCAAGCCTTCGGCCATCCGCTGGCACGCTATCAAGGCGTCACCGAACCCTTGGCCGAGGCGGAAACGCTGCTCACTGCGGCACGGCTTCTCTGCTACCGAACGCTGTGGCTGCGCGACCAAGGGAAGCCCCACACGGCGGAAGCCGCAATGTGCAAATGGTGGGCTCCCAAGACAGCCTTCGAGACGATCCACCGGTGCCTCCTGACGCACGGCCATTCCGGCTACACCATGGACCTGCCGCATCAGCAGCGGCTGCGCGATGTGATGGGCCTGCAGATCGGCGACGGCACCGAGCAGATCCAGAAGATGATCATCGCGCGCGAGAAGATCGGGCGCGTGGCGGTACCGTACTAGGCGGAGGGTGCCGATGGCCGAAGAATCGCCCGTCCTCACCGAGCTGCAAGCCAATATCGGTGTGGTAACACTGAACCGTCCCGGCAAGTTCAACTGCATATCGCGCGGTCTGGCGGACGGCCTGTCTGCCGCGGTGCGATCCTTGGAGGCCAATGCTGAGTGTCGTGTCGTGGTGCTCAAGGCCAACGGCAAGCATTTCTGCACCGGCGCTGATCTGGACGAAGTCCTCGCGGCGCGCGAGACCCGCGCCACCCTCGAAGCTTTCATCACCGCAGGACACGACGCGCTCACCGCCCTTGAGCGCTCGCGCTTGCCAATCGTCGGAGCAGTGCATGGCCTATGCCTCGCTGGCGGGCTGGAGCTGATGATGGCGTGCGATGTCGTGTTCGCCGCCAGCTCGGCTCGTTTCGGTGACCAGCATGCACAGTACGGTCTGATCCCCGGATGGGGTGGCACGCAGCGCCTGCCCCGCCTGGTCGGCCTGCGCCGGGCCCTCCACCTGATGTACAGCGCCGAGTGGCTGGACGCGACCACTGCGCGCGAGTGTGGCCTCGTGAATATTGTGGTCGAGGAGACGGCACTTGCCGAGCGTGCCATGACGTACGCGCAGACGCTGGCGGTTCGCAATCCACAGTCCATCGCGGCGATGAAGTCACTGGCTCGTCAAGGCCTCGACGTCCCTCTGGCCGAAGGACTGGCGCGCGAGTGTGAGTGCGTCGTCGACGCGCTGCGGTCGGAGAACGTCTCCGAAGGATTGGCCGCCTTTCAGGCCCGTCGGGTCCCGAAATTCAGTTAGTCCAGTGCACCTTGTACGCGATCAGGAGGATTACTCATGGAGCACGCAACACAAGTCGAACTGGCTCGCACTATGTTCTCATACATCGACAAGGGCGAGCAGGCGCGTAGCGTATCGCCCTTTGCCAATCCGGTCCGAGACTATATCTGTTCAGATCAGGCCGCGCACGAACGCGACCTGTTGTTCCGCGAGCATCCCCTCATCCTCGGCATGACTGCCGACCTTCCAAAGCCCGGCGATTTCTTTACCAACGATTTCACCGGCCGTCCGATTCTGGTTGTTCGCGGCAAAGACGGCAAGGTGAACGCGTTCCTCAACGTCTGCCGCCATCGTGGCGCCAAGCTGGCGACAGCCGATCTCGCGCAAGGTTGTGCACGCGCCGGCACCTCCTTTGTGTGCCCGTACCACGGGTGGGCGTACGGTCTGGACGGGCAATTGCTGGGCGTGCGCGACGCCGAGGCCTTTGGCGATGTGGACCGCGCAACGCACGGCCTGCGGCGGCTTGCGGCGGTGGAACGCCATGGGTTCATCTGGGTTCGGCCCGGCGGCGACACGCCCTTTGATCCCGACGCGATCCTGGGCGATCTCACGTCGGAATTCGGGGCATACGGCTTCGATCGCTACAGCCATTACGAGACACGAACGCTAAGGCGGGCGATGAACTGGAAGCTTGTCATTGGCACCTTCCTGGAAGGCTATCATATCAAGGTCCTTCATCGGAACACGATCGCGCCACTGATTCTCGGCACACACACCACCTTCGATGCCTATGGCCGCCATGGGCGCATGGCGGTGCCGCGCCCGGGGCTGGCGGCGTTGCGCGAAATGCCGGAGCGCGACTGGGACGTGCTGAGGCACACGGCGGTCGTCTATGCGCTGTTCCCGAACACCGTGCTGGTCTGGCAGGGCGACCACATGGAGACTTGGCGCGTCTTCCCGGGGGCCAGTCCCGACGAGAGTGTGATGCATGCCTCGCTCTACATTCCGGAACCGGCACTCACCGATAAGGCGAAACGCCATTGGGATCGCAACATGAAGATCCTGCTCGACACGGTAGAACAGGAGGACTTCCCGCTGGGGGAGAACATGCAGCGCGGCTTCCATTCCGGCGCGCAAGACCACCTGCTGTTCGGCCGCAACGAGCCGGCGCTGGCACATTTCCATCGTTCCGTCCACCAGGCACTGGGGCTCCCACGAGCATGAGTCCCTTTCCAGGGAGCACGCCCATCATCGATCAGCTACGCGAGGAGACGACCATGACTTTCGTTCCAATATCCGCAGATTCGCACATCACCGAGCCGGCCAATTGCTATCGCGACCATATCGAGCCCGCTTGGCGCGAACGCGCCCCCCACATCGAGCGCGATCCCAAGTTCGGCGACGTCTATGTCGTCGAAGGCATGAAGCAGACCATCCCGATGGGCCTGGTTGCTGCGGCCGGCGTCGAGCCCAGCAGCCTCCGCCCGGGCGGGGCGCGCTTCGAGGACCTTCATCGCGGCGGCTGGGATCCGGCAGCCCGGCTGGCCGACCAGGACCGCGATGGTGTGGGCGCCGAAGTCATCTATCCGACCGTCGGCATGGTGCTCTGCAATCATCCGGACCAAGACTACAAGAAGGCCTGCTTCGACGCCTACAACCGCTGGCTCCAGCAGTACACCGCGCACGCGCCGGACCGCCTGATCGGCATCGGCCAGACCGGCATTCGAACCGTCAAGGAAGGTATCGCCGATCTCGAGCGCATCAAGGCAATGGGCTTCAGGGGCGTCATGATGCCCGGCAACCCAGGCGAACTCGACTATGATGACCCGGCCTACGATCCCTTCTGGGAAGCGGCCGTGGCCCTGGACCTGCCGTTGTCGTTCCATATCCTGACGTCGAAGACGGACAGCATCAATTCGCACCGCGGTCCCAAGATTAGCGGATTTCTTTCGATTATCCGCGGCTGTCAGGACATCATGAGTATGCTGATCTTCAGCGGCGTGTTCGAACGCCATCCCAAGCTTAAGGTGGTGTGTGTCGAGGCCGATGCCGGCTGGGCGCCGCACTTCATGTACCGCATGGACCATGCGTACAAGCGGCACCGCTACTGGATGAAGGGCAAGGAGCTGGCGCGGCTGCCGTCGGAGTATTTCCGCGACAATATCAGCTTGACGTTCCAAGACGACTACATCGCGTTCAAGCTCGCCGACATGATGGCGCCTCAACAACTGATGTGGGCCAGCGACTTTCCCCATAGTGATTCGACCTGGCCGTGGAGCCAGGACGTGATCGCCGAGCAGACCGCACATCTCAGTCCATCCTTGAGGCAACGGGTCCTGCACGACAACGTGGCAGACCTCTACAAGCTTGCGGCCTAACCACACCCCGCTTCTCATCCTGAACCGGCAGCAAGTTCGGAAGCAACGAGGGACCTCATGAAGTTTAGCCTGTTCGTCTACTGCACGATCGGCCGGCGGGCTGAACTCGAAGGCGGTATGGCCGGCCGCAAGCCCGAGCTCTATCAGCGCATGCTCGACGAGATCGCCGAATATGCGCGCTTTGCCGACGATGCCGGCTATTTCGGGTTTGGCCATCCCGAACACCATCTGCAGATCGAGGGCTTCGAGATCTCGAACGATCCCCGGCTGATGGCGATGTGGCTGGGCAAGCACACAAAAACGCTGCGGGTCATCACCTGCGGCTTCGTATCGACAACGCACAATCCGCTGCGGGTGGCGGAGGACATCGCCACCATGGACCACATGCTGGGCGGGCGCTTCGGTGTGGGGCTGGTGCGTGGCTACCAGGCGCGCTGGGTCGAGAATTTCAAGGTGCGCGAGGATCTTCATGCGGTCGGTCCATGGAACAAGGATTCGCCGGTCGACGCTGCCAACCGGGCGTATTTCGATGAGTTCGTCGACGTCGTCGTCAAGGCACTGACCCACGAAACCTTCTGCCATCGAGGCCAGTACTGGAATTTCCCACCGGTCGGCATGGTCAACCCTCATCCGCACGGCGTGTACACGACCTATGGACAGGGTGTCGCTCCGGACATGCGGATCAACGAAGTCGGCATTGCGCCGCGGCCGCTGCAGACGCCGCATCCGCCGCTCTATGGCGGCTTCGCCGCCTCCATGCGTACGGCGCTGTTCTGGGCAAAGTACGGGGGCCGGCCCATCGTGCTGACCGATAATCTCGACTTCTACAGCCATCTCAATCGTGCGTACCACGACGAGGCGGAGAAACACGGGCGAGCCGTCAGCTCCGGCCACGCGACGGCTTGGGGCGGCATTTTCATCTGCGCCCCGACTGACGCCGAAGCACATGCCCAGCTCGAGGACATGCGTTGGTTCTGGGACCAGTGGTCTGCTCCCTTTGGCCAAGGACTGCCCGAGCTGCTCGTCGGCTCGCCTGATACCATCTCGCGGCGGCTGGAAGCTGTTCAGAAAGCCGTGCCCGGGCAGGACGAGATCGTCCTGCTGATTCCTCAGGGTCTGCATGATCGCGGCCAGATCCTGCAATCGCTAGAGCTGATGGCGACTAAAGTCATGCCTCGCTTCGCAGACGCGGCTTGATCATGCCCGCTCAACGTTTTCATTCATGACCGGCCCGACGTCTCCCGGCGATCGCCGATTCGGCTTCACCGATGCCGAACTCATCGCGCATCCTACTGTATTCGCCGCGGACCTGTTCAGCGGCAAGGTGGTTCTCGTTTCAGGCGGCGGCAGTGGCATCGGCAAGGCAATCGCCGTTCTGTTTGCGCGGTTGGGTGCTCATCTCGTTCTATGTGGCCGCAAGCCAGAGAAACTCGAGGCCGCGGTCGCCTTGCTGCGTGGCCTCGGCAGCGACGTCGATGCCATGGCGATGAGCATTCGTGAGCCGGACGAGGTCGAATCCCTCATGGAGCGCGCATGGTTGAGACATGGCCGGCTTGATGTGCTCGTCAACAACGCCGGCGGACAATTTGCGCAGCCAGCGATCGATTTCACCGTCAAGGGTTGGAAAGCCGTCATCGACACCAACCTGAGCGGCACATGGTACATGATGCAGGCCGCCGCCCGGCGCTGGCGAGATCGCGACCAAGCAGGCAACATCGTGAATATCACGGCCACGATCGAGCGTGGATTGCCGCACATGGCGCATTCGACGGCGGCGCGCGCCGGAGTGATCTACCTGTCGAAGACGGTGGCAGTGGAATGGGCGCCCCTTGGTATCCGGGTAAACTGCCTCGGCGTCGGTGCGGTCGAGAGCAGCGGCTTCGCGCAGTATTCCGAGGAGGGCCGCAAGACCTTCTACGAGAGCAACCCCATGCGCCGCCCAGGGGACGTCTGGGACGTCGTCGAAGGCTGCGTCTACCTGGCCGGTCCCTCGGGCAAGTTCATCACCGGCGAAGTCCTGACCATCGATGGCGGGCAGCAGATGTGGGGCGACTTCTGGTCGGCCGGCCGTCCGGACTACTTCAAGGTCGGCTAGTTCGGTTGGTTGAAACGCATTCCTGGACCTGATCATCCTAAGGAGGCGATGAACCAGATCATAGTCAATGAACCCAATCGCTGGCGTCTTGAACCACCGGGCTGCATCGGCCGGCCGGCGCGCGCTCGCGCATAGCCCGGTAAGACCAACACGACGCCGTGTCGGAGAAGAGGTGACGCGATGCTGCCCAAGAAAACGATGGCCATGGTTCAGACGGGTCCGCGCCAACTGGAGCGTCGTGATCTCCCGATCCCGCCGATAAGCGCCGACAGCGCGATTCTCAGAATCGAGGCTTGCGGCATCTGCGGCAGCGACCACGAGCAATACGAAGGCGCGCTGAGCACGCCTTATCCGGTCGTCCCCGGCCATGAGCCGTTGGGTATCATTGCGGCCATCGGCGATGTTGCAGCGAAGCGCTGGCGCGTCGATGTCGGCGACCGTGTCTGCGTCGAGACGATGCTGTCCTGCCACTGTTGCAACACGTGTCTCGGCGGGCACTACCATCTGTGCGACCGGCGGCAGATCTATTCCTACATCCCGCTCACCGTGGCGCCGGGAATCTGGGGTGCGTACTCGCAGTACATGTATCTTGCGCCCAATGCGATCGTTCACCGGATCGACAAGTCCTTGCCGCCTGAGATCGCTGTCATGTTCAATCCACTCGGCGCCGGTTTTCGCTGGGCGGTCGAGCTTCCCGGGACAAGCGCCGGCGATACCGTGATGATTCTCGGGCCGGGGCAGCGCGGATTGGCCAGCGTCGTGGCCGCACGCCATGCTGGAGTGGGCACCATCATCGTTACTGGACTGGCCTCGGACGCCAAGAAGCTGGCCGTCGCGCGTGCACTCGGCGCGGACTACACGATCGACGTAGACAACGAGAACCCCAGGGAGCGCGTCCGAGAGATCACGGGCGGAAGAGGCGTGGATGTCGTTGTCGATGTCACGTCGTACGCCACCCAACCCGTGCGAGGGGCGCTCGACTACGTGCGTCGCGGCGGCACAATCGTCCTTGCCGGAGTGAAGGGATTCACCATGCAGGACGGAAAGAGGCGTCAAAAGACGGTGCCGGATTTCGTCTCCGACATGGTTGTCTGGAAGGAAATCACCATTAAGGGTGCCATCGGCGTTCTCAGCTCAGGCTACCGCAAGGCGATTGATCTAATTGAAAGCCGCAAGGTTCCGCTTGCGCTGATGCACACGCACGATTTCGCGCTGGAGGAGGCTGATCTGGCGATCCGAACGCTTGCCGGCCAGGTCGACGGCGAACGGTCGATCCACTCCTGCCTTATCCCGCCCTCGTAGAGACAACAGTTCCGGAAAAAGCAACGTCATGAACCTACCGCCGCGGCTCCCGCCCTTCGATGAGGAGGTGGCTCGCCGCTTCCTCGAACCGACCGTACCGTCATCCGGCCTCCCGCAGTTCCTCGGTCTACGCACCACGCTCGTCGAGCCCGGGCGACTGCGCGTGGAAATGGCGGCGGACCCGAAGCTGCTGACGCGTTTCGGCAATCTGCATGGCGGCGTACTCGCCGCATTGTGCGATCATACGCTTGGACTCGTATGCTATCCGCACATGCAGCCGGGACAATGGGCGGCCACCACGGAATTCAAACTAAATCTCCTCGCGCCAGTCTCGGCCGGTACCGTGATTGCGGAGGCACGTATTGTCGCCATGACCCGTTCGACGGCAGTGGTGCGGATCGACGTGGAGAACGACGGGCGGCCCTGTGGTGCGGCTCAAGGCACGGTTCTGATCATGCAACCAAAGCCACCGAAGTCCCGTGACTAGACTTGGTTCTCGCCCTTTGCCAAACCACCGGCGACGGTATTCGCTGACAAAGGTGATGGGTTCAGCTGCGCCCTGCCATCATCCGGGTAACATTGTAGGTTATGACCACCTCGTTGCGCTGATTGACAATGCTGTTGATCGTCGTGACGATTCCCCGATTCCCTTTGCTGGTTGGCCGGATCGCCGTCACTTCCACTTCGCCGTGAATAGTATCGCCGACATTGGTAGGAGCATGCACCTTTATGGTCGATTCCAGCATGGCGAGCCCCGTATGCTGCATCGTGGCCTGAACCAAAAGGCCTTCAACGAAGCAGTAGCAAAGAGCACCCGGCACCGGACGGCCTCGCATGGCACCATGTTGCTCGCTGAACGTCACATCGGTGAAGATCATCTCGACCATACCTGTGGCATTGATGAAATTCACCAGATCAGCTTCGGTGATGGTGCGATTGATGGTGCGAAACTTCTGGCCGACCTTGAGGTCAGTCCAGAACAGCCCGAGGCCGACGTACTCCATGCGCTCTCCTCATGCCGCAGCGAGGGGTGCGGCAACCGCTGCCATCACGCTCCCGGAGGGCGGGCATACCACACCAATGTTCTAATGTTAATTAGAATGTAGCTACGAAACTCGCTACAAATTTGATGTTCCTTGAGAGCCGCATATATATATTCTAATGAAGGTTCGATGCTAGTGGAACGCAAATCCAAAGGCTGGGATGCAAGGAGTGACCGCAAAGTGGGCGAGAATTGCGGCTTGGCGGAGGTCCGGCTTCGATTGAACACGGCCATTTCATGCATGCCTCGGACTCTCGTGAAGTATTGCCGGCACCGCAGATCTTCGCGGCCTTAGCGGATGTTCAGAGACGCTCAGAAAGGCGGCGCTAGATATGGAACGCACCGAATACTTCGACGCTCTTGAAACGCGTTCGTCCGAAGAACGGGAGATTGCATTGGCCGCCGCCCTTGAGGCGCAAGTCGCGCATGCCCAGGCCAATGCGCCGTTCTTCGTCGAATGGCTGAAGGACGTCGATCCGGCCATGGTAACGAGCCGCGCTGCGCTCGCACGCCTTCCAATTCTGCGTAAAGCGGACCTAAGTGCCGTGCAGAAAAGGAGTCCGCCGATGGGAGGGTTGCTCAGCGTGCCGCTCGCGCAAGTCCAGCACATTTTCATGTCGCCAGGGCCCATTTTCGAGATCGATACCGCTGAAAAGGACTATTTGCGCGGCGCACGGGCCATGTATGCGGCAGGGTTTCGTGCCGGCGATATCGTTCACAATACCTTTTCGTACCACCTCACGCCGGCCGGCCTCATGATGGAGGCCGCAGCGCGGTCATTGGGCTGCGCGGTCGTGCCGGGAGGCGTCGGCCAGACCGAGTTGCAGCTCGACGCCATAGAGGCCATCCGACCGGGGAGCTACGTTGGAACACCCTCGTTTCTGAAGATTCTCCTCGAGAAAGCTGATGACCTTGGCAAGGACATTTCGTCGATTCGAAAGGCCTTTGTCAGCGCTGAGGCGCTGCCACCTTCGCTCCGCCAAATGTTTCGCGACCGTGGCATATCGGCCTTTCAGAGCTATGGCACGGCAGATGTGGGCATCATCGCCTACGAATCCCAAGCCCTGGAGGGCATGATCGTCGACGAAGGCGTTCTGGTCGAGATCGTGCGGCCGGGCACCGGCGATCCCGTTGCCGACGGCGAGGTAGGCGAAGTGGTCGTTACGACCTTCAGCAAGGCCTATCCTTTGGTGCGCTTCGGAACCGGTGACCTGTCCGCCGTGCTGCCCGGCATCAGCCCTTGTGGCCGCACGAACATGCGCATCAAGGGTTGGATGGGGCGTGCCGACCAGCGCACCAAGGTCAAGGGCATGTTTGTTGACCCAGCACAGATTGCGCTGGTCGCCCGGCGTCATCCGGAGTTCGGCCGCGTGCGGCTGGTCGTCGACTGGGTCGATCAGCAAGACGTCATGATCTTGAAAGCCGAGCTCATCGGGGGCTCCGCCGACTTGGCTAAGGCGGTGGAAGGCAACATCCAGAATATCTGCAAGGTCCGAGGACGCGTGGAGTTCGTGGCGCCCGGCAGCCTGCCTAACGACGGCAAGGTGATCGACGATGTGCGCAAATACACCTGATCAGTCGACGCCCAGGCGGACGAGTCGGTGTTTGCGTCGCGACGCCTTTGCATGAACGGAGGCGGGCGACAGGTCTAGCCACCGCGCCGTCGATGACCTCGGGGGAACGGCGCCGTGCACCAAGGTGAAGGAGAATGATGATGGCCCAGACTGATCTGACCGGCAGGGTAGCGGTTGTAACGGGCGCTGGTAGAGGCCTCGGCCGTGCCTATGCGCAGGGGCTTGCCAAGGCTGGGGCCACGGTCGTTGCGCTCGATCTCTCGGATTGCAGCGATACAGTTCGCGACATTGAGACTAACGGCGGTCGGGCATTCGGCCGGCGATGCGATGTTGGAGACATGACCAGTTGCCGCGACGCGGCGGACGACGCCCTCACCCGGCTTGGCCGGGTGGATGTGCTGGTCAACAACGCGGCATTGTTTGCGACGCTCAAGTCGGGTCGCTTTGATACGATCGCCGAGGGAGACTGGGAGTCATGCATGCGTGTCAATGTCACCGGCGTGTGGAATTGCTGCCGTGCGTTTGTGCCGCCCATGCGCGAACGGGGTGGCTCCGTGGTCAATATCTCCTCGTTGGCTGCGACATACGGTCTGCCCAACGCCCTGCATTACACGACGTCTAAGGCGGCCGTGATTGGATTGACGCGAGGTCTGGCGCGCGAACTGGGCCGCTTCAACATACGTGTCAACGCAGTGGCCCCTGCGACCGTTGAGACAGACGGCATGAGCCAGTTCTTCGGTGAGAAGAAGGAAGACGCTGTGAAGGCTATTGTCTCCGGCCAGTCGATTCGCCGTGTCCTCACAACCGACGATCTGGTTGGCACAATCCTCTATCTTGCCTCCGATGCCAGCTCGATGGTGACAGGCCAAACGATTGCCGTCGATGGCGGGACGGTCTCCCTCTAATTCCACATCAGGTCAGGCTATGTCGGGTCTGGGAATGCGCGTGCTCCAAACCTGCACCAGGCAACCGACAACCGTTGAAAGGATCACATTGACCGCCCTTGCCTTTCCGATTCCTGACGACGTCACCGCAATAGCGGATGGCATCGAAGGTTTCCTTCGCAGAGAGGTGTTCCCGCGTCACCAGAACGATCATGCGCTGCTGTCCGATCCGCGTCGCACGTACAGCGAGGATGGCCGCTATGTCCCTGCCGTGGTCGAGCATATTCGAGGCGTGCGCATTGCGGCCGCAAAGGCTGGTTACTATTCGATGTCAGTGCCTGTGGAACTGGGTGGGGCAGGCATGGGCATGCTTGCCTACTTCGTTGTTTGGGAGCGTATCTATCGTCTTTGTGGCAGCCACAATTGGCTGGGTGCTTATGCGGTCAGCCACTGGGCCTTCGGTCCAAGCCAGGTCCTATTGAAAGTGACGGATCGTGCACGCTCCGAGATTCTAGCGGGCATGATGGAGGGCCGGACATCGATGTGCTTCGGCATGTCTGAGCCTGGCGCCGGCTCGGATGCGACCATGATCCGTACGAAAGCGAGACAAACCGACTCTGGCTGGCGACTCAACGGCCGCAAGATCTGGACGACGAACGCGCCGCAGGCAGACTATTGCATCGTCTTTGCCGTGACCGATCCGGACCGTGCGTCACGCCGGGCTGGTGGCATCAGCGCCTTTCTCGTGCCGACCGCGTCACCCGGCTTCAGGCTGGAGAATGTCATCCGCATGCATGGGTCGGTGGGTGGCAACGAGGGCTCCATCGTGCTGGAGGACGTGCAGGTCGAGCCATGGCAGCTGGTCGGCGAACTGCATGAGGGCTTCCGCATCGGACTGTTGGGCGTCTCTATCGGCCGTATCTACAATTCAGCTCGCGCTGTGGGACTTGGCCGTTGGGCGATCGAGGCAGCGCTGCGTTATACTCAGCAGCGTGAGGCTTTCGGCAAGCCGATCGCGGAATACCAAGGCGTGACGTTTCCGTTGGCCGAAGCGGCGATGGAGCTGCATGCGGCGCATCTTATGGCGCTGAATGCGGCGACCTTGATCGACCGCGGCGAGCGGGCGGTGAAGGAGCTGTCGATGGCCAAGGCCTATGCGGTGGAAATCGGTGCCCGGGCGCTGGATCGCGCTATCCAGACTCATGGCGCCATGGGTTTCACCAACGAGCTCGGACTTGTTCATGCGTGGCAGGACGTTCGCTCGGTGAACGTGGCGGACGGCACAAATGAGGTCTTGCGGCGCACGATTGTGCAACGCCTCCTTGCGGGAGACACGGAATTGTAGGCGTCCCGGAAGCGTCTCAGGCTCCGTTCGTATGCGGAGTGCTGCTCTACGCGGTCGCCGAGCGAATGTTTGCTAAGAAGGAAGACACCATGCGAATGAAGGGCAAGGTCGGCATCGTTACAGCGGCGGCCTCGGGAATGGGGAGGGCAGGGGCAGTTCGTTTCGCGCGCGAGGGCGCTGCCGTCGCCGTTGTCGATCGGGACGAGGCAGGCGTTGCTGCCGCGGTCGCACAGATCGTGAACTCTGGAGGCCGAGCGAAGGGCATCGTCGCCGATTTAGGCGAAGCCGATGCGGCGCGCGAGATCGTCAAGGAAGCCGCCAACGCCTTTGGCGGCCTCGATTTCGTCTGGAACCATCTCGGCCATCCCGGTCCCGCTTCGGTTGAGGGCCTGGATCTGGCGGATTTCGACTTGGCGGTCCGCCTAAACTTGCGTTCTGTGCTGATCACCACCGAAGCAGCCATTCCAGAATTGCGAGCGCGAGGCGGCGGTACACTGCTCTTTACGGCCTCGACATCAGGCCTGCATGGCTCGCCATTTAGTCCTGTCTATTCTGCCATGAAGTTCGGGGTCGTTGGTCTCACGCGCTCGCTCGCCAAGCGCTTGGCCCGCGATGGGATTCGCGTCAACGCTCTGTGCCCGGGCCCCATAGATACGCCGATGTTACGCGTGTTCGTCGCCAGACCCGACCAACAAAGTACACGCGGCCAAGATCCAGAGGAACTCATCCGCAAGCACGCTGGCATGACGCCTTTAGGACGGCCGGGCAGCCCTGAGGAGATTGCCAACGCAGCACTGTTTCTCTTGTCCGACGAGGCTTCTTTCGTGACTGGCGCGGCTCTACCAGTCGATGGAGGATCAACGGCATGAACAAGCTGGATGCGATGGTTCACGAGCGAGTTGGCACGCCGGAAGCGGGATGTCGTGTTTGCTGAGCTGGTCTTCGCGAAACCTACGGCACGAACCGAGGTAGCTCAACAAGATCCATTCATTTCACGAATCTGCCGACGGGCGATCATCGTTAGGCATCAAGCGCGACAGCCTGCGCACTTCTCGCGTATCAATCCTCAAGGGCGCCGCAATCAGTGAAGCGCCAGCTCCTGGCAGGCGGTAAACCGCCTGGCTGCCGGGGCGTTGATACCACCCTCGATTTCGCGACAATCGACAATCTGCAAAAGGACTACAGCAAAGTAGACGCAAAATCGCGCATACTCCTTACGCTCTTACGCTCGGCTATACTTCAAGATAATCGGATGCGCTCACAGCGTGAGATTGAAGGCGACGGAGATACGCTCGGCGGTTCCGTGATAGGGGCGCACCTGGTGCATCAGCCAGGCGGGGAACATCACAAGCCGGCCGGGCTTGGGCCGCAGCGCCTGAATGGAGGTATTCGAAAGGTCGCTCGATCCAACATAGCCGAGATGCGGCGCTAACATCAGCGGCAAGGGCCCACGTGGATCCATGAACTCTAGCTCACCTCCAAGCGACGGATCGGCGTCAATGCCGCCGTCGTCGACGTAGTAGACTCCTGACCAGAACGCGCCTGGGTGCGAGTGAAATGCGTTGCCCTCGTCCTTGCGGTTGATATTCGCCCACATGTTCGCTCGCCACGTTACGGCAAAATGCCCAGGGTGCGGTCCGCTGCCCGGATTTCCCTCGCGATCTGTCGTCATGCGGTTCGCGACGTTTCGGCCGAATGCCAGCAGCTTGAGGGCGGCCGTACTACCCCAGGTTTCCATGTCGTCGCTCGACTGCCAGCCGCCCAGGTTGGAACGCACGCGGCCGGCGGGATGGGTTCTCTCGCGCTGCTCGATCACCCGGCGCAACTGAGCGTTGAGCGATACTGCGTCCGGCACATCGAATAGGGCGATCACCGTCGCGAACAGCGAAAGGGCATTAAGCTCCGTTGCGGCCTTCATGTCCGTCCCCACAGTTCTAACGAGACTTGAATGGCGAGCGCAGCTGCAGCCAGTGCGCGCTAGGAGCTTTCGTTTGACATCACCTCGCCGAAGAGCTCCCAGGTTTCGCCTTCGAAGCGCTGCAGGCGTTCCGATTGAATGGGATAGTAATCTGTTGGACTGGTGTTGACAGTAATGCCGGGCAGCAACAGCGGGACGGTGAGCTTCTTGAGGTTGGCCGCCTGCTTCATCAGGTTGGCGCGTGTGAGTTCATTGCCGCACTGCTCCAGTGTCTTGTGCAAGGTGTAGGAAACGGCATACGCATAAACGTTGAAACCGTCGGCCAAACTGGCACTGGGATTGTATTTGGCCATCCACACGCGCCAAGCTTTCATGTCGTCCGAATTGTCCCACTGCTTGTCGGTGGGATCCTTCAGATAGGCCGCTGTGACGATGCCTTGGCTGTTCTCGAATCCGGCTGGTTTCAGCACTGCCGCTACCGAGGAGGATACATTGTTCAGGTAATGGGCCGGCTTCCAGCCGATGTCGGCTGCCTTGCGGATAGCCTGGGCCGCGAACTTCGGTGTCGTGATGTTGAAGAATACGTTGGCGCCCGAGTCCTTAAGCTGGATGATCTGCGAATCGACCGTCGGGTCGGTCACTTCGTACGTGACGTGCTTGACGATCTTACCGACGTCCTTGCCCAGCCCGTCGCGCATGCCATCGTAATAGTCTTTGCCGTAGTCGTCGTTCTGCATCAGCACGGCGACCTTCGGATCCTTGACGGTGGCCAGGATATGCTTGGCATAGATCACGGCCTCGGTGTGGTAGTCGGGCTGCCAGCCCATAGTCCACGGGAACTCCTTCGGCTTGCCCCATTTGGAGGCGCCCGTAGCCACAAAGAGCTGTGGCACTTTCTTGGTGTTCAAGTACTTCTGGATCGCTGTGTTGCTCGGCGTTCCCAGCGTTTGGAACATTGCGAACACCTTTTCCTGCTCGACCAGTTGACGCACCACTTCGACGGCCTTGGGCGGGCTGTAGCCGTCGTCCATCGTGATGAACTTCACCTTGCGGCCGTTGACGCCGCCCTGGTCATTGACCATCTTCCAATAGGCGTCGATCGCCTTGCCAATCACGCCATAGGCGGAGGCCGGCCCACTGTAGGGGTTCGCGTTACCGATTTTGATCTCGATGTCGCTGACGCCATCGTCGTATTTGGCCTTCTGTGCGTACACTGTCATGCCAGCGAACATGGTCGCCGTGGCCGAAGCGCTCGCCAGAAAACTGCGTCTTGTGGCTCCCATAGTGGAATCTCCCAATCGAAAGCGAAGCGTCTGTTTTTTGAATGCTTATTCGATTTTCGACGACTGGCAAGACGGCTCGGTGCCTGTCAGTTGTTCGGGAGCGTAGACCAGCTCTGCAAAAAAGGCATAAGACATATATTATAAGGTATACTTATCAATATGGGAGACTGTCGTGGCGGATCCAGATTCAAGCATTGGGTTTCTCGTGGGGGATGTCGCGCGCCTGCTGCGGCGCAATTTCAATCGGCGGGCGCAGGCACTCGGTCTATCGCAAGCTCAATGGAGAGCGCTTGCCTATCTGTCACGCCAGCAAGGCGTGAGTCAGGCCTCCCTCGCAGACCGCTTGGAGATCCAGCCGATCACGCTCGTCCGCCTTCTCGATCGTCTTCAGGCAGCTGGTTTGGTGACCCGTAGGCCTGATCCGCATGACCGGCGCGCGTTCCGGCTCTATCTGACGGATAGGGCGCAGCCTCTGCTCGCACGCATGTGGTCAATTGCTACCCAAACTCGGGAACAGGCACTCGCAGGTATGCCGATCCAACGACAACGAATGCTCATAAAGTCGCTGCAGCATCTAAGGCAGAACCTTCTTCAAGCCGAGGACAGTGCCACGGCCAACAGCCAAAAGGACAGGCGAATCAGAAATGCAGCAAACGCGTGATCAAACAACTCCGGCGGCAAACCCGGTTTCCATGCGCGCCCGGGAGCAGGCGCGGATGGCGTCGCCGAGATCGTTTCAGTTTCTCATCTGGCGTACAAACGCCGCCGCTCGCTTCGATCCGTCCTCCTGCCGCTTGGTTCGGTCACTCTGTGGCCGCTAGAGACTAAAGGCGGATACACCTACCTTGCAGGCGACCGGTACCTGGGCAGAGACAATGCGTACGTGAAGAAGACAAGGTCGTCGAGATACATCATATGCGCTGTCTTGTCTCCATCTTGCGGTGATGGCGGCACGAGCTTCATGGTCCGATGGTCGAAGCCGCCAGGGTTCGCACGCACGTCGGACACAGAGCGAACGCTTCGTGTCAGAACGACAACTGCATCACGGGTGCGGCCCTGTCCGGGAGTTGGACAGCACGGTGGGGCTATCGCGCGCGACACCAACAGACGCCTCCCAACGAGCGGTGCAAGGCGCGTCAGGAGCGCAACCGCGTGGCCGAACCGGAATGTGCCCTGCCGAGAATCTTCTCTGCTCTCAGCGGTCTGGTTTAGCGCTTCGATCACTCAGCTGCGTGGGCATAGCGGTGATCCGGCAACATACCTGCGCGATCGATGGCTGCACCGGCGTCAAACTTCTTGAGCTCGGGCATCACCGTCTTGGCGAACAGCCGCATGTTGCGCACTGCTTCCTCATGGGCCATCCCCGCGTAGGAGAATACGCCAACATAACCTGAGTTCTTGGTCTGCCGGTGAATGGCCATGATCTTCTCGTGGACTTGATCTGGAGTACCGTAGACCTGTAGCTCGGCGAAGAATTCTATTGCCTTTTCCTCACCGTAACTATGCAGCTTCTCGTTCATCTTGGCATAGTACTCGTATCCTTTGGTGTTCTTGATGTGCTCGCCCGCGAACTGATAGTGGGCGAGAACGGTACGGTAGTAGCCACCGATGTACTTCAACGCCATCTCACGCGCCCGCTCCGGGCTTTCATCGACGAAGGTCCAGCCAGCCGAAATCGGCTGCGGTGCATCCGTGCCATTGATCTCGCGATAGAGCCGATTGTACTCCGCAAGCTCCTTTTCGACCTCACGCCAGGGCTTTTGTGGGATGATCAGCAGGCCAACGCCAAGCTTGGCCATGATCCGCGAGCTTTCCGGGCTTACCGCCGCGGCGTAGGTGCGGCCCCGGAAACTCTTGAATGGAGCTGGCCGGATTGCTGCCGGCGGCTGCCGATAGAACTTGTCATTATGTTCCATGAGTCCCGTCTCAAGACCGTTGAGCAACGCCTCGGCGTACGCGACAAAGCGCTCCCGGCTTTCACCCATATCCAGCCGAAACCCGTCAAACTCGACCTTACCCGCGCCCCGACCCAGACCAAGGATCATGCGACCTCCTGACAACTGGTCGAGCATGGAGACCTGCTCGGCGACGCGCATGGGATCGTGCCAAGGCAATACCACGACCATCGACCCCAGTCGCACGTCCTTGGTTCGCCCGGCCATATAGGACAGGAACTGCACAACATCGGGGCACATCGTGTAGTCAGTGAAATGATGCTCGACCGACCAGATCGACTCGAAGCCTAGCGGTTCGGCCATGTCGGCCAGCGCAAGCTCATTCAAATACACCTGCCGGTCCGTGAGCTGACGCCCGGTATTTTGGAATATGGTGGCCATTCCAACATGCATCGTCTTTCTCCTCGCGTAGAACTCAACCTTTGAGACAACCTCTTGCTGGAACCATCCGTCTGCGGACATACAGCGCACCTACGTCGAACGAGATGGCTCAATCCCCGATGTGATGGTCATTCCCACCGTTTACGGTCAATCCGCACCTCAGGGTGCAGCACTCTGGTGCCGCCTGCCGAAGCTAGGCGCCTGCGCGACCTCCGCGGAGCAGCATGCCTGGCAGTGGCCCCGCCGGATCGACAGCGTCGACGCCGCGGCTGCGAATCACGGTTCCGTTGACGACCACACCTTCGATGCCGGATGCATCGGAGATCAGTCGGTCAGCTCCAGCGGGGAAGTCGTTTATGCGGCGCAGCTTGCTCGCACCGATCGTCGCGGGATCAAAGATCACCAGATCGGCCGGTGCACCAAGCGCCAGGCGACCGCGATCTACGAGACCGAACACCTCTGCGGGGCGCGATGTCAGCATGCGAACCCCTTCCTCGAGGCTAAATGCGCTCTTCTCCCGTACCCAATGCCCGAGAAAATAGGTCGGCAAGCACGCGTCACAGAGCTGGCTGGCATGCGCACCGGCATCAGACAGTCCCACCACGGTACACGTGCTCTTCAGCAACGGCTCTACTTCGCTCTCCTCGTGGTTGGCCACCGGCATGCGGAAGCGCGCTTCGAGTCCGGTACGCAGCGCCATGTCGAGCGCCAAATCCGTCGGCAGGACATCGCGTTCACGCGCGATGTCGAAAAGCAGGCGCTCCTCCAACTCCGGCTCTGGCGTGTACTGGCCGACCACCGTCTTGGCGAAGGTGGCGCGGAACGTAGGAGGACCGTTCGTCAGCATCCGCTCTGCGAAGGCCCGTCGGAACTCCGGATCGGCGTAAATGCGGGCCTTGCCGTCGGCATCTGCGGCTGAAATCGGCTTGAACAGGCTCAGTGGCTCGAACGGGAACGGTGCCTTGAACTGGTACTCGAAATTGAGCGGCCGGGGCGTGACCTGTGGCACGATCTTCAATCCCTCGGCTGCGATGGCCTCCGAGCGCGCGAGTTGTTGGCGGTGGTCGCCGACGCCGAACGAAAGGCCGGCGAGAAGGGCCGTCCATGTGATCGGCCGCCCGGTCGCTCGGGCAATCTCCACGAACTCGTCCAGGAACAATTCCTTGCCGATGGTCGCCTGCATGATTCCACGGCCGGCTTCGCCCAAAACACCGGCCAGGGCTTTGATTTCGGCCAAGTCGGCGACTCGGCTCGGCACAGGTCGCCCACCATAGCCGACATGGGTCGAGGCCTTTGATGTTGCGAACCCGATCGCTCCGGCATCGATCGCTCCTCGCACGATCGCCTTCATCTCGGCGATTTCCGCGGACGTGGCGGCGCGCTCGGTAGCTGCTTCGCCCATCACCCAAAGGCGCACCGGTGTATGACCGACGAGGACTCCGATGTTGATCGCGATGCCGCGCTGCTCGATCGCGTCGAGGAATTCCGGGAAGGTCTGGAACGGCCAACTTGCGCCAAGGCCGGCCCCAAGCGCATCGACACTCATGCCCTCGACCTTCTCGAGGGTCCGCACGATCAGGTCCCGGTGCGCCGGCCGGGTCGGCGCGACGCCGAAGCCGCAATTGCCGAGCACGGCCGTCGTCACGCCGTGCCACGGCGAGATGCTCAGCATACGGTCCCACATGACCTGGGCATCGTAGTGGGTGTGGATGTCGACGAAACCCGGCGAGACGACCAGCCCGCCGGCATCGAGGGTGCTGTGG
This sequence comes from Enhydrobacter sp., assembly GCA_025808875.1. Lineage (NCBI taxonomy): Bacteria > Pseudomonadati > Pseudomonadota > Alphaproteobacteria > Hyphomicrobiales > Enhydrobacter > Enhydrobacter sp. Next base: position 3,779,985 of record CP075528.1, on the reverse strand, counting down.
GCCTGCCCAGGGGCGGCGCCCAACGCGACAATGCGCCGATCCTTGATTGCCACGTCGCCGCGATAGCGCTCTCTGCCGGACCCGTCGACGATCTCGGCGCCGATAATCTTTAGATCATAATCCATAGCTTCCTCCTTAAGTAGCCGGCAGCCGCGGGAACTCACTGAACTGAGGAGACGCAAGGATCGCCATCATCCTGGGATCCTCTTTCGTCTGGCGTTGTGGGTATAAAATGCAGCCCGTCGGCACCAGAGCCGCCCACGAACACGGCTCGCACAGGCATCAAGATCCACAACGCGTCTGTCGATGCCGCGCGAACTTCCGAAACGAGCCGAATTCCCGGTGCGTCTGGGAATTCAATCAGGCCGACGACGTACGGCAGCCTGTCGACGAACGTGGGCGCGAAAGCATGCCGTACAACCGTCCACGAATAGAGTGTGCCCCGGGGCTCGACGGCGCACCATTCGATGTCGGCAGCGAAGCAATGTGGACAACGTGTCAGCGGATACCAATGGAAGCGACCACACGCCTCACACCTTGGAAAGCCCAGCCGGCGCTTCGCGACGTTGTGCCAGAACGGGGCGAATTCGGGCATCTGTTCGTCCGTCATGGGTCGCTCCATCATCGTCCCAGCAGCAGCACGCCGAAGTCGGGCATCGACAATCCGGTCACGAGGCCGATTTCGGCGTCGGGAACCTGGGCCCGGCCAGCCTCATGCCGGAGTTGTCGCACCGCCTCGGTTACATGCTCGATTCCAAGGCGATAGCTGTATGCGAGAAACCCGCCATGCGTGTTGACCGGTAGGGGACCGCCTGGCGCGATGCCGCCGTCCTGGATGAAGCAGCCGGCCTCGCCCTTGCGGCAGAGACCGGTGTCTTCGAGCTGCAACAGGCAGGAGATCGAGAAGCAGTCGTAGATCTCGGCGAAGTCGACATCCTTCGGGCCAAGGCGAGCGGATGCGAAAGCGCGCCGAGCGGCTTCGGCGGCGCCAGGCATAGCGGTGAGGCAGGAACCCTGCGTGAACACCGAGTCACCGGTGACGGGCGCCGAGGCAAACCCCGTCCCGAGCACTCTGACCGGCCGTTTCGAACAATCGCGTGCGTGATCCATGGCCGTCATCACGAAGGCGCCAGCTCCGTCGGTAATCAGGCAACAGTCCGCCGCCCGAAGCGGCTCCGCGATCATGCGTGAGGTGAGATACTCCTCGAACGTCAGGGAGTCGCGAAGCTGGCCGCGGCCGTTGAGCAGGGCGTGTTGCCGGTGCGACACGGCCAAGGCGCCGAGCTGGCGCTCGGTGAGACCGTACTCGTGCATGTAGCGCCGCGCCCAGAGGGCAAAATAGATCGGCTGCGCATTGAAGCCGTAAGGCTTCTCGAACGCCTGCTTTGCAGGGTAAAGGTCGTGAAATGCGTAAGGACCTCCGGCGCGAGTTCCCCAGTCGACTCCGAAGTAGCCAACGACGACTTTTGCGAGGCCCGACGCGATTGCATGCTGCGCGAGCATGGGCGCACAGGCGATTCCTGCGCCGCCCAAGGAAGCGGAAGCTGCAAAACAGTTCGAAGCGCCAAGCTGACCGGCGAGGTAGTCGAAGGGCACCTGTGTCGGCATGATGACCGCGTCGGTGACCAACCCGTCGACCTCCTTCGGAGAGATGCCTGCGTCGGCGAGGGCGGCCATCACGGCATCCACCACCATCGCACGCAAAGTCCGGCCTGAGCGACGCACTGGTGGCGTTTCGCCAATCCCGACGATCGCGATCTCGCAGGTCATGCGTGCTCCTGTGCCAGCCAGCGCTCGACCTCGTGGCGCTGTATCTTGCCCGTTGTGCTGCGCGGCAGGGCATTGAAGGCGACGAAGCGGATGTCCTTCGGGCGCTTGTAGCCGGCGAGATGGCGGCGGCAGAGCTCGGTAAGGTCTTCGGCTGTAAGACTTTCATCCCGGCGTGCGACGAAAGCCACAGGCACCTCGCCCCACTTCTCGTCGCGACTGCGGACCACGACAGCGTCGGCGACGCGATGGTCGGCGAGCAGGACGCGCTCGATCTCGGCCGGGTAGATGTTCTCGCCGCCCGACTTGATCAAGTATTTGGCACGGTCGACGAAATCGAGCCTACCGTCCGGTCGCCGGACGAACATATCGCCCATGTGGAACCATCCACCGCGAAAGTCCTTCGCGTTCACTTCCGGGGCGTTCCAGTAGCCGCTGAAAAGCGTTGGGCCGCGAAACGCCAGCTCTCCAGGTGTTCCATCTGGCACGTCCCGGTCTTCCGCATCGACGAGTCGGAACTCGCATAGCGAGTTTTGGCTTTTCGACAGGTCGGTCGGCACTTCACCGATGGGGATGCGACCACCCGACATCGGCGGGATTCCGGTTTCGGTCGAGCCGAAAGTATTGGCGTAGGAGGCCTGCAGCAGCTGTGTGATCTCCGCGATCTGCGCCCGCGGAACGAGATCGGCCATGGCGCCAATCAATTTGATTCCTTTGGGCCTGATGGTTCGCGCACGAAGCTCACGAATAACTTGGTCGATCATGCCGGGCATCAGCACAAGCCACCATTGCCGCTCCGTCTCGACGCTGTCCAAGATCCGGGCAACGTCGAACCCGTCGACGACGACCACCTTCCCGCCGATGGTGAGCAGGCTGATCGATTGGTCCAATGACACCATATGAAACATTGGGGGCCATGCCACGAAGGCATCAGTGCGATCGAGGTCGAAGTCGAGGCAGTTCACGTGCAGCCTCGCGATCTCGGCCCGGTGGCTGATCAGGGCGCCCTTGGGCAGTCCGGTTGTTCCGCTGGTGTAGATGATGACCAGACCATCTTCTGGCTGTGCCGCGATGTCGGGTTCGTCAACGGGCTGTGCCGCCAGCCGTTTCTCGTAATCGGCCCCCAGTTCGATGATGGTGTGACAGCCATGTTCAAGGGCGCTCAGCGCACCCACGAACCGCTCCGAGACCAGCGTCACCTTGGGTGTCGTCAAGCGAATGCAGTGAGCCAGCTCTTCTTCGGTAAGCCGCCAATTCAGAGCGCAGAGGATCAGCCCGAGCTTTGCCCCGGCGAAAGCCAACTCGAGGTATTCGCAACGGTTCTCGGAAAGGATTGCGACGCGATCGCCTCGCTGCAGCCCGAGGGCGGCCAGGGCATGCGCCAAGCAGTTTACGCGCGCATTGAACTCACCATAGCTCCACATGCGGCCTCGATCGACAACGGCTGGTGATTTCGGCCGCACGCGCGCTTGCGCCCGCAAGAGCTCGCCAACAGTAATTCGGGCGGCGAGGGCGGCATCCTGACCGAATGGAGCATGCGACATGCTCAGTCCGCCATGACATAGGAGATAACGAGCTGCCTCATGCTGCGCGTCACGAGTTCGTCGTGCCATTCCGGTTGAGGCGTCTCGAGCCGGATTTCCGGCAGCCTCGAAAGCAGCCGGTCGAACGCAATCCGAGCTTCGAGGCGTGCGAGCGGTGCTCCAAGGCAGAAGTGGATGCCCAAACCGAAAGCGACGTGGCGGTTGACAGGACGGTCAACCTTGAAAAGGTCGGGATCCGCGAAGACGGTCGAATCTCGAGCGGCGGAATTGAGCGCCACGAAAACACGCTGCCCTCGTCGGATATCCGCATCACCCAAACGCAGATCTTCAGTAGCAATCCGTGTCACCGTCTGGGCAGGCCCTTCGTACCGCAGCATTTCCTCCACAGCGCCCGGGATGAGGGACCGATTGCGCCGCAGCGCCTCAATCGAGGCCGGGTTTCGCAGGAGCCAATAGAGCCCGTTGGCCAACAGGCTGGCCGTTGTTTCGTGGCCAGCAAAGAGCAACAGGATGAGCGTCGAAACCATTTCATCTTCGCTCAGCCCTTCGGGCCCGATCCCCGCTTCGAGAAGCCGCCCGGTCAAGTCGTCACGTGGATTGCGGCGGTGGTCATGGAGCGTCTCGCGAAAGAATGTGACCATGTCGTTTGCAGCCGCGCTTGCCCGGTCGTACTTGTCCGGCGTAGCGCGGGCCAAGGCGACGAAGTCCTTGAGGTTTTCGGACCACTTTCTGAGATCCTCGACCCGCTCCCTGGGAACACCGAACAGGTCCGAAATCACGCGCGCCGGCAGCGGAAAGGCGAACGCCTCGATGAAATCCACCCGATCGCGCCCCCTGAAGCCGTCCAGCAGTTCTTCAACGCGTTGCATTATCATCGGGTGGAGACGCGCGATTTCCTGCGGCAGGAAGTACTTGGCAAGGGCCTTGCGCAGCTTCTCATGGCGCGGTGGATCATTGAACACCATCCAATCCGCCAGCACAGCGGTTAGCCGCTCGATCTTGCCTCGCGTGTCTGGTCCGATATGGCTCAGAAAGGGATCCAGCTTTGCAGCCGAGAAGCGGGGGTCTTTCAACACCAGAGAGGCATCGGCGTGGCGCGTGATCACCCATCCCTTAAGGGATGGGTTCCAGTGAAGAGGTTCTTCTGCGCGCAGCCGCCGATACACGTTGTGCGGATCAGAGATGAAGTCTGGATGCGTCAGATTGGGGGCTGTTTCCATGGGCCTTCACCGCATATGGGTCTAAATCTAATGTTCATTTGAAATGCTAGCCGAGTCAAATCAACAGCAGCCGGAGAGCCTAGCTTTTCTGTCAGCCGCCGGCGCCGCCGGTTCGTTCGGTATTCGGCAAATTTTCGAATGACAATTCGAATGATCTACCTATAGTGCAAGGTGTGTCAACGCAGACCAAGGGTTGGTTTGCGCACAAGACCAGCGACGACGCGGGTAAAGGAACGAGAGGCGACGCGATTAGAGCGAACGACCCGAGTGCCGGCACGAGTCGCTTTGCGGTAGCGATACCGGAGCGAATGAATGTCGATGAAGGCGATCGCCTAGTTCGCATCAGGGAAGGACCTTCATGACGCCGACGAGGGAAACGTTGGCCACACTGGCCCGGCACCGCCTACTGACACCGCTCTGCAAGCGACTCGGCTTGGAGCACCCGGTATTCCAGGCGGGCATGGGCTGGGTCGCGCGCGCAGAACTCGCCGCGGCGGTATCAGCCGCCGGTGGTCTCGGTGTGATTGGTGCCGGATCGAACATGACGGCAGACGAGCTACGTCGTGAGATCCGTGCTGTGCGGGCGCGCACGGACAGGCCATTCGGCGTCGACATCTTGTTCGCAACCGTGCGGGCCGCCGGGGCGGAGGTCGAACACTATACGGCCTCTGTCGCTGCGATGGTGGAGGTGGTCCTTGATGAGCGAGTTCCCGTGCTCATATCAGGGCTCGGCAGCCCCGCCGCCGTAGTGCCGGAGGCGCACGCGCGCGGTATTTTCGTGATGTCGGTGGTCGGAGCGGTGCAGCATGCGGAGCGGGCCGTTGCAGATGCCGTTGATGCAGTCATTGCCTCGGGCTGTGACGGCGGCGGCCATGTCGGCCAGATCGGAACTGCGGTGCTGGTGCCAGCGGTCGTCGACGCCGTGGAGGTGCCGGTCCTGGCTGGCGGCGGCCTTGCAGACGGCCGCGGGCTTGCTGCAGCATTGGCGTTCGGCGCACAAGGGATCTGGATGGGCACGCGCTTCATCGCCACCTATGAGGCGCGGGCGCATGAAAACTACAAGAAGAGGATCGTGGCAACCAGCACCGCTGGGACTGTCGTGACCCGGGCCCACAGCGGCAAGCCTTGCCGTCTGATTCGCAACCGTTTCACCGACTCCTGGGTTGGGCGCGAGCACGAGATCGAACCCTATCCCTTGCAGGCCGTGCACGTGGGTCACCCGGCTTCGGAGCGCGGCCGGCTGGAGGGTGATGTGGAGAACGGCGTTTTGCCCGCGGGCCAAAGCTGCGGTCTGGTCGGGTCGGTTGTGCCGGCTGCTGAGGTCGTCCAGCAAATCGTCCGAGAGGCGGAAGCCACGCTCGACCGACTGTGCCGGCGGGTCGCAACGTGAATGCCGACGAGCGGACCATGTGAGGGGTTGGGCGCGATGCAGGTGTTTACGATGCTGCCGGTGAACGACTGGAATCAGACCGGATCGGCAGCGCGAGCGGCGGAGACGGCTGGGTTCGACGCGCTCATGACGGTGGAGGCGAAGCATGACCCATTCTTGCCGCTCGCCGTCGCGGCGCTTGCGACCAAACGGATCGCACTTACCACGTCTGTCGCAGTCGCCTTTCCGCGCAGCCCGGCGGTGACAGCAATGCAGGCTTGGGACCTGCATGCCAACTCGACAGGCCGCTTCGTGCTCGGGCTGGGCAGCCAGGTGAAAGGCCACAACGAACGCCGCTTCGGCGTTCCTTGGACCCCGCCGGCACCGCGCCTGCGCGACTATGTTCGAGCCCTGCGCGCGATCTGGCGCTGTTGGCAGACTGGCGAAGAGCTGCGTCACGAGGGCGAGCACTATCGGCTCACGCTTATGACCCCGGACTTTTCGCCCGAGCCGACCGGCCTGCCGATGGTGCCGGTGACTATTGCAGCGGTTGGGCCGGCAATGTTGCGGGTGGCCGGTGAGGTCGCCGACGGTGTGCGGCTGCACCCGATCTGCTCGCGGCGCTATCTTGAGGAAGTGTGTATGCCGCGCCTGGTGGAGGGCATGCGCCGTAGCGGCCGCAAGCGCGAGAACTTCAACGTGCATGGCGGCGGTTTCATCGCGACCGGGCCGGACGCCGCGTCGGTGGCGAAAGCCATGGACTGGGTGCGCTTCCGCATCGCATTCTACGGTTCCACGCGTACCTATATGCCCATTCTGGAGCTGCATGGGCTCCAGGATCTCGGGATGAAGCTGCATGATCTCTCGGTCCAGGGCCGTTGGAGGGAAATGGCGGCACTTGTCTCGGACGACGTTGTGCGCATTTTTGCGGCCTGCGGCACTTACGACGAGATCGTGCCTGCCATCGAAACACGTTTCGGTGGAGCAGCGGACGCTATCGAGCTGAACTTTGCACCGGGAACGGAGCCTGGACCGATGCGCGAGCTCGTCGCCAACATCCACCGGATACCGCATGCTTTCCAGGGCTTTGCCACCACCTGAGTTCCAGTCCTCGGGGAGACGTCCATGCTACTGCCGCTCGATGCTCGCCTGAGGATTGGCGTCCAGACGATCCACCGTCGCACCGAACCTGCGACCGGCGCATGGCTACCACGCATCGACGAACTGGTCTCGCTGGTGCAACTCGTGGACCGTAGCGGCTTCGACTCGCTGTGGGTCGGCGATCACATCGCCTTCGCCATCCCCATCCTTGATCCGCTGCTACAACTTGCTCAGGCTGCCGTCGTCAGCCGGCGGCTGCTGTTCGGGACATCGGTCTATCTACTGCCACTGCGGCACGCGGGGCCGGTGGCCAAGCAGGTTGCGACCCTCGACCATCTGACCGAGGGGCGCCTCATCTTTGGCGTTGGTGTCGGCGGTGAGTTCCCAAGGGAATACGCTTTGGCCGGCGCGCCAACTCAGGAGCGCGGCGCGCGGCTCAGCGAAGGGATCGTGGTTCTGCGCAAGCTCTGGACTGGCGAGCCGGTCACGCATCAGGGAAGGTTCAGCGCCTTCAGCGAAGTTCAGATGCAGCCACCCCCGCGGCAATCGAGAGGCCCGCCGATCTGGTGCGGCGGACGATCGGAAGGAGCGCTGAAGCGCAGTGGGCGCTTGGCCGATGGCTGGATGTCGTACGTGGTAACACCGGAGATGTACCGAAGTAGCCTCGATGTGATTGCGATGGCTGCGACGGCTGCTGGGCGTAAGCTTGCCCGGTTCGGCACGGGCCATCTGTTGTTCACGCGGCTGGACGACACATACGAAAAGGCGCTCGACGCGGCGGCCCAGACACTAAGCGTCCGCTACGCCATGGATTTTCGCAAGGCGGCGCAACGCTATTGTGCCCTCGGCCCGGCGGCCAACGTTGCCGAGTGCATGCGTGCCTTCTATGCCGCCGGCGTGCGGCACATCGTGCTCGACTTGCTGGGACCGTATGAGCTGCGCCAGGCGCAGATCGAGCGCGTCGCCGCCGAGGTTCTGCCGCTGCTGACGGATTTGACAGGGACAGACAGCCCGGCCAGCCGGCCGTCCGATGAAGCCGAATTTTCCTAGCTCAGGTGATCCAAGGTTGGGGGCAAGCTCAGCGCCGAAGAAGAGATCCTGGAGACCAGCGGCCCCGACGCGCACAAGGCGATATAATGATAACGGAGGGATATGATGGCGATGGATCCGATCCTTTCAGAGCAGCGCAAGCAAGCGATGCGAGCCGCTGGTTTTTGGAGCGATCAGACGCTGCTTGACGCTTTTTCCAAGACGGTCAGGTATGATCCAGGGCGCATAGCGGTAGTTGGCTACGAAGGTGCGTCCAACCGACGTACGGTGCTGACATACAGCGAACTGGAGCAAACTGCAGATCGAATCGCAGCCAATTTGTTGCGGCTTGGTGTCAAGCCTGGCGAAGTGGTGTCGTACCAATTGCCGAATTGGTGGCAATTCGTGGTCCTTCACCTCGCGCTGCTGCGGATCGGCGCGGTCACAAATCCCGTCATGCCTATTTTCCGCGATCGCGAAATCAAATTCATGCTGACCTTGGCCGAGACGCGCGTGCTGATCGTTCCACGGCAATTTCGCGATTTCGATCACGCCGCAATGGCGGACCGCCTCAAGGTCAAGGTGCCCACACTCGAGCACATTGTTGTTATCGGTTCCGGCGACGATCGCGACTTCGAGGCAGCGCTGAATGCGCCGGGAAAGCGGATTGAGGCAGCGACCGCTGCCTCGGCCGATAATGTCGTGCAATTGCTTTATACGTCGGGCACAACCGGTGAGCCGAAGGGAGTCATGCACACAAGCAATACCTTGCTTAATAGCGTGCGATATTTTGAGGATCGCGTCCACCTCACAGCCAGCGACGTCGTGCTGATGGCCTCGCCGATGGCCCATCAGACCGGTTTTCTCGTTGGCCTGCTCTTGCCGTTGTATCTTGGAGGACGGGTCGTTCTTCAGGATATCTGGAATCCAGCCAAAGCCGCAGACATCATCGAGACAGAACGTGTAACGATGACCATGGCGTCTACACCGTTCCTGGCGGATTTGACCGCGGAGGCGGAGCGGCGGCCTGGCGCAATGCGTTCACTGCGTACTTTCGTATCGGCAGGCGCTCCAATTCCTCGTGTTTTGGTGCGTCAGGCCACACAGAGTCTTGGTGCGCACATCGTCTCGGGATGGGGCATGACGGAAAACGGGCTAGTGACGACCACCAAACTCGACGATCCACCGGAAAAGGTCTTTGAGACCGACGGTTGCCCAAGCCAGGGTATGGAAGTCAGGATCGTCAACGGCGAGGGAAAGGTCCTGGCTCATGATGAAGAGGGGCGTCTACAAGCGAGAGGCCCCGGCACCTTTGTAGGCTACCTCAAGCGGCCGCAACTCTATGCCGTCGATCAAGATGGCTGGTTCGAGACAGGCGACCTCGCCCGCAAAGACAAGGACGGTTACATTCGTATCACGGGGCGCACCAAGGACATCGTCATCCGCGGCGGCGAGAACGTTCCTGTGATCGAGATTGAACAGCTGATGTATCGCCATCCCGCCGTGCAGGAAGTTGCAATTGTTGGCGTGCCGGATGAGCGCTTGGGCGAGAGAGCCTGTGCCTGCGTGGTGCTGCGCGAGGGAGCTTCGCTCGCGTTGCCGGATCTGTCAGGCTACATGGCAGAGAACAATGTGGCGAAAAACTACTGGCCGGAACGCATTGAGGTGTTCGACGCCTTGCCTAAAACGCCCAGCGGCAAGGTGCAGAAATTCAAGCTTCGCGAGATCGTCAGCGCCGGGCGAGACTGTTGAGTTTGTAGTGGTGGTGGAGCAGGAGCGGCAACCGCAATTCAATTGAAAACTGGGAGCGGCGAATATGGATCTCAATCTAAAGGGCAAATCGGTCGTCGTCACTGGCGGCGGCTCCAACATCGGCCGGGCGATTGTGCTAGGGTTTGCAGCTGAGGGCGCAAACATCACGGTTGGCGATCTCGACGAGTTGCAGACTGAGAAAGTTGCCGACCTTGCGCGGCAGAACGGCGCTGCCAGCGTTCAGGTAATCAAGACCGACGTGACCGATTTTGATCAGGTGAAGGCCATGTTCAAGGCCGCGATCGACAAGCATGGCACGGTTGATGTGCTGGTCAACAACGTTGGCTGGGATCAGTTGATGTTCTTCACTCAGACGACGCCCGAGTTCTGGCAGAAGATCATCCAGATCAACTATGTTGGCGTGCTTAACTGCACTAGATGCGCACTCGATATCATGATTCCGAAGAGCACCGGTGCTATCGTGTCGATAAGTTCTGACGCAAGCCGATCAGGCGAGCCGCGCGAGGCAGTCTATGGTGGCGTTAAGGCCGCCGTCAATTCTTTCATGAAGACCATTGCCAAAGAAAACGGTCGCTATGGCATCCGCTGCAATGTCGTTTGTCCTGGCGTCACTGTTCCTGTGGCTACGGAAGAGGTCGGTACCAACAGCATGTGGACAAAACCAGATTCAATGTTCACGGCGGAGCAATTCGAGAAAGTTGCCAAGGCGCTGCCGCTGCGCAAGCTCGGTCGCCCGAATGATATCGCCAACGCCGTAGTGTTCCTGTCATCCGCCGCCGCAGGTCACGTCACCGGCCAGGTCCTGTCGGTGTCAGGCGGATACACCATGATCGGCTGAGTTCGGCTGCTAATTCGTCAAAACAAAATGGAGCTCCATCGTGTCCGAAAGAGAGATCATGTATGACGTCAAGGATTACGTCGCGACCATCACCATCAATCGGCCAAAGACCCTCAATGCCTTTACCGGCGATAACATCGTAGAGATGGAGCGGCTGATCCTCGAGGCAACCGCAGACAAGAAAGTTGGCGTCATTGTCCTCACCGGCTCCGGTGATCGCGCGTTCTGCGTCGGCGGCGACGTCAACTGGGAGAAGGATGCCGGTGGCAAGAGCGGGCTCGAAGGACTGAAATTCAACTTCAATCGCCACATCGTCGAGTGTCCCAAACCCGTGATCGCACGTGTCAACGGTTACGCGATTGGCGGCGGACACCACATCGCCTATTTTTGCGATTTCACCATCGCCGCAGAGCATGCGATTTTCGGCCAGAATGGTCCGCGTGTTGGCTCCCCGGCGGGGGGTTACATCGTCTCGCACAGCGCCAATGTGCTTGGTCACAAGCGCGCCCGCGAGCTCTGGATGCTGGCGCGACGCTACACCGCCAAACAAGCACTCGACTGGGGGCTAGCTAATTCCGTCGTTCCGATGGCCGAACTCGACGTCGAGGTGAGGAAATATTGCGACGAACTCCTGGCTTTGAGCCCCACTTGCCTGAAGATTCTCAAGCGCTCATTTTATTATCACATGGCTCCGATCATGGAGCGCGATATGGACGACCTCGTCCGCGAGGTAGCACCTGCCTATTTCACGACACAAGAACAGCAGGAAGGGGCCAATGCATTCCTCGAAAAACGCAAACCGGATTTCAGCGCGTTTCGCTAAAGCGATAACGCCATTGCGTAAGGGAGACTGCGATGAGACTAGGCAGCGTCAACTATGAAACCAAAGGGAAGATCGCCATTCTTACGCTGGATGAACCGGGCAAGCTTAACGCGCTCAGCGCAGGCATCCGTGAGGGTGTTCTCGATGGCCTGAAGAAAGTGGATGAAGACGACAACGTCCGCGTCGCCATCATCACCGGCAACGGCGACAAAGCATTTTGCGCTGGCGCCGATATTAGCGGCTTCAACTTTGATCCGGACAAAGTACGCAAATTTATGATCGAGGCTTTAGCGGTATTAGCTGCACCAGAGAATTGCCGCAAACCCGTGATCTCCGCCGTCAATGGTATTGCGTTCGGCGGTGGCTTTGAACTCGCGATCGCTTCGGACTTCATCATCGCGTCCGATCGCGCATGCTTCGCGGTGCCAGAGATCAAGCTCGGGCTACTGCCCGGTTTTGCGATTGTGCGTCTTCACGATCTGATTGGCCGCGCCAAAGCCAAGGAGATGAGTATCCTTGGTGATCCAATCAGCGCCGATGAGGCATTCCGACTAGGCCTCGTACTACGTGTGGTTCCCCATGGTGATCTTGTCACAGCCGCTCTGGAATTTGCGGAACGAATTGCATCAAAACCAAAGCTTGCGGTGCAGATGGCAAAATCGTTTTACAACCGCGGTCTCGGTGGCGATGAGATGCGGCACGCGATCGATGGCTTTCCACTCCTGTTCATGCATCAAGACGCACAGGAAGGTATCGCTGCCTTTCTCGAAAAGCGCGAGGCGAAGTTCGAGAGTTGACCAAAGCCGCTCAGCCAAGGTGTCGCAGAATCCTCTTCGCATGAGCACTTTGCGACGCACATGGCGACGATGGATGAGAGCGCCGCCAGTGTTCGGCTCAGATCTCATGGGGGACTTATCCGGACGTGGAGGACCACGTTGTGCAAAGCAAACCGATCTTGATTGCCGGTGCGCGCATTGGCGGTTTGGAGAAGGCCTCTGACCGCGCCGTAGAGCCACGTTTGAAGCATGACTCCTCCCCGCGGCAGGGCCTGATCTGGAAAATGGGAACGGCGCCCGTACCGCGTACGGCTCAAGCGAAATCGAACACCCCCGACAACGACTTCAATCAGTACCGCAGCGACGGATGTGCCGATAGAGCGTCGTTCGGGCGATACCTAGCGATCGAGCGGCGCGGCTGAGATTGCCGCCCTCGCGCCGAATGGCGGCTAGCACCATCTGTCGCTCGGCGCCGCGGATCGTCGAGGCGAGGGGTAAACCGCACGGCGACTCATCCTCTAGAATTGCCGTCGGCAGAAGCTCGAGGCCGAGTATAGGGTCCGTCGCCAGCGGGACCATGCGCTCGAGACAGTTGCGCAGCTCACGCACGTTGCCGGGCCAGCCGTAGTGAAGGAAGACATCCATGACCTCAGGCGCGATCTGCACCGGCGGTGCCGCCCCGGCAATGTCGCGCAGCAGATGACCGACAAGAGGCGGAATGTCACCCGGCCGCTCGCGTAGTGGCGGCACGGTCAGCCCGGCGACGTTGAGACGGTGATAAAGGTCGGCGCGGAAGCGCCCGGCGCCCACGTCCTTGGCCAGCGGACGGTTGGTGGCGGCGATGACTCGCATCGCGATCTTGCGCGGCGCCGCCTCGCCCAGCCGCCACACCGCGCCTTCCTCCAGGACGCGCAGCAGGTAGGGCTGCAGGTCGGCCGGCATGTCGCCGATCTCGTCGAGGAACAGCACGCCGCCATTGGCCTGTTCGAAGCGGCCCCTGGCACCGCCACGCCGGGCGCCGGTGAAGGCTCCCTCGGCATGTCCGAACAGCTCGCTGGCGAGAATATCGCGCGGCAGAGCGGCGCAGTTGACCGGCACGAAGGGACCGGCATGGAACGGGCCGGCCGCGTGCACGGCGCGCGCCAGCATGTCCTTGCCGGTGCCCGTCTCGCCCTGGAGCAGCAACGGCGTGCTCGCCGAGGCGAAGCGCTCGGCCTGACGCAGCATGCTGTCGAGTGACGGTGATGTCTGCAACAGGCGCTGGAAGGCCGGCGCCAGCGGCGGCAGAGCCTTGAGGCGATGCGACGTCGAGCCCTGGCGGCGGCTGGTCGTCGGCAGATGCAGGATGGCGCCGACGCACTGCCCGTCCTCCTTGAGTGGCGACAACCATTCTTCCCTGATGCCCGGCGCCAGCGATGCCAGCCACTTCGGCTCGACGCTGCCATGAGGTGTGGCGACCAGCTCGCCCATCGCCTGCGTCCGGCTGAGGCCGTGCTCGCGTAACGCCGAGGGGGCCTGCACGGTGCGCGCGATCACGCGGCCCTGCGCGTCGAGCAGGACGGCAGCGGTCTCACGCCCGCCAATTGCGGCTTCGAACAGCTCGATCAGGCGCGCCCGCTTGGCCAGCGCCTGCTTCTGCAGATGGCCCTGCAGCTGGCCGACCAGCGACATGACGAACGGCCAGGTCTGGGCATTGACCGTATCCGGCGGCCCGGTGATATCGACCACGCCGACGATGCGCCGGTCGAACGGATCTCGAACTACGGCGGCCGTGCAGCTCCAGGGCTTGGCGACCTCGCAGAAGTGTTCCTCGGCATGGATGTGGAGCGGACGGCCGAGCGCGAGCGCCGTGCCGACCGCGTTGGTGCCGCTGCTGTATTCATGCCAGGCGGCGCCGGGAACGATGTGGTCGGCGGCCAGCCGGTCGGTGAGATGTGGATCACCGTCGACCGACAGCAGGGTGCCGTCCGGAGCGCTGGTGATAAGGATGATGCGCGAACCCTTGAGATAGGGAACGATGGGCGGCACGCAGGCACGCACCGCCGCATAGAATTGTGCATGGCGCAGCTGAAAGCGGTCGACGTCGGCGCCGTTGACACGCAGCGGCGCCGACCTCGTCGCCGGATCGACGCCGTTTTGTCGGCAACGGCGCCACGATTCGATGACGACGTCGCGCACGACGGCATCGTCGACGGGACGGTCGGTGACGAATCTTTCCCAGACCCTGCCGACGGTCCGGATGTAGTCCTTGGAGCACAGCTGAGCGAGGGGGATATCTTTCATCACCAAGCTCCTCCCAAGGGCTATTCCATCCACCTCCCCCTCGTAGGACAGAGGAGGTGAATGATTTGTAGTTGCTGAGAGGATAGGCGCGCGATTGAGATCCTGTAAATCAAGCGTACTGTAGCGCTTCGCTACAGTTGCGGCGCGCGCCGTGTAGCGCTGCGCATCAGGTTGACGTACACGTCTCCCCGCAAGTCCTTGCCCCGCCGTGATTTTCCTTCTGGCACGCCAGTTGCGCTCCAAGGCCCTGTGCCGTGTGCGGCACGAAGGAAACGCAAGAGACAGGAGATCAGGACATGCTGGAAATCGGTATCTTCCACAACGGCGCTTCGAGCCTCCCGGTGACCTTGACGAAGGAAGGCGTGGCAGTGAACGACGGCTCGCTCAAGGAGGTCCATCGCGCAGCCCAGGAGACGTTGGTGAATCAGGTGCGCCAGGGCATCCTTGCCGAGCGGCTGGGCTTCCAGTCGTTCTGGTTGACCGAGCACCACTTCCAGCCCGAGGGCGCGGAGATGAGCCCCAATCCGCTGCTGGTCCAGATGGCGATCGCCTCGCACACCAGGAAGATCCGCCTCGGCCAGTGCGCGAACATCGTAGTGTGGCATCACCCGGTGCGGCTCGCCGAGCAGATCGCCCTGCTCGATGTGATCAGCGGCGGCAGGGTCGAATGCGGTGTCGGTCGCGGTTACCAGCCGCGCGAGAACGAGACGCTGGGCCGGCCCTACGGTTCGACCATCCAGGACCAGGAGCGCAACCGCAAGTCGTTCGAGGAAGTCGTCGCGGTGATGAAGAAGTGCTGGACGGAGGATTCCTTCGCCCATCACGGCGAGAACTTCTCGGTGCCGCCCACCTACACGAAGTGGAATCACAAGCAGACGCTCGCCTACTTCGGCATGGAGAAGGCCGGACGCAAGCTCGATGACGTGGTGGCGATCGGCGAGCCCGACATGTATTCGGCAGGCAATCCGGTGCAGGCGACGACGACGACGCTGAAGGAACTGCAGGTCTTCCCACAACCGGTGCAGAAGCCGCATCCGCAGCTCTGGGAGCCGGTGACCAGCTCGCGCTCGATCAAGTGGGCGGCCGAGAAGGGGCTGAACGGCGTAATGATCGTCGAGCCCAACGACCGTCTGCGCAAGAACATCGACATCTACTACGAGGCGGCCGAGAAGGCCGGCTGGCCCGACATGCACGGTCGCGGCCGCTTCAAGTACGGCTGGGACGCCGGCAAGCGGCGCGGCATCATGACCAGCCGCTACATCCACGTCACCACACCCGGCAAGGAAAAGCAGGCGCTCGAGCGTGCGGCGCGCGCCATGGAGCTGCAGTTCGACTACTATGGACCGTTTGGCTTCGGCGCCGTCGTGGCGCGGCTGAACGAGCCGATGTTCGACCTCAACAAGCGGGTCACCGCCGACATGCTGCGCGAGCGCGAGATCGCCATCCAGGGCTCCAAGCAGTTCGTGATCGACAAGATCATGAAGATGAAGTCCGAGTGCGGCTACGAGGACTTCTCGTTCCTGGCCTGGTTCGAACTCGGCGGCTTCGAGGGCCGCGAGATCGAGGACCAGATGCAGCTCTTCGCTGAGGAGGTCATGCCGGTGGTCGCCCGCGAATGCGGCGGCAAGGTGGAGCTGCCGAACGTCGGCATCGACTATGTTGGCGCACCCGCGACGCAGCGCGCCGCTGCGGCCGAGTGAGGGAGGGCGCGATGCCTAGCGTGCAATCGGAGGACCTCAAGACGCTCTACAAGGGCTGGGTGGCGGCGCTGGCCGCCAACCCGTCCATGGAGCTCGACCAGATGCGCCGCATGTTCGAGCATTGGGGCGACGTCACCGCGGAGCCAGGCGGTGTCGACTATGTCGAGGTGACGGCCGGCGGCGTGCCGGCGCTGTGGGCGACGCCGAAAGGCTGTGCGCAGGATCGTGTGCTCCTCTGCACCCACGGCGGCGGCTACGTCACCGGCTCGATGTACACGCATCGCAAGGTGTACGGCCACTTCGCCAAGGCAATCGGCTGCCGCGCGCTGATCGTCCACTACCGCCGCGCCCCGGAACACGTGCATCCGGGGCCGGTCGACGATGTCGTCGCCAGCTACCGCTGGCTGCTCGATCAGGGCGTCAAGCCGCAGCACATTGCGCTGACCGGCGATTCGGCCGGTGGTGGGCTCGCGATCACGACGTTGCTGCGCGCCCGCGAGCGCGGCCTGCCGATGCCGGCCGCGACCATGCCTTTGTCGCCGTGGGCCGACATGGAGGCGACCGGCAAGAGCTTCGCCAGCAATGGCGAGAAGGACGTGCTGGTGTCGCGTGACATCATCAAGGTAATGGCGAGCACGTTCCTGGGGGAGGGCGGCAACCCGAAGGACCCGCTGGCGAGCCCGATCCATGCCGACCTGAGGGGCTTTCCGCCCATCTACATCCAGGTTGGTGGCGATGAGGCGTTGCTCGACGACAGCCAACGGCTTGCCGACAGGGCGCGCAAGGCGGGAATCGACGTCACCGTCGACGTCTATCCTGACATGCAGCACGTCTTCCACTTCCTGGCGGGCGTCGCGCCGGAGGCGGACGACGCCATCAGAAAGCTGGCCTCGTGGGTGCGTCCCAAGCTGGGACTCGGTTAGTCGCGCCATCCTGATGGCTTCTCGCGAAAGCGCGCTTGCAGTCCGCTCGCAGCACCTATAGAGGCCACGCCGATATCGCGAAGAAGGGCTTCAGATTTCGCATGAATGACCGAAATTAGCGACGGCGGGCTTGACCCACCGGCTCGGGAAGCACGGTATCGGTCGGCTGGCCGATACCGCGCCCGGCTCCGCTAGTCGACGGTCCCCACGACCGAACAAGCGGCACCCCTTCCCAAGCTCAGTATGCGTAAGTGCACAATCTGAAATCAACAGGCCCGGTAAAAAATCGCGAAAACCGCAACTTTCGCGCGGCTCGCATCGCCGAGCATCGCCAACCAGCAGGACTGGCCCCAGATGGCAGATGCATAAGATACTTCCTCGTCAGAGCCACAGCCCGGATTGGTGTTCTCGACCGGGCTGGTGTCCAGCTCGAGGTGGCCGTCGTCGAGGAACCGGGTGAGCCCCTCCCAGTGGACGAAGGCGTAGCGGATGTCGGCGGCCAGCGTGGAGCCGGAGCAGATCATCGACAGCTGGTTCTCGAGCCAGAGCCGTAGCGGCCGCGATGATCGGCGCCGTGTGCTGCCGGCGCGCGGCGATCTGGCGGACGGCGACCTCGGCGATTTCGTATTGCGCATCTGCTCATCTGCTTGACGAAGCAGATCGGGGCTGCTCAATGACCAACGGCGCGAGCCGTGCAACTGGAACGTCGCCAGCACCTTTCGGAAGCGCAACAACGAGACCAGGAAATAGGCACCCCCGATGGCAGTCAGTGCCAGGAGCTGCGGCGCGGTCAGGCCGTCGCACCGCAGTCCAGCGATGAAGGTCTGGGTGGCCCAGTGTCCGAACGGCACCTTGGCTTTCAACCGAGCACCATGACGAGCCCGGCCACGCAGGCGGGTCATCTTGGTTGTCGTGGCGGTTTCGTCGAGGAAGATCCGTCGATGGACCTCCTCGCGCATGCGCAGTTGGCGCCGCGTCTGCCACTCGTCACGCGCCTGGCGCACGTCCTCGCGCTTGGCCTCGGAGGCCAGCAGTGTTTTCCCGACGGACAGGCCCGCCTTCAGCAGCACCCGCGACAACGACGCCGGATGCGCCGTCACATCCTTCTCGGCTTTCAATTTGCCCGCCAGTTCCCGGCATCGTAATGTCCGGCTCGGCGTCGACCCACTTGAGTAGAGCCGCCCAGATACGGCGCCAGTTTGCCCGCCGCCAGGCGGACGACCCTGCGGTGCCGGCTGCGCTGACCCCGTTCGCGATAGCCGATCGGCCAGCTTCACCACAAAGCTTGCACTGACATCGTAGCGTCGAGCCGCGGCACGTCGCGACTGCCCACTCTCGATGTCCGCCTGAACCCGCTCCCGAAGGTCAATCGAATTGGGCTTTCCCATCCAGGCTGGCCTCCTGCCTAGCCAGCATCTTGAATCCTATTTCAAGCTCGATGCTCTAGACTAGCATCAGCGGCGCCGCTTGCGGGAGGTTCTCAGCTTCGGCGACGCAACAGCAAGACCGGCGAGTGCGAGCGTCGAGAACTGTTCGGCGACCTCGCGCACGCCGAGCTGTCCGCGAGGCTTGTCCCATTTATATGCCCAATTCAGCATCCCGAGCAGACCGTACGTGACCACCGCCACGTCCAGCTCCGCTCGAAACTCGCCGGCGTTTACGCCCTCACGTAAGATCCGTTGCCAATAGCCTACATACTGCTTCGGTGAGAGATTGAGTTGCTGGCGGAACAGGCGCTTCATCTCCTTCCGCTCGCGGAGATAGACGAACAAGTGGGGGTAGTGCTAGTCGAAGCCATCGAGGTGAGCCAGAATGGCGCATCGGAGCTTCTCGCTCGCCGGCAAATCGCTGGCAGCAATCTCGCCCATCCTGCTGTACATCCGAGAAATCGGCTCCTTGACGATGAGGTAAAGCAGGTCGTCCTTGCCCTTGAAATGATGGCAAAGGGTGCCCTTGAGGATCCCGACAGCATCTGCGATGTCCTGGACGGTGGCGGCGTGATAGCCCTTCCGCTGAAACACCCTCGCCGCCGCCGCAATGATCTCCTCAATGTTTGCCATGGATGGCCATTGTAGCAGCGAGCGCGTCCGCGACTAGCCGACGTCGCGCCTCAACACGCCGTCACCTTCTAACACTGCAATCTCGGCGGCGCCCAATCCCAAGTGGCGCGACAGCACATCCGTGTTGTGCTCGCCCAGCGAGGGCGCGGTCGGTGTCTTGACTGGCGGCTGGCCGACCACGTGCAGGAGTGGGCCGGGGACCTGAAACTGGCCTAGCGCAGCGTCCTCGACGTCGCGCACGGTGTAGCGCTCGACCAGGTGCGGGTGGCGCATGGCGTCCTCGACCGAGAGCACCGGGGCGCAAGGCACGCGATGCCGCTGCAGCACGCCGAGTGCCACAGCATCGGAGGGCTGCGCTTGGAGCCAGTCAGTGATGATCTGCTCCAGCACCTCGACATGACGTGCCCTCCCGGCACTGTCGGCAAAGCGAGGATCGTCCAAAAGATCGGCACGATCCACGGCGCGGGCCAGGCGACGCCACATGTCCTCGCCTACCGGCACCAGCACGATATGGCCTTCGCGGCTCTTGTAGATGCCGGCTGGCACCACCGAGAAGTGCCGGCTACCGTTGCGGGTCGGCTTGATGGTGCCGCCCGACGCGCTGGCCAGCTCCACTGCCAAGCCGTGGCTGTGGAAGTAGAAGTCGATCAGCGCGACGTCAAGCCAGCGCCCACCGTTGCCGTGCTTTAGTCGCCCATAGAGTGCGGCATGGATCATGGCCAGCGCCGTGACGCCGGCGCCAACATCGCCGATGGCGACGCCGGCCATTGGCGGGACGCCGTCCTTGTCGCCGATCATTGCCGTCACGCCGGTGTAGGCCTGGGCGACGAAATCAAAACCGGGCTGTTGGGAAAGTGGGCCGGACTGGCCAAAGGCCGAGACCGAGCACAAGATCAGCTCAGGGTTCAAGGCGTGTACGACTTCCCAGCCGAGACCCAAACGCGCAATCGTGCCAGGAGAGAAGTTCTCCACCATCACCTCGGCCTTGGCGATCAGCCGCTTGACCAGACCGAGCCCACGCTTGTCGCGCAGGTTGACGCAAAGGCTGCGCTTGCCGAGATTCTGCTGGATGAAATAAGCGCTGCGCCCGTTGCGCTTGACTGGCATGGCCCGGCTTAAGTCGCCTTGCGGTGCCAGTTCTATCTTGATCACCTCGGCGCCCAGCTCGGCCATTGCCCGAGTGCAGACCGGACCGGCAACGTATTGCGTGAAATCCACGACCAGCACGCCAGCCAGCGGATGGGAGATCATCTGCTGCCTCGCATTGTATGCCCCGCTTCGCCGCTAGCGGAGCGCTGCCGCGGCGAGGGGACCGCGGAGCAAGCGGCCGGGATGTGCGCCGGTATGCTCGCCGTCGCGCAGCACGACGACGCCGTTGACGATGGATGCCGCAAAGCCCGTCGCCTTCTGGCGAAGCCGCCGCGCCCCCGCCGGTAGGTCGTCGACGACCTCGGGCATGAGCGGCGCCACTCGGTCGGGATCGAACACAACGAGGTCGGCGGCCAATCCCTCGCGCAGCAGGCCCCGATCATGAAGTCCCCAGGCGGATGCCGGCTCAAGGGTCAGCAGGCGAACGCCTTCCTCCAACGTCAGTGCCTTCCGCGCCCGCACCCAATACGCGAGCACGTGCGTCTGAAGCGAGGAATCCATGATCTGTGAGACATGCGCGCCGGAGTCCGAGAACGTCACCACGGACCGGGGATGGCGCATCATTTCGAGCACGATGTCGTCCTGTCCGTTCGACAGCGGCTGGACGAAGAAGCAGCGAAGGTCGCGCTCAAGCGCAAGCTGGATCATCGCCTCGACCGGATCGACGTCGCGCTCGCGTGCGATGCTGGCGATGGAGCGGTGCGGCCCAACCGGCTGTTCCATGAGAAAGAGCCACTCGTAGTCCGGGCGGCGCGCCTCGGCGCCCACCGCTTGAGCCGAATCCATGCGGTTCGCGGCCGCGATGAGCCTCGTCCGTAGCGTTTGGTCGCGTAACGCAGCAAGCTGTTCGGCGAGCGGAAGAGCACGCAGCGGTCCCCACTCTGGCAGGCCATCGAAAGGCAGGCTTGTCTCGAAGGATAGCAGCACGCTGATGGCGCGGCTGTGCACCTGCGCGAACATCCGCCCGCCCGCTCGCGCGGTTTCGTCCAGCAACGCGAAGAACTGCCGCCAGTGGTCTGGCACCGCCCGCGAGCTGAACATCCCCCAGGTCACGGGCACCCCGGTCTCCACAGCGAGATCGCGGAGACGGTTGAGGTAGTCGCGGATCCGCTCAGGATCGCGGCCTGTATCCTCACTCGCTATTTCGAAGACGCCTGCTCCAAGCTCGCTCATCACGCCTACCAGCTCGCGAACCTCGCTCCACGCCGCGACCCGGCTCGCCACGGGACTGCCATCGGGCGTCGCGTGGTTTCGCGTACGCGACGTAGTGAAGCCGATCGCCCCCGCGTGTAACGCGTTCGACAGCTCACGCTTCATGGTCATGAGATCGTCGGCGGTCGCTGGTTCTGAGAACGCGCGCTCGCCCATGGCATAGGTGCGCAGTGCCGAATGTCCGACGTACCCCGCGTAGTTGATACCCTTGCGCCAGCCCTCCAGCGCATCGAGATACTGAGCGTACGTCTCCCATGTCCAATCGATCCCGGCTTCCATGGCCTCAGCGGGGATGTCTTCAGCGCGCTCGAGATTGCGCAGCACGAGATGCTTCTCGTCCGGGCGGCACGGCGCGAGCGTGAAGCCGCAATTGCCCATGATGGCCGTGGTCACACCATGCCAGCATGAGCAGGTGCCGAGCGGATCCCACGCGACTTGCGCATCCATATGGGTGTGTCCGTCAATGAAGCCCGGCGCCACCACGAGCCCGCGTGCATCTAGCTCCTGTCGCCCTCGCTCCTTGATACGCCCGATACGCGAGATCCGGCCGCTACGAATGCCGATGTCGGCGCGATAGGAAGGCAGTCCCGAGCCGTCCACGACCTCGCCTCCACGAATCACCAGCTCATACATGGCGAGTCCTCCTCGAAGCTTGCTGAATGCAGGTACCGGTCCCTATGGTCGCTCAAGGCCATAGAGCTCTGGCACGTTGTAGCGGCGTGCGAGGTCGCGCTCCGCCTTGGTCATGTACGCGGTTTGCCCTGCCAACAAACGACCTGTTCTCTCGGCCAGAAGGAGTGCGAGGAAGTTGTTCGCCCACATCAGTCGACAGACGTTGCAGAGGTCGTTCTTCTTGAACGCCAGCCAGCCATCCTGAAATGCGGCGTAGCAACGGTGGCGCTCCCAAGCGTGGCCCATACGGTACATGAAATGTGGCACCGTGCCCACATCGGCCTCGACACAAGCCAGCTTGAGTTTCGGATGACACTCGAACATGCTGCCGAAAACAAAGGTAACGATAATGTCCAGACAGTCCGGACGGGACACTCACTGCTAAGAAGAACTATCTTTGACCAATCGTTTGGTTGATCAATAAAGGCTAGAATTCGGTCCCCTTACTGTCAACCAAAGGCACCGGCGGACTAGCAGCAGACCCGTGAAGAATTGTTGGCTTGCCTATTGCGCTGCTTCGAACACTCCGTGGCCGAGCGGAAAGCCGTCAAGGTTTCTAGTCTAGCAGGGCGATGCAGATCTGCTTGTAGTCGGGCCGATGATCGTGGCTATGACCGCGTCCAGCGAACGGCTCGCCGCCCCTCCGCGGGAGATGGGCTTCCAGCGTGTGCTCCACAAACAGGTCGAGTGCCCGATAAAGCTGGTCCTTGTTGATCAGATCGGCACCGAGCTGCAGCAGATCATCCAGCACCTACCAGTGCGCGGCGAAGGGCAGCTCGCTCGGCGACTCGCGCAGCCGTACCGCCACCATCCTCGCCCACGGCACCGCCTCTTCGCCCAGCGCCGCCACTCGGTTGGCCGGCACGAAGCGCCCCATGGTCCAGTACACTATGGAGCCGCCCACCCCATCGCGCGGGCGATGTCCTCCTCACCGGCCCGCGCGTCGGCCGCCAGCAGGATCTGCGCCCGCTTCAGCTCGCGAGCCGCATGCTTGCCGCCGCTCAGCGGCGTCACAAGCTCAAGCTCGGCGCGTTCTGCTTGGCTCGGTTCGATGGTCCTCGGAACCCGACGGCCCCATCACACGACAGCCGAGCGCCGCATGAAGTATCGACATTTATCTATCGTCTCGCATCAAGCCTGCCGATCCTCAAGTTGCGCCGCAACTCGTCAAATTCTCTTTGACGAGTTACTCGCAGCGGTCTGTTTCTCTGCGCTCACTGTCCGCGGCGTAGTCGGGCCATGTTCCGTGGCGTCCAGGCGATTGAGCTTGTCGCAGGCTCTATCAATCGCACGCTGATCGGGCTCAACATTCGCGACGGATATTGTCTCGTCGGGCGCGCGGCATGAGTTTATTGGGATCACATCCCGCGTTCGTCCGCACATAGTCTCCTGAGTTCCTGAAACGTCGCGGTCGCGTCGCGCAGCACCGCAACGATACCCGCCACTACGCCGTACGGACCGGGCAGCGGGGCAACCGTGAAGTGAATGGAGATCGTCTGCCCAGATTTGGTCTGGGCCGGCACCGAGAGGGGTTCGTTTGACGGATGCCGGGATCGCCCGGTCTCCATCATGCGGCGGTAGGCGTCCCAGTGGCGCTGCCGGAGGCGTTCGGGAATGATGATCTCGAGAGACTGACCAACCGCCTCATCGCGCGAGAAGCCGAAGATGCGCTCCGCGCCGGCATTCCAGAACCGAATAAGCCCCTCACAGTCAGCACAAATCACAGCATCTGGGAGATCGTGAAACACAGCGTCGGTGAGACCTGTGAGATCGTCCTCAGCGAAGCCAGCGACCTTATTGGCATCCCTAAGTGTCATGACACGGCTCCCTCTGGCGTTTCCAGCAGGCAGGAGCAGTTCGCGACGGTGCGGGTGTCGAGTCATCGGCGGGCCAGGCCGCGCCAGGACCGGGCGACCTGCGAGAACTCGGCCAGCTCGGCAGGTCATCCGACGCGGTCGGCGACACGCCGATATCGCGATAGGTGGCGTAAGGCTGCATGGCAGCTCCGTTGGCTCAGGCGAGGACGTTGGCGGCGCGCAGGCGGCCGATCATGTCGGCATCGACGCCCCAGCGCGGCAGCACGTCGTCGGTGTCGGTGCCGGAACGGCGCGGCGGCCGCGGCACGGGCGAGGGCGTGCCCTGGAAGCGCGGCGCCGGGGCCGGCTGGGCGATGCCATCGATCACCTGCAGCGCGCCGCGCCCCACATTGTGCGGATGCGCCGCCGTCTCGGCGATCGACAGCACCGGGGCGAAACAGGCGTCGCTACCCTCGAAGACCTTGCACCATTCGGCGCGCGTGTGTTGCTTGAAGATCGCGGCGAGCTTCGGCTTTAGCGCGTGCCGCTGCGCCGCACCGTCCTGACCGATCAGGCTGTCGGGATCGAGGCCGAGCCGCTTGTAGAGCTCGCGGCGGAAGCGCGTCTCGATCGCGGCCACCGAGACGTACTCGCCGTCGGCGCACTGGTAGACGTCGTAGTAGGGCGCGCCGCCGTCGACGACGTTGGTGCCGCGCTCGAGCGACATCCGGCCGGAGGCATAGTTGCCGTAGAAGGCCGTCATCAGCGATAGGGCGCCATCGACCATGGCGACGTCGATGACCTGACCCTTGCCGGTCGTGTGGCGCGACTGCAGGGCGGCAAGCACGCCGACCACGAGATAGAGGGCGCCGCCGCCGAAGTCGCCCACTAGGTTGAGCGGCGGCGTCGGCGGCCCGCCGTCGCGGCCGATGGCGTGCAGCGCGCCCGAAAGCGCGATGTAGTTGAGGTCGTGCCCCGCTCGATCGGCGAGCGGGCCATTCTGACCCCAGCCCGTCATGCGCGCATAGACCAACCGCGGATTGCGCGCGTGGCAGAGTTCGGGCCCGAGGCCGAGGCGCTCCATGACGCCCGGCCTGAAGCCCTCGATCAGCACGTCGGCGCGCGCCGCGAGGTCGAGCGCGCAGGCCTGGGTATCCTTGCTCTTGAGGTCGAGCTTGGTGACCAGCCGGTTGCGGCGCAGCAGGTCGAAGCCCGGTGTCCGCGGGCTGCCGAGCTCGACCGCCTCGACGCGATCGATCGTCAGCACCTCGGCGCCCATGTCGGCCAGCATCATGGCGCCCATCGGCGCCGGCCCGATGCCGGCAAACTCCAGGACTTTCATGCCGGCGAGGGGACCGCCGCGGCCGGGTTGCTCTGCTGACGTCATGTGATCTCCTTCGCTCTTGCGGTCAGCGCAGGCCGAGCTCGCGGGCGACGATCAGCGGCACATCGGTCCGGAATGGTGCGGAGCGGCAAGAGCGCCGCGCAGCCATGCGCAGGTCTCCTTCATTGCAACGCCGGCTTTGTCGACGACGCCGACCCAGAACATGAATCCGTGGTTGACACCGTCGTACCGGCTCAGCGCCGTCCGGACGCCGCCCGCACGCAGCTTCTGCGCGTATAATTCGCCCTCGTCGCGTAGCGGGTCGTATTCGGCGGTGATGACGAGCGCCGGCGGCAAGCCGGCCAGATCACGGGCGCGGAGCGGCGAGGCATGCGGGTGCGCCCCCTGGGCAGGATCGCTCAGGTAGTGCTCCCAGAACCACTTCATCGTGTCGCGGCTGAGCCCATAGCCCTCGGCGTTCTCTTCGTATGAAGGCGTGCCGGGCGTGTGGTAGTCCGTCACCGGGTAGAGCAGCAGCTGGGCGCACAAGACCGGGCCGCCTTCGTCGCGCAGCCTGAGCGCGGCAACCGCGGCCATGTTGCCGCCGGCGCTGTCGCCCGCGACGGCGACGCGCGTTGGGTCGGCGCCGAGTTCGGAGGCGTGGGCGGCCGCCCAGCGGACAGCGTGCAGGCAATCCTCGATTCCGGCGGGAAACTTGTGCTCGGGCGCCAGTCGGTAATCGACCGACACGACGACACACGCCGCCCCGGCGCACAGATTGCGGCACATGCCGTCATGCGTGTCGAGGCTGCACAGCACGAAGCCGCTGCCGTGAAAGAACACGAGCAGCGGAAAGGGGCCGGTCCCGAGTGGCTTATAGATGCGCAGTCGCAACGGCCCGCCCGGTCCGTCGATCATCCGCTCGCACACGTCGGCGACCGCAGCCGGCGGCGCCATCAAAGCAATCCGGGCCTCGTACTGCGCGCGTGCCACGTCGACCGGCAGGGTGTGCGTAGCGGGCACACCGGTGCCTTTGTCGAGCAATGCCTGGATCTGCGGATCTAAGGGCATATCGTTCCTCGGTGTCTTCAATAGAAGACACACGATTTCTATTGCGCCGACAGAGCGCGTGACTATCATGCCCGTCGGCATGCGTCAACGCGCTTGGTAGGTCAGAAGAATGGATCGGGAGCCGGCGAGCTCAACCAGAACGCTTCAAGCGAAAGACCTCGAAGGCGAGCCGACCGGTGCGAGGCGCCGGGGACCGGCGGCGACCGGTAGGACCACGGGAACGCCCGGGAAGCCTGTCGGCGCGATCGTCGCGGCCGCGAGTGTCCTCCGGGCGCTGCATGCTTCCGAGCGGCCCTTGAACGCCAGCGAGGTCGCCCGCGCCGCGGGCCTGCATCGCGGCACCGCCTACAACATCCTGCGCACGCTGCAAGCTGAGGGCTTTGTCGGCTATGACGAAGCGACGCGCAGCTACTCGATGAGCCTGCGCATTCTCGAATTCGCGTACGGGGTGTTGCAGAGCAGCGGGCTGATGGACTTGGCGCGCCCGCCGATGCACGCGCTTTCCGACGCACACGGCGTGTCGGTGTACCTGTCCAAGGTCCTGGGCCGCTCCTCGCTGCTTCTGTTGGACTGGGTCGGCACCGCGTTTCGCAACGATTTATACGTGATGGTCGGGCGCCAATATCCCGGCCCGGCTGGCGCATCGGGCGTGATCATGGCTGCATTCGGAAACAGCACCGAACCCGAGCTCGAGGCGCTCCTGGCGCAGGTCAGGTGGTACCGAAAGCCTTCCTTTCCCGAGTTCGTAGCGCGGGTGAAGGACGCGAAGCAATCTGGTTTCGCGGTGGATCGCGGAACCATGTTCCAAGGCATCACGCAGGTCTCGGTGCCTGTTCTGTCCCCCTCCTGGGAGCTGCTGCTGATCCTGACGGCCGCGGGGCATTCGTACGACCTCGGCGACGATGCTCTCGGGCCGCTCAGCCGCGCGATGCAATCTGCGGCGGGACGGCTTTCCGAAAGCGTCAGATTGTTGCGGCTTGGATAGAGAACGGTGCCATGGATGAACCAGAAATCTGTCGTACCAGAATTTCGGCGAGAGACGGATGGTAGGCGAGATCGGGATATGGGTCTGATACCGGACGACGCACGGGGTATGATCGGCGCGTCCGATCCGCCGATGCGGGTCGAGGTAAGCCGCCGCGAGATCATCAAGTATTCGATCGCCACGGAGCAGCGATTGAAGAAATTCCTCGACGGGGATGAGGCTCCGCCGATGTTTCTGTTCGGCGCGCTTCGTCCGCTCGTGCCCGTGAACGAACTGGGGCCGGACGGCATCGCCACGACCTCGCTCTTGCCTGACCTGCCGCTGAAGCGTGTCATGGCCGGTGGCACGAAGACTCGCTATTTCCGCCGGATAAAGCCCGGCGACGTCCTCGTGGCCGTTCGCACCCTCTCGGATATCTATGAAAAGCGGGGCTCGAAGGGCGACCTGATTTTCCTCGTCTATACAATTGACGTGCGAACCGAATCTGGAGAACGGGTGGCCGAAGAAGTGCAAACGCGCATTGTTCGCTGAGGAACCTTACCATGCGAAGTATCGAAGACATCCAAGTCGGCGATTGCCTGCCCGAGCGTCGTCATGCACCGACCAACGTATCCCTGTTTCTCTATAATGCCGCGATCTGGAACGCGCATCGCATCCACTATGATGCCGGCTATACCACCGAGGTGGAGAAGCATCCCGCGATCGTGGTGGACGGTCCGCTGCAAGGCGACTGGCTCACGCAAGCCGTTATCAACTGGCTGGGTGATGACGGCGACCTCATCGAGTTCGAGTATTCGAACCGGCGGGCAAGCTACCTCGGCGAAACGCTGATCTCCGGAGGAAGGATAGAGGCGGTCAGGCCTGCCGACCTCCAGGCGGAGATCTCGGTGTTCGTCAAGTCGGAGGCCGGCGAGATCATGACGCCCGGACGGGCCACGGTCATGTTCCGCCGCTAGGCCATTCGCACGTCAAACGCAACCTCGCGGACCCCGGAGCGCCATCAATGCAAACCCAGACATCTGAAACGTTGCGTCGCGCAGATCCGGCGCCCATACCGGAATGGGACGCAATCATTATCGGCGCCGGCATATCCGGCCTTTTTCAGCTGCATTGCCTGCGCGACCGCCTCGGCATGAATGTGCGGCTGTTTGAGATGGGCACCGGCGTCGGCGGGACATGGTACTGGAACCGCTATCCAGGGGCGCGTTTCGACAGCGAAAGCTACTCGTACGCATATTCCTTCAGCCAGGAACTGCTGGACGAATGGGATTGGAGCGAACACTTCGCGGGACAGCCGGAAACCGAGCGATATCTGAACCACGTCGCCGACAAGTTCGATCTCCGCCGCAGCATCAGCTTCGCGAGCAAAGTGACCGCGTGCCATTACCACGATGACTCCCGCTCCTGGGTTGTCCGGTTGGAGGGCGGTTCGTGGCACACATGCCGCTTCCTCGTAACGGCGGTCGGCCCGCTTTCCGCGCCGACCCTTCCGAAAGTCCCTGGACGGGAAAGCTTCGCCGGCGAGGCTTATCATACCGGTTTGTGGCCCAAACATCCGGTGACTTTCGAGGACAAGCGGGTCGCCGTGATCGGCACCGGAGCGAGTGGCGTTCAGGTCATAACGGAGATCGCCAAGACGGCGAAATCCCTCACGGTGTTTCAGCGCCGCCCGAACTGGTGCAAGCCGTTGCACAACCGGCCAATTTCCAAGAACGAAATGAAGCGGCTGCGCGCGTGGTATCCTGAGATGTTCCAGCTCTGCGAACAGACCTCGGCTGGATTCCTGCACACCCCGGATGGTCGCCGGACCTTCGATCTACCGCCCGATGAACGAGAGGCGTTCTGGGAAAAACAATACGGGACTCCCGGCTTCTCCATGTGGGTCGGTGGCTTCAAGGACATGATGACGGATCGTGCCGCCAACGACGAGGTATCGAAATTCGTCGCTCGCAAGATTCGCGAACGGGTGCATGATCCGAAGGTCGCCGATCTGCTGATCCCGAAGGATCACGGGTTCGGCACACGGCGGGTTCCCCAGGAATCCGGCTACTACGAGGTGTTCAACCAGCCGAATGTCGAACTCGTCAGCATTCTCGAGAATCCGATCCGGCGTATCACGCCGACTGGCCTGGAGCTCGCAGACCGCGACTTCGCCTTCGACCTGATCGTCTACGCCACCGGCTTCGACGCCATTACCGGAAGCTTCGAGCGCATCGACATCCGCGGCGCGAGCAAAGCAAAGCTCAAGGAGAAATGGCGGGCCGCGCTCGAAACATTCCTGGGAGTCCAGATCGCGGACTTCCCGAACATGTTCATGTGCATCGGTCCGCACACGGCTCTCGGCAATATACCGCGATCGGCCGAGTACAACGTCCTCTGGATCACTAACCTGATCCAGTACATGCGCCAACATGGCTACACGTATGTCGTACCGCGGCCCGAGGCGGTCGAGGACTGGACCAGCTTCGTGCTCAAGGCTGGGGAAGGCCTGCTTTCGAACGACGTCGATAGTTGGATGACCGGGATCAACCAGAACGTCGAAGGCAAGCAGACGCGGATCATTGCACGCTACAGCGGAAGCGCGCCCGCGTTTCGCGCGAGGGCCAACGCCGTGGCAACGGAAGGATACCGGCAACTGGAGATGTGCTGAGACGGACGGCGGCCAATTTCACGAAATAGATGGGGTGAGGAAATGATGAACTCGAGACTCTGCAGGAAACTTGGGATCGAGTTCCCACTTTTTGCCTTCTCGCATTGTCGGGATGTCGTCGCCGAGGTGACGAATGCTGGGGGGTTCGGCGTCCTCGGAGCGGTCGGCCTGAATCCGGAGAAGCTGGCTGTCGAGCTGAACTGGATCAACGAGCGTGTCAACGGAAAGCCGTTCGGCATCGACCTGCTGATTCCCCAGAACATGGTAGGCAAGGACTCGGACTCGGACGACGCGGAGCTTCAGGGGAGTGTCCCGGAGGAGCATCGCAAATTCGTTGCGAACCTGCTTGAACGGCACGGCATCGATAGTTCCGACGTCTGGACAGGCAAATACGACGATCGTGACTCGTCCTTCATGCGCGAGAGCGGCGCCGCCAAGATGCTGGAAATCGCGTTCCAGTATCCGATCAAGATGTTCGTCAATGCGCTCGGCGTGCCCCCCGCGTCCATCATTTCGGAGGCGCATTCGCGGGGTATCGTCGTCGGCGCCTTGACCGGATCCAGGCGCCACGCCGTCAAGCATGCGCAGGCGGGCGTCGATGTCCTGGTCGCCGCGGGCG
Source organism: Enhydrobacter sp. (assembly GCA_025808875.1). Lineage (NCBI taxonomy): Bacteria > Pseudomonadati > Pseudomonadota > Alphaproteobacteria > Hyphomicrobiales > Enhydrobacter > Enhydrobacter sp. Next base: position 3,749,301 of record CP075528.1, on the reverse strand, counting down.
GGGAAGCGGGCGGCCATTGCGGCGAGATCTCGACGATGGTGCTGGTCCCCGAAGTGATCGAGGCGGTGCAGGACTACGACAACATCGACGTGCTGGCGGCGGGCGGGATCGCCACCGGCCGCCAGATGGCCGCATGCATGGCGATGGGTGCAGCCGGCGTTTGGTGCGGGTCGGTGTGGCTCACGACGACGGAGGCAGAAACGACGCCCGCCGTCAAAGAGAAGATGCTGAAAGCGTTCTCCGCCAACACGGTGCGTTCCCGCAGCAGGACCGGCAAGCCGACCCGGCAGTTGCAGTCCGCCTGGTCGGACGCATGGGGCGCCAAGGGGGCGCCCGATCCCCTGCCGATGCCTTTGCAAGGCATTCTTACGCGCCCGGCGATGGCCAAGGTGGACAAGCTCGCAGAGGCGGGTCACGAAGGCGCCAAGCAGATCGCTGCCTACTTTGTCGGGCAGTGCGTCGGCCTGATGAACACGGAACAATCCGTCAGGTCGGTCGTGTATGACTTCATGAAGGACTACGCCGAGGCGGTTGAAAGACTATCCGCCACCCTCGGCGATCAGGTCCCGGCCGTGGCTCACCATGGCTGACCTGTTCAGACCCAATCCTTCCGACGCCGAGGTGTGCTCGTGACCGAACCTGTGACGCCGCGCACCGCCGCGACGCTGATGCTTGCGCGTGACGGCGCAGATGGGCTGGAAGTTTTCATGGTGGTTCGCCATCACGAGATTGAGTTCGCGTCAGGAGCCCTGGTGTTCCCCGGCGGCTCCGCGAGCGCTGGCGACGCCGATCCCCGATGGCGCCGCTTGGCGGACGGTGCTGACCAAATCAGCGACGAGATGCTGAACGTGATGGCGGCCGCGGCGCGGGAAGCCTTCGAGGAATGCGGCGTGCTGTTCGCCCGAACGGCCACTCGTGGGCCGCTGCTGGACGGCGCCCGGGCGGAGGCGTTGGGAGCGACCTACCGGCAGGCAATCGAGGCGGGCAGTCTAAGCTTCGCCGATATGATCGAGCGGGAAGATCTGGTTGCGGCCTTCGACCGGCTCGTGCATTTCGCCCATTGGATAACGCCGCTGCACATGCCCAAGCGGTTCGATACCCACTTCTTCCTCGCCGAGGCACCGCTCGATCACCTACTGCGGCACGACGGTAGAGAATCGGTCGACTCCGTCTGGGTGACACCACGTCAAGCGTGCGAGGACGCCGATGCCGGCCGCCACACGGTTCTGTTTCCAACGCGGTTGAACCTGGAAAAGGTCGGACAACACCGAACCGTGGCTGAAGCACTCGGCGCCGCTCGGGCATCCCGGATCGTCACCGTCCGGCCGGAAGCCAGTACGGCGGAAGGTGGGCGGCTCCTCCGTATTCCCATCGAAGCGGGGTATGGCGCCGGAGAGTTTCTCGTGTCGAGCGGCTCCGGCAAGAATGCGCGGATACACAAGCTCGATGCTGGCACGCGAAGCTCGTAGCGCCCGAAAACGCCCTGGCGGGCCTGCGCGTGCTCCGGGCTCAGGTCCGTACAGTGTGGGGTTCCGGAACCAGATCCCTCGCGGCAGAGCGCGCAAGAGTATTCGTTCAAGGCGGGCCGGCGAGAGGGTCGCACAGCGAGGATGTCCATGGATCTGACACTGACTGAAAAGCATCGGACACTACGCGATGAAGTGGATGCCTTCATTGCCCGGCACCGCGACCGCGCGCCCCGGTCTGGCGGCGGGCGCAAGCGACCCGACAGGAAGGTTCTGGAGTGGCAGGCGCTGCTGCTCGAGGCCGGTTATTTCGGCCGAAACATACCACGTGAGTATGGCGGCTTCGGCGCCCCTCATGATCTCATCGAAGTGGCGATCATCGCCGACGCGTTCGGCCGGAGCGGCGTTTCGCCGGGCATCCACAACCAGGGCATCAGCATGCTGGTGCCGACACTGCTGGAGGTCGGCACGGAGGAGCAAAAACGGCGTTGGATCGGTCCTACCATTCGGGGCGAGGTTATCTGGTGCCAGGGCTACTCGGAGCCCGGATCCGGCTCGGATCTCGCCGCCGCGCACACGCGCGCGGCGGTGCAGGACGGAGAGTTTGTCATCAACGGCCAGAAAATCTGGACAAGCTCGGCCCACTATGCCGACATGATGTTCCTGCTCTGCCGGACAGAGCCTGACAAGCCGAAGCACGCCGGTCTGTCCTACCTTCTGGTTCCGATGAACACGCCGGGGATCGAGGTTCGACCGCTGCGCACCATGACAGGACGGGCGGAGTTCAACGAGACCTTCTTCACCGACGTTCGCGTGCCCGTGGACCAGATCGTGATGGGGCGCGGCGATGGTTGGCGGGTTGCCAACATCACCTTGAAATACGAAAGGCTGCTTCTCGGTGATGCCAACAAGCTGCAGCACCGTCTCGAAGCCATTCGCCGGATGATGCAGGAGCCGCGATCGGACGGCTCCCGCCTTCTGGATTGCGCGGAATGGCGCGACAGGTTGCTGCGACTGCAAGGCGAGGTGATGGCGGCCCGCTACCACAATCTGCGTCTGTTGACCGATCAGGCGGAGGGAGTCGATTCAGGCCTCGGACGCCTGATCGTGAAGTATCACGGCACGATGCTCGCGCACCGGCTGACCTCCCTGGCGGTCGACGTGCTGGGTTCCGCCGGGCTCGCCTACGAGCCTCAGGGTGAGGCGGCGGAGGATGACCCGGCCACCACTTGGCACATCGACTACATGTACGACATCGGATTGATCATCGGTGGCGGTTCCTCGAACATCCAGAAGAACATCATCGGAGAGCGCGGACTTGGCTTGCCGCGCGAACCGAAAGCGGGGGAAGCCTGAACATGCGTTTCGGACTGACCGAAGATCAGAAGCTCTTCGACCATTCTCTCAGGGGTTTCCTGTCAGCGCGGCTGCCCCCCGACGTCCTGCGCCGGCTGGCCGAACCTGGCAACGGATTCGATGCAGATCTGTGGAAAGGGCTCGGCGAGCTCGGCCTGCATGCGATGCTGGTGCCAGAGGAATATGGCGGTGCCGGGCTCAGCCTTCTCGACGCGGCGCTGGTTGCCGAGGCGTTGGGTTTCCACGCCGCTCCGACGCCCTTCGCGGCCTCCCTGGTGATGGCAGTCCGGGCGTTCCAGGCAGCCGCTGATGATGTGCAGCGACGGATCTGGATTCCCCGGATCGCCGCTGGCGAGACGCGGATTGGCGTTGGCCTCGGCGGGCTGTCGGGGCAAACCGGTCGAGCTGCGCTCAGGCTCCAGGGCGGGCGGCTTTCCGGCGCAGTGGATGGGCTCTTGGATGGCGGCGGCGCCACACACTTCCTCGTTTACCTCGCGGATGGCCGCGCCGCGCTGCTCGACGCTGACGCAACGGGCATCACTGCCACCCTGCGTCGCAGCGTCGATCGCACACGGCCGCTTGTGGACCTCGACCTTGCGGAGACGCCGGCCGTCGAGGTGCTGGAGGCGTCCAATGCTCCGCTCCAGGTGGCGGCGCGCGTCCGCGACGCGGGCCGGGTGATGCTGGCGGCCGACATGCTGGGGGCGGCGCAGGCCATGCTCGACCGCGCCGTCGCCTATGCCAAGGAGCGCGTACAGTTCGGCCGGGTCATCGGCAGCTTTCAGGGAGTGAAATACATGTGCGCGGACATGGCGGCCATGCTCGAGCCGTGCCGCGCCATGGTCTGGTACGCGGCCTATGCGCAGGATGCGATCCTGGAGGAAGCCGCGATTGCGGCGAACCATGCCAAGGCGCACCTGGCCGAGGTCACGCGCGAGGTAGCCCGGCTGGCCACCGAGGTTCATGGCGGCATGGGCTTCACCGACCTGCTCGGCCTGCATTTCCAGTTCAAGCGCATCACCTTCGACCGGCAGGTGCTGGGTACTTCCGAGCGGTGCCGGCACGACGCAGCGGTGGCGCAGGGCTGGATCGGAGCCTGAACGCGACAGAGCAACAGGAGGGGAAGAGCACATGTCAATGCGGGAGAAAGCGGCGATCACCGGGGTGGGCGAGACCGCTTATTCCCGCGAGTCGGGTCGCAGCGTCGTATCGTTGCAGCTCGAAGCGTCGCTCCGGGCGATCGAGGACGCGGGGCTCCGTCCCTCCGACATCGATGGAGTGATCCCTTACGGGAGTGCTGTCGTTGCCGAGGAGCTCGTCACCAATTTCGGCATCGGCGATCTCCGCTTCTCCGCCACCACGCCGCTCGGCGGAGCAAGCTGTGTCGCCGCGGTCCAGTGCGCCACTGCCGCCATCACGGCCGGGATCTGCAATCATGTGCTGATCCCGGTAGGTCGGAATGGCGCCTCCCAGGGTCGCATCGGCGCCCGAGTGCAGCAGATGCCGCAGTTCCGGCTGGTGGGGGAGTTCGAGATGCCGCTCGGCGCCATCGCGCCGGCGCAGCTCTATGCGCCGATGGCGCGGCGGCACATGGAGCTCTACGGCACGACTAGCCGCCAGTTCGGCGAGATCGCCGTGTCGACGCGCGCCAACGCTATCCTCAATGGCAACGCGATCATGACGAAACCAATTTCCATCGAGGACCACCAAGTCTCGCGCATGATCTCCGATCCGCTCCGGCTGCTGGATTGCAGCCTGGAGAGCGACGGTGCCTGCGCCATCGTTGTCAGCGGCATCGAGCGCGCCCGCGGTCTGCGCAGGACGCCGGTCATGGTTATGGGTATCGCCGAAGGGCATCCCGACTCGCCGAGCGTGATCACACAACGTCCGGATATAACGCGCCTCGGCCTCGCCAAGGCGGCGGCGCGTGCTTTCGACATGGCTGGCGTGACCCACGCCGACATCGACGTCGCGGAGATCTACGATTGCTTTACCTACATCGTGCTCTGTCAATTGGAGGATCTCGGATTCTGCAAGAAGGGGGAAGGCGGCCCCTTCGTCGAAAGTGGCGCCATACGCCTCGGCGGAAAGCTCCCGGTGAACACGCATGGTGGTCTGCTCTCACAGGCGCATATGGTCGGGATGAACCACATCACGGAGCTGGTGCGCCAGCTTCGCGGCGAGGCCGGGAAGGCACAGGTGGCCGGAGCCGAGGTCGGTCTCGTCACCGGCTATGGCGACATGGGCGACGGTTCCGTCGCCATCATGCGGAGGGGATGATGAGCGCGACCGAGACATACAATAAGCTTGTACCCGAGCCCACGCCGCACAGCGCCCCGTACTGGGAAGGGCTGAACGAGCACAAACTGCTGCTGCAGAGGTGCCGCAGCTGCGGCAGGATGCGGCACTACCCGCAGCCGATGTGTCCTGTCTGCCATTCCATGGAGGTGGAGTGGATCGAATCGTCCGGTCGCGGTGCGGTGCATAGCTGGACGGTCACACACCACCCCTTCCATCCCGGCTTCCGCGATGATCTGCCCTATACCCTCGCCACCGTGGACCTGGCGGAAGGCGTGCGCATGAACGCGCAGCTGCGCGGGACTCGGCTCGAGGATCTGCGCATCGGCCTGCCTGTACGCGTCGCGTTCGAGACGGTGAAGGAAGGTCTGACCCTGCCCTACCTGGTCCCGGGCCAGGCCGCCTGAACCACGGCATCGCGAAGCTGAGTTGCCGGACGCGCTAGCTCCGCTTGCGCGAATGCGCAAGTCGACGACCCTGAAGGCTATCTTGAATCTGTTCCTCGCCGAGCGTGGCGAGGTCACCAAGGACAAGATCCTGTGCCGCGGCGAGCGCGTCGACGGGCTGACGCCCAACGACCTGGCGCGGCGCGGCGTCATCCAGGTGATGGGGGGCCGCCACTGCTTCGGCCATCTCACGGTCGAGGAGAACCTGCTGATCGGCGCCTTCATCCACGCGTAAGCGCCGCCAGATCGCCGACGACCCTGAGAAGGTCTATCACTACTTCCCGCAGCTCGAGGAACGGCGCCTGAACACTTCCCTCCCTGTTGCGCGCCGGCCTCCCCGCATTGGCGGCCGCGTGTCATTGGCCGCCGCTGGTTTCCCGTCCGATGAGATCGCAGATCTCTGCCTCCGGCAGCCCCGCTTCGCGCAGCACCTCCCCCGTGTGCTCGCCAAGGCGCGGCGGCAGCAGGCGCACCGCGCCGGGCGACTCGGAGAAATCCACCGGCACTGCCGTCACCAGCATCCGCCCTTCTGAAGGGTGCTCGACACGCCGGAAAAAGCCGGTCTCTGCGAGGTAGTCGTCCTCCAGCAGGTCGGCGAGGCCGTGAACCGGCCCGTTCGGCACGTCGGCGGCATCGAGGCGCGCCTGCCACTCGGCGGTACTGCGGGTGCGCATCAACTCCTCGACGATGGCATAGAGGGCGCCGATGTTGAGCGCGCGCTGCGCGAGGCGGGCGAAACGCGGATCCTCAGCGAGGTCCGGCCGCCCGAGCGCGACCAGCAGCCGTTGCCACTGGTCGTCGGAGTTGGCCATCAGGCACAAATGCCCGTCGCTGGTCGGGAAGGGCCGCCGATAGGGTGTGAACATGCGCCCGTAGCCGAGGCCGAGGGACGGGTCGTCCAGCACCCCGCCCCAGAGATGCTCGGCGAGGTTGAAGAAGATCATGGTCTCAAGCATCGGCACATGCACCTCCTGCCCGCGGCCGGTGCGCTCGCGCCGGTAGAGCGCCATAGCGACGGCGGAGGCGAGGACATGGCCGCAGAACTTGTCAGCGATGGCGCTCGGCACGTAGCGAGGCTCGCCACCGTCGCGCATGGCGTTGAGCGCGGCGAGGCCGCTCATGCCCTGGATCACGTCGTCGAAGGCCGGGCGGTCTCGATGCCGCCCATCCTTACGGAAGCCGGTGGCGCTGGCGTGGATGAGCCGCGGGTTGCGCTGCGCCAGCGCGGCATAGGAGAGGCCGAGCCGCTCGGCGGCGCCGACCCGCATGTTGTGCACGAGCACGTCGGCGCCGTCGATCAGCCGCAGCAGCGCACGACGCGCCTGTTCCCGCTTCAGGTCGAGCACGACGCTGCGCTTGTTGCGGTTGATGTTGAGGAACATAACCGCCATGTCGCGCCCGCGCGTCGGGCCGACCTGGCGCATGGTGTCGCCCTGCGGCGGCTCTACCTTCACGACCTCAGCGCCCATGTCGCCGAGGATCTGCGTCGCCACCGGGCCGAGCACGGCGCTCGTCAGGTCGATCACCCTGACGCCGGCCAGCGGCCCGCCGCCGGCCTCGCTCATGCCTCAGGCCCCACCGGCGCTACGACACTTGACCATGCGCAACGGCGTGTAGGTGACAACCACGGTGCCGTCCTGCCGACGACGCGGTTGCGCGTGCGCACGGGTCCGCGGCGGCTCTGCGACAGCTGCGCCTCAATCACTTCGACCTCGACATGGATGGTGTCGCTGGCGAAGAGCGGGTTCTCGGTCTTCAGGTCCGTGCCGAGGAAGGCAAAGCCGGTGTGCTGCATGGTGGCCTGCATCGGCGATCCATCGGCGAAGGTGTGACCGAACGCGCCGGGGGCGACGCGGCCCTTGATGTCGCTCTCGCGGATGAGGAAGTCGAGGTTCATGAACAGCACCTCGGCCATGCCGGTGCGGTTGATGACGCTCACGATGTCGGCCTCGGTCACCGTACGACCGATGGTGCGGAAGCGTCGCCCAATCGTCAGTTCTTCGTAGCAGAGGGCCAGCCCCACATAGGGCAGCCCGCCCACGTCCTTCGCCATGCTCGTCACTCCGCCTTGCCGATGAGGTTGCGCGCCACGATATTGCGTTGAATCTGGTTGGTTCCCTCGATGATCTGCACCACCTTCGCATCTCGAAAATAGCGGTTGATCGGGAACTCGTTCGAGATGCCGGAGGCACCGAATATCTGCACCGCATCGGTGGCCACCTTCATCGCTACGTCGCTGGCGAAGCACTTGGCCGAGGCGGCGAGGCTCGCCATCTCAGCGCCCGTCTTACCGGCATCCACCGCCGCCGCAGCCGCGTAAGTGAGCTGCCGCGCCGCCTCGATCTGGATCGCCATGTCGGCGATCATCCAGCGGATACCCTGGTAGTTGGAGACGGTCTCGCCGAAGGCGCGGCGGCCGCGGGCGAACTCGATCGCGTGATCCATCGCGCCTTGCGCCAGCCCGACCGCGCGGGCGGCGACGATAGGGCGGGACTTGTTCAGCGCCTCCATCACCGAGCGGAAGCCGCCCGCGCCACCGCCGAGCAGGTTCTCCTTCGGCAGCCGCACGTCGTCGAAGAACAGCGCCGAGGAAGGGACACCGCGGGCGCCCATCTTCTCTTCCTTGCGGTCGACGCGGAAGCCCGGGCGGTCGCGCTCGACGATGAAGAAATTGACCTCGGCCGGGCTGTCATCGCGCTCGAGCCGCGCGCCGACCAGAACGAAGTCCGACACCGCGGCGTTGGTGCACCAGATCTTGCCGCCGTTCAGCACGAAGCCGTCGCCGTCGGGTCGCGCGCGAGTGCGGATGCCGGCAACGTCGGAGCCGGATTGCGGCTCGGTCAGCGAGAAGGCGGCTCGCAGCGCGCCAGAGGCGAGGCCGGGCAGCAGCCGCGCCTTCTGCTCCGGCGTCCCGCCGGCAAGGATGGTGCCGAGCGGTACCCACTGCACAACCAGCAGATAGCCGGTGTTGTAGCAGACCCGGCCCAACTCCTCGACCGCGAGGCAGCCCGCGAGCGTGCTGCCCGAGCCACCATAATCGGGCGGGAAGGGCAGAGTAAACAAGCCGAGCTCGCGCAGCAGGTCGAACATGTCCTGCGGGTATTCGCCGCTGGCGTCGATGGCCGCAGCGCGCGGCGCCACGCGTTCGCGCGCGACGCGACGCACCAAGTCTCGGACCTGGAGTTGCTCCTCGGTCAGGGTAAAGGACACGCCCGTTTCCTCCTCGTTGTGACTGGCCGCTGCGTGGTGTGCCGTATCTGGCAGCTTGTTCGGTATGCTGAACGCGGCGTGCGGTCGCTGTCAAAGGCCCCGGCGTCACTGCGAGACGCCCGCTGCGTGGGTTCCTGCCGAACGTCGCTCGTAATCTCGTCCATTGGCGCTGGCCGGCGGGAGCTGTGCGAAGCACGGGAGAAGATTATGGGTTCGCTGGCCGGTTTGAAGGTGGGTTGACCTTGGGGGCATTGGCCCGGGGCCGATGGCGGCGATGCTGCCGGCCGACACGGACGCGACCGTGCTGCGCATCGACCGGCCGGATCCGCCCGAACTGGCATGCGCCAGCCGTTCAAGTACGAACTCACCCTGCGCGGGCGGCGCGCCCTCGCGCTCGACCTCAAGCTGCCGCCCGCACGCGGACTCGCGCTGCGGCTGGTGGCCGCTGATCGAGGGTCTCCGGTCCGGTGTCGCCAAGCGGCTCGGCCTCGGGCCTGAGGAATGCCTCGCGCACGCTCCGCGACTTGCCTACGGGCGCATGACGGGTTGGGGGCAAGAGGGGGCGTTCGCGCCCGCCGGGCACGACCTCAACTACATCGCACTAACCACATCGCACGGACCGGCGCGCTGCATCATATTGGACGCAAGGCCCACCGCCTTTGCCGCCGTCCAACCTGATCGGCGACGACGGCGGCTGCGCTGCGACGGTTGCACGACGATTTCCGGATCGTCGAATAATTCGCGTTTCGTGGCGCCCGTCGCAACATCGCGCTGTGCTGCCATGCGTCAGCCGAATAGCACCACCTCGCTGTAGGCGCTAATATAAATTCTAATGAATGATCGTTCATATGCAGTCCCGCAAACGCAGTGATGCGCGGACTGTAACCTTCGGAGGATCCAGCATGCCCGACGCGTCGACCCTTCCTGATGGGCGTATCTTGACCCGGCTCGACGTCGCCATTGTCGGGGGCGGATTGGCCGGGCTGTACGCCATCCACCGCCTGCGCGGCATGGGCCTGCGCGTGCGCGCTTTCGAGGCCGGGTCGGACATTGGCGGCACCTGGTTCTGGAACCGCTATCCGGGCGCGCGCTGCGACGTCGAAAGCCTCGAGTACTCCTATTCCTTCTCCGACGACCTGCAGCAGGTGTGGAAATGGCCGGAACGCTACGGCACCCAGCCAGAAATCCTGCGCTACATCAACCACGTTGCCGATCGCTTCGACCTGCGCCGCGATGTGCAACTGAACACCCGCGTGATGTCCGCGCTGTTCGACAGCAAAGCCAACGACTGGACATTGACGACGGACAGGGGTGACGTCGTGCGGGCGCATTTCTGCATCATGGCCGCTGGCAATCTCTCGACGCCGCGCGTGCCCGAATTCAGGGGCCTGCGCGACTTCCGGGGCAAGTGGTACCACTCCGGGCTCTGGCCGCACGAGGGCGTCGATTTCAGCGGCCAGCGAGTCGGCGTCATCGGCACCGGCTCGTCGGGCGTCCAGATGATTCCGATCATCGCCCGGCAGGCGAGTCACCTGCATGTCTTCCAGCGCACGGCGAACTTCAGCCTGCCGGCGCGCAACGCGCCGATGGATCCGGAGCGCGAGCGCCGCCATAAGGCCGAGTATCCGGCCCGCCGGCGCGCCGCCTACGACACACCGTTCGCTATCGCCGGCTATCCGAAGCCGACCAGGTCGGCGCTGCAAGCAACACCCGCGGAGCGCCGCGCCGCTTATGAAGCGAAGTGGCAGGAAGGCGGCAGCATCAGCTTCCTCTACAGCTACACCGACCTGCTGGTGAACAAGGAGGCCAACGACACGGCCTCGGAGTTCGTGCGCGAGAAGATTCGCAGCATCGTCAAGGACCCCAGGACGGCTGAACTGCTGGCGCCGAAGGACCATCCGATCGGAACCAAGCGGCTGTGCCTCGATACCGGTTACTACGAGACCTACAATCGCAACAACATCACGCTCGTCGACGTGCGCAGCGACCCGATCGGGGAGATCACACCGAACGGCCTGCGTACCGCCAGCGGCGTGGCGTACGAACTGGACACCATCGTCTTCGCCACCGGCTTCGATGCCATGACGGGCGCGTTGCGCGAGATCGACATTCGCACCACCGACGGCGCCACGCTGGCGGACAGATGGGCCGGTGGCCCGTTGACCTATCTCGGGCTGATGGTTGCCGGTTTCCCCAACATGCTCATCATCACCGGCCCTGGCAGCCCTGGCGTGAAGACGCAGATGATCGCCTCGATCGAGCAGCACACCGACTGGATCGCCGGCTGCCTCGATCACATGCGCCGACATGGCCTCGATCGCATCGAACCGATGGTCGAAGCCGAAGCCGCCTGGGTGCAGCACGTCAATGCCGTGGCCGACAGTACGCTCTATCCGCTCGCCAACTCCTGGTATCTCGGGGCCAACATCCCGGACAAGCCGCGGGTGTTCATGCCCTATGTCGGCGGCTTCGACGCCTACAAGCGGCGCTGCGACGCCGTCGCCGCGAGCGGGTACGAAGGGTTCAGGCTGACCCGGCAAGGCGCGCCGGTGGCGTGACGCCGAAGTAGCGGCGTCGATTTTGTCAACGCGGCGGAACGGGAGTGGCGCATGAGGGACAGGAACGAACCGGACTATGAGGCTATCGTCATCGGTGCTGGCGTGGCCGGCATCTATCAGATCAAGCGGCTGGCCGACCTCGGGGTGCGCGCAACGGTGCTCGAGGCCGCGCCGGATCTCGGCGGGACGTGGTACTGGAACCGGTATCCCGGTGCCCGCTTCGACTCGGAGAGCTACACTTATGGCTACTCGTTCTCGAAGGAATTGCTGAACGAGTGGCACTGGAAGGAGCGGTTCTCGGGCCAGCCGGAGAATCTGCGCTATCTGAACTATGTCGCGGAAAAGTTCGACCTGCGCAAATACATGCAGTTCAACGCGAAGGTGGAGGCGGCGCACTACGACGAGGCGCACAATCTCTGGCGGCTGAAAATCGCGGACGGACGTGAAGTCACCTGCCGGTTCGTGATCATGGCGCTGGGCCTGCTGTCGATTCCGACCCTGCCGCGATTCGAGGGCATGGACAGCTTCAAGGGCCACTCGTTCCACACGTTCTACTGGCCGCACGAACCGGTCGAGCTGGCCGGCAAGAGGGTCGCCGTCATCGGCACCGGCGCAACGGGCATTCAGGTGATCGCCGAAATCGCCGACAAGGTCGGCGAACTGACGGTCTTCCAGCGACGGCCCAACTGGAGCGCCCCGCTGAACAACAGGCCAGTCTCCGAAGCAGAGATGGCCGATATCCGCGCGCGCTATGACGAGATTTTCGCGACCTGCGCGCGCACCCCGGGCGGCTTCGAGCACGAGCCGGACCGGCGCGGCTTCTACGAGGTCTCGCGCGAGGAGCGGCTGAAGCTTTGGGACCGGCTCTACGACCAACCCGGCTTCGCGATCTGGCTGCGGAATTTCCGCGAGATCTTCACCAACGAGGAAGCGAACGCGGAGTTCTCCGAACATATCGCGGACCGCATCCGCAGGCGGGTGAAGGACCCCCTGGTCGCGGAGAAGCTGATCCCCCGGGATCACGGCTTTGGTGTCCAGCGGGTCCCGATGGAGACCCATTACTTTGAGGCCTACAACCGGCCCAACGTGAATCTCGTCGACATCAGCGAGACGCCGATCGTGCGCGTGACCGAGACCGGCCTGCGCACCACCGAGCGCGACTACGACTTCGACATCATCGTCTACGCCACGGGCTTCGATGCGATCACCGGTGCCTTCGATCACATCGACATCCGGGGTGTCGATGGCGAGACGCTGTGCGATAAGTGGAAGGACGGACCGTCGACGTTTCTCGGGATGCTCATCCACGGCTTCCCGAACCTTGTGATGCCGGCCGGGCCGCAGAGCGGCTCCGCCTCGACCAACTATCCGCGTGGCATCGAGACTGGCGTCAACTGGTGCACCGACCTGCTCGAGTACATGTGGGAGCACGGCTACATGCGCGCCGAGGCGACGCGCGAGGCGGAACAAAGCTGGACCGCCCACGTCACGCAGATGTACGCGACGATGCTGATGCGGAAAGCCAAGTCCTGGTTCACCGGCTACAACTCGAACGTTCCCGGCCACGAGCACGGCAGGATCCGCTACTTCGTCTACAACGGTGGCGCTCCGAAGTACGTGGCCCGCATCACCGAAGTCGCGCAGAATGGGTATGAGGGGATCGTCCTCACCTCCGGGGCCCCATCCTCGTCCGGCGCGTTGCTACCAAGGGGCGGCAACGTGGCGAGCTAACATCGTCTTCGGACGGGCTAGGCGAGAAGACCGAGCAGCATGTCCCTACGGGTTTAGTGTACGAGGACGGACGGCATGAAAGCTCTCACTGTCGTGCGGACCGTTGCGGATCTGCGCCGCGCGGTCGGCGAGTTCCGGGCCGCCGGCCGCACCATCGGCATGATCCCGACCATGGGCGCGCTGCACGCGGGCCATACCAGCCTGGTGCAGGGTGCGCTCGATCGCGGCGACGTGCCGGTTGCCTCGATCTTCGTCAATCCGACGCAGTTCGGACCGAACGAGGATTTCGCCGCCTATCCGCGCGACGAAGCGGGCGACTTCGCCAAGCTCGAGGCGGCGGGCTGCCGCATCGCCTATGCGCCTGGTGTGGGGGAGATGTACGCTGGCCCGCAGCTCACGACGGTGACGGTGGCCGACCTGACCGACGGGCTGTGCGGGCCCTTCAGGCCCGGCCACTTCCAGGGCGTCGCCACGGTCGTATGCAAGCTCCTGATGATGGCCATGCCCGACCGCGGCTATTTCGGCGAGAAGGACTATCAGCAGCTCCAGGTGCTGAAGCGCATGGCGCGCGACCTTGCCATGCCCATCGAGATCGTGGGGATGCCGACTATCCGCGAGCCCGATGGGCTCGCCATGTCGTCGCGCAACCGCTACCTCTCGCCCCAAGAACACAAGATCGCCATTGCGATGTATCGCGAGCTCACCGCGCTCGCGGCCAAAGTACGGGACGGCCGCACGCCGTGCGCCAACGCGGCCGCGGAGTCGACGCACGCGCTGTGTGCCGCGGGTTTCGACAAGGTCGAGTACTTCGATGTCGTCGATGCTGAGAGCCTCGCGCCGATCGAACGTGTCGCCGGCCAGGCGCGGATTGCAGCGGCGGCCCGACTTGGCCGCACGCGGCTGATCGACAACGTCGCGGTTTGAGTGGCATCTCGTTGAGGTTCTTATCGCACTGAAGGTAGGCAATCCATGCGCCGTCGGGATAGCCATTCGCGTTCTCCGCCGTCGCAGGGACATCCGCCTCAAGGTGGATGACGTCTGGGCCATGCGCCATTCCGGCCGTCATCGGCGCCATATCGATGCCGATCAAATAGTTGGCGACGATCTCCATGTCGATTTCTGCATCGAGCCGCCGATGTAATATTCGCGAGCCCACGCACCAGAAAATGCAGCGAGCGACGCAGCCAGGGGCGATTGCTGGGGCAAGTTTGTTCGTTCTTCCTTCCCGATGCGGTCGCCAGTGTCTTGAATACCTGCCGGTCCTGCGAAGAAGGCAAGGATGGCGTCGCCGATAAACCTGGTGGATCGTGGCGGCATGCTCCAGCGCGATGCGCCACATCTCGGTCAGGTAGTCGTTGAGCAGGCCCATCAGCCTAGGCAACCTTTCGCCATGTGCCGCATTTGACGTGCAGCGCGATTTGTCGCGTCAGAATGCACGTGCGGATACAGCCAGCCAAACGTTGATTCAGGCATGCAGATCCATGGCGCCATTACGTCGACGCGAAGGCTTGCGCTGGTGGCGATCGCACTGGGGATAGTGGTCGGCAGCCCTGCTGCGTCGCGAGACTTCCAATCGTCGGACACGGAAGAGGCGGGATTTCCGACGGTCTTAGCAGTTGAGTACTTGGGTGCTCTGCTTCGCGAACGCAGCGGCGGTAGGCTGTCCATCGGTTCCGTCGGAGCAGGTGATTTGGACTCTGAGGCTTTTACAGTTGCCCAGCTCCGCGGCGGCATGCAGGACATGGCGCGGGTGAACATCGCAGCACTCCACACCGTCGCACCGGAAACGATTGCTTTGGCGCTTCCCTTCATTTTCAGCTCGACCGCCCATTTGCGACGCGTGCTCGATGGTCCGATCGGCGACGAGATCCTTCTGGACTACGTAGTCGCGGCGAACTCGCTCTCAGGCATCTCGTCGGAGAAGGGCGAGAAGCTCTACAAGGCCAAGAACAAGTGGTATGCGGGTTCGGTGTTCGGGCTCTTTTCGGCAGTATGTGAACAGAAGCTCGCGACGCTTGGCATCGCAGACGACGACCTGACAAAAGCAATTGCCAGCTATCCGGTTTGGCTCTGTGACGACGACAGTCGAGAAACGGCTGATTTCATTGGCATAGACGAGATGGACAAGCGGATCGCCTTTGTTCATGCGAAGGTGAGCAAAGAGGTTTCAAGCTCAGGATATAGCGTGACCAGCCTGCAGGAGTCTGGCCGGCAGGCGCAAGCCAGCCTGGTGTTCATTTCACGGGGAACGCCATCAACGGTATGGAACGCCAAACGCTGGACGTCGGTTGTCCAAGCGAACACCATCCCCTTGAAAGGACGAAATAGGATCTTCAAGGACGGCAACGGTTTGACCGCGGCGCAGCTCAACGAGCTGCTTGTACGGGTCACCGCCAATCCCTCTTTTGACAGAGAAGTCTGGATCGTCGCGGCTCGCACCATTGAGCGTGCCGCGCTTGCCAATGCGCTCGACAAAGACCCGATGCCCAATCGCCTCAGGCAGTTTCTAATGCACTGGGATGCTCTGCAAACGACATGCGCCAGGGCAAGCGTCCGTATGCGCCTGTTCTGTGACTAGCAAAGCTGCCCTCGCGAGCCGCATCGGCTTAGGGGCCTGCGAGCTAGGCGCCTTCAACAGGCGTTGCGGTCAGCTCCGGGAACAAGGCCTCGAGCCTGACCAGCACGTCGGACGCAATCCGCGCGCTATGGACATGAACGCCAATGTCTCCCCAGGGGAAATCGGGATCACTAGACGCCGATGCCCAGTTCAGGCTCGTGACAATGACATCGTCCTGATCCCAGGCGACAAACTTTCCGTGCAAGGGCAGTCTTTTTGGCGTTCGCGCAAGCGTTACGCCGTTTGCTCGTGCTTCTTCCGCCAACGCATGCCCATGTCTGTTCTTGATTGGTCCGCTCGTCTGCGTGTAGAGGATGACCACATTGACGCCGGGCCGGCCGGCGGCGACCTCGCCCTGCATGATCGCGCCCGGGCGCGCTGTTGATCCCAGTCGGTTGCTGCCGATCACGAGCCGTTTGCCAGCTTGGCCGCTCGCCGTTCGAAGCAGCCGATCGTGAACGTCACCGATCACCACCGTGACGGTGGCACTACCGGGATGTGCGGGAGCACGACGCAGGTCCCTTGCCGTGATCCCCAACTCATTGGCAATCGCGTCCGCCAAGCCGCGGCGACCGACCATTTGCTGAAATGCGACCATGACGTCTGCGACGGCATGCTGATCCCGCAAGACGACCGTAAGTTCGACGGATTGAAAGGGGGAGGAGAGCCAGTTGCATGACCCAACACCAGCGATCCATCCGTCGTTTGCGGTGTCCACCAGGATCAGCTTGGCGTGCGACCCTGTGGTTCGGATATGAGTAACAAATCGGCCGGCCAAATCTCTATCTGAGCGAACGAGAGCGGCAATCTTTGCTGCATCGACAGCATTCCTCTGCTCGGTTTCCTCGTCTTTCTCAGCCCCCCACAACAGGTCGAAGCGAACGCCCCGACGGCAGGCCGATCGGATCAGATCGATCAGAACTTCGAACCGCTTTGGGTCGAGGAAGGTCGAATGGATGATGACCCGACTATGCGACTTTACGATCAGGTCTTCCAGGCAGGCGCGTTGCGCCGAACCGCCGATGACGATATCGGACGGATCGAACGAGCAGGAGTGAACGGTGGGCTCAGGGTCGAGCGTCTCGCGTACGCCGGCGTAAGGAACCGGCACCTGATTTGTGCCCCTCGGAAGAGTCGCCGCGTCCTCGACGAGCCGCCGGAGCGTCGGGTCGGCGGTCTCGGGCAACCCCAACACGACCCCGTCGATCACCCGCAATGCCATGTACTCGTTGTCATGCAGGGTGGCGGTCTGGCTGTCGATGACCGCGACCTGTTCGTCCCAACCGCGAGCCGCAATCTCGGAGAGACGGTTCAGGTTGGCTTCCGGTGTCATCGATGGGCCGCCGCCTTCGACCGAAATCACGCGCACTTCATTTTCAACTCGGCGCGCAAGGTCCAGCCTGTTTGGCGACAACAGCTTGATCTCGCGCGTCTGGAAGAAGTCGCCCGTCGCCCACTCGATCACGAAGCTCACAGAACGCGACAGGCGCTTGGGGAAGAAAGGAAGGGCGTCCCCACTGCTGATGGTCTTGAATCCATAGGGACTCGCCCGAAACGCGACACCGCCGTCTGTGACGACCACTTCGACCAATCGAAAGCGCATCAGGCGCGCGATCGAGGCCACGATGATCTGCCGAGGCAGGTCAGCTTCCTCCGCCAGTGAGGCGATCGACTTCGATTGACGCGTGACCGCCCAAAGCACCGTTTCGTCGATCACGCTCCAGGCCCGGCCCCGATCAATTCCTACCTTGCAGGCGATGCGAAACACCGGAATGGCGATCATCAGGCTCACGATCGCCTCCGGAGCGACGACGGCGCTACTTCCGTCGCCAACAGTATTTCACGGCGCCGTTGGCCCTTCAGCTCTTCGATCGCGTCGATCATCTCCGTCAGAAAGGAGAGGTCATGCGTCTCTTCATCCGGGTTTACACCCCTGACAGCTTCCTTCAGGAAAGCCAGGCTTCCCACAATGATCAGCTGCGATTTCGCCCGGCTCAGCGCGACATTCATGCGCCGCCGATCCCGGAGAAACCCGAGCGCGCGCCCGCCGGTCATCGGATTGTTCCGAACCAGCGAGAGCACCACAACGTCCGCCTCATTGCCCTGAAAGGCATCGACAGTCCCGACAAACGCACCATTGCTGAGAACGGATGCAAACGCGCCAAGATGCGAAAGGGCTCCGGATCGCAGGGATTGAATCCGCTGGCGCAGCTTGTCGACCTGGGCGTTATACGGCGAGAGAACTGCCAATGTCGGCGGCTTCGTCCCCTCTCGCGCCCGCAGTGAGCGCAGGACGTCGACCACGCTCTCGACCTCGGAGGGGTTGTGCCACCGCGGACGATTTTGCTCCAGGGCTTCGGCGCGTCCCGTCGAGCTTACATGCGGGAACTCAACGACGACGATAGGCGAGTTGGGCAGGGCCCCCAGCTGGGTGAAAGGCGGGGCGTCCATCTCCGCGGCTCGTGCACGCTGTGGCTCAGTTGTGAGACGCCCTTTATAGAATGCCTTGGACACGACCGTCGCGATCGCAGGGTCCATCCGGCGCTGCTCCGTGAGAGTCGCCGCAATCGATCGGTGAGACGGATTTCCGATGCTCCGACGCTCGTCATCCTCGACGACTGTCCGAAACGGCTCAAGTAGGCGCAATGCCAACGCTGACAGATCTCGAAACGCCGCCGCGTCCCTACCTACGGCTTGAATTTCTTCAAGCTCACCATCGCGAAGGAGGGGCCCGATCATTTCTTGTGCAACCTCCATCGCCTGGGTGACCAGGCTATGATCGCCGAGAATTTTCACAAGGCGATCGGCGTCGAAAGGGGGTAGCTGATGGTGGTCCCCTATGAGGAGGCGTCGTCCGGAGAGCATCAGCAGGCCTACCAACTCCGGTCCAACCGCCTTGGCTGCCTCTTCGACGATGACCCAGTCGAATTGCTCGCGCGCCTCCACCAGTCGCTCCACATCGGATGAGTTCGCCGTGGAGATGACGATGTTTGCCGCGTCCAGCACGAGGCTGGACACCGCTCCAAGTCCGCTCCTTTCTTCGCGACCAACGCCGTCCTTAGATGTGTCAAGCTGGGCTGCTGCTTCCCGAAGAGAAGTGATGCGATCGCGCGTCGTCTCCGGGGCCGATCTGGCCAATCGGCTTTGTGAAAGCCGATGGAGATACGCCGATCCAGCTCGGTGAACTTCCTCATCGCTGCTCGTGCGGCGTTCGGGGGTCGTCGACCGCACAACGAGGACGTCTGTCAAGCCGGTGCCCGCAAGGGTCTCCTTGATCTTCGCTTGGAGGTTATCGAGCGCGTCATGTCCCTGGGCACTCAGGAGCATTCGGGTCGAGCGATCTTTGTGGAATCGACGCCGAACCACTTCGGTCGCAAGCTTGGTCTTGCCGACGCCCGGTGGACCGACAACGAAGAACGAGGGCAGGGTCGACCACAGACCCACCAGTGCCTCGCGTTTTGGCCCGTCCAAATCGAGAAATGCCTGATCTTGCCGCTCCTTCTCGCTAAGCTCCTCTCGGCTTGATCGTCGCACGCGCCAGGGATCCGCCAACATTTCGGCAAGATCGATGCGCGTATCGATCGCCTTGATGTTGCGGAGCCGGCGCGCGATGACCTGTTCGGTGCCTGTGTCGCGCGCCATGCGAAGAAACAAGGGACGATGTTCAGGCAAGGCATCGTCGAGCTCGAACCGATATGCTCGTCGACCACGATGCTCCACAAGGTCGACGAACGTGGCGACGACGTCGCTGTCCTGGCTGGCACCCAAGCTCGGCGCCTGGCTCAAGCGCCATTGTGCCTCGGCATCGCGGTGCTCTTCCTCGAATAGCCGTTTGAGGGCATTGCCGCCTTGCAACAAACCGACGCGCTTTGCAATGCGGTCCCGGTCGCTGTTCGGCTCTGCTCGGACATCGACATAGGCCCGCCCATTCTGGCGGCCCTGGCCAAGCACCTGAACCGGCAAAACTTCGAGGGCCTTGACCACACCTTCTACGATTTGAACGAGCAGGAGGGCTCGACGAACTGCGTCAACTTCTGGCCCCGCACCCTGCTCTGATTGGTCATTCGAGAAGGCACTCCAGTCCAGCAAGTCCGGCCCAAGGCGCGCGCGTGTCTCCTGCGCCTCCCGCGAATTTCCGGCGACGACCACGGCGTGCATCAAAGGATGTGCTTCGGCGTCACCGATCCGGAAGGTATCGTTACGCACTTCCATATTCTGGCAGACGGCCAAGTCCCACAGGGCGACGCCCTCGTCACGAAACGCGCGCAAATGATAGATGATGTTCTCGGTGACGAGCTTGAGCCGAGGACGGTCTCCATCGCTTCGCGGCACCAGAAGCGTTGCGCCGCCGTCAAGGTCAGCTCGAACCCAGTCCAGCTGGCGACGATACTCGTCTATGGCTATCCCACCACGGCTTAGCTCATACACAGCCTCGGCGAGCTTCGATTGACGATCAAATGTCATCACAAACGAGCCAGACGGCGTCGTCACGCTGCGTCCGACGCTCGTGAGGAGGTCGTCGATCGTCCGCGTGATCGAGTCGACGTCCAGCTGGTCCATACGCGTCGGAGCGATCAGGCGCTTCAGCAGCACTCGCTCCGGGATTTGGAGACTAATGGGGACTTCGCTGCCGCCTCGGGGGACGATCTCGCTGGATGCCCTGACCTCCATGTCGAGACACTCTATGGCAACCAGACCAAGCGCCCGCCAATCCTCGGCGAAAGAGTAGCTCTCCGACCGCCGGGTTGCGGCCGCGCCGCCGACTCTGGCGTGGGTGTCGTCTGGCGACTCCGCGGTGAGCCAGAGGCTCCACTCAAAGCCGCCGAGCTGGAAATCGGGTTCGTCGCTCCCTTCGGTCATGATGGCATCCGCCGTCAGCTGGCCATGGACGAGGCCTTGTGCATGGATGATGCCCAGGGCGGTCACTATGCGCCGAAGGTTCCGCCAGAGCAGCACCCGCGGTCTGGGCCCGGCCAGGTTACGCAGCCAGTGTTGCCGGCTTACCCGTCGCCGCCGCTCCCTCAGGGGCTGGCCGACGCGTTCCAGCACAACCCCGAAATTGTTGTCATCTTCGACAAACTCAAGGACATCGACCACGACGTCGCGGGCACCGGCATAAGCCATGACACGCTGCACTTGACGCATCTCGTGCAACCAAAGGTTCCTCAAGTCGCCGTCGACGGGACCGCCTGTCTTGCGCCAGAGTTTCAGGATCCGCTCTATCCCTGTACTTCTGTCTCGGACTTCGAACAGTGCGGGCCGCAGCGCTGCGCGGTCACCGGGGGCGACGGCGTCTTCGGAGAACTCGAAGCGATCTTCGAGGGTGCTGCGGGCTTGGGTGGGCTTCTTGTTTTTCATCGACCCCCGCTGCGCTGGCTAGTTCCATCGTGACGGCGCGTCATTGCCCAGAAGCAGGAGCGTGATTGCGAAATCATACTGATCGGCAAAGATCGTCATCTCATGGACGGCCTCGTCCAGCCACACACCAGCTGGAAGCTCGATTCCGGCTCGGCCGTCAATGCTCCTGTCCCGAAGCCCGGCCAACGACTGCTCGGGCACGGCGATGGTCTTCTTCGACGTCGCAAAGTAGGCGCCGGTCTTCAGCGCTCGATCACTCGATCGCGCCCACTTGATGAAGCCATCGTTCGACTGAACAAGGATCGCCCGGCGTTCGGTGTACTGAAGCCACCGCAGCACCGCTGCGACCAGAGAGACACGGTAACGATCGGCACACGCCGAGATCATCTCGAGGTCCACTTTCGAGGTGGCCGATATCTGCCGCCTATAGTCGTCCAGCGGCATCAACAGGTTCGCCGCGAAGACATTGGCTTCTGCCTCGATCCGGCGATAGTCGGAATCCCACTGAACGACGTCGTCGTCCTTGCATTCAATCCCATTGGGGAATTGCAGGCGATGCAGCAAGTAGTGGCCGAATTCGTGCGCCAGCGTAAAGTTGATCCTCCCCCTGGCGGAAATGGCACTGTTGTAAAAGATGCCCCAACCTTTCTTGCCGGGCGGCGCCCGAAAAAGGGCGCCATCGAACCCTGGCAGATCGCGCCCGACGACGACTGAAATGGGATCATCGGGAAACTTGTTGTGCGATACTTCTTTGGCGACGCCCGCAACATCGACTGGGAAGCGGTCGTTGCCCAGCACCTGGTTCAACAGCACGCTCAGATCATTCGCCCACCGTGTCGGCGACAGTCCTTTCACTTATCGTCGTCCCAAATCTCGACCATCCGCCGTATGCGTTCTTTCGTCGTCGAGTCCATCTTCCGATACATGCGATAGAACGCTTCGTCCGCGGCATCCTTTTCGTGAATCTTGTCCGTGTCGTCGAGCAGGAACTCGGTTGTGACGGATAGCACGGCCGCGATCTTTGACAGCTTGTCGGCCGACGGCCGCGGCGGGTTTTTGTTCTCCAATTCCCAAATGTAGCTCTTGCTCGAGCCCGTTAGCTCCGCGAGCTTCTCAAGCGTAAACCTCTTCTCTTTTCTCAGGCGTTTTATTTTGTCGCCGAACGCAGACACTGGCGATCCTCCGCGCTAGTCCCCATGTTCAGAGTAGGCGCACTTCTGTTCCTTGACAATGCGCTTGCAGCGAGCGTAGATTGTTCGGAGTAGGCATACTTTCTGTCCATTTATGCTCTATATAGTCTTTTTGGCAGGAATTCTATCAATATGTGGTAGGTCCTGCCCTGCAGCGCAGCAGCGGCAGGTAAGGGGAGAAGAGGGGAAAGTCCAGTGGACGTCATCGCAGAACATTGCCCAGTGCCCAACGCCAACTTCGGCGCCGCCTGGGAAGCAATCAAGATCGCCGACGAGGTCCGGACCCGTCTTGTGGCCCAGGCGCTTCTTTCCTTCCAGCTC
This sequence comes from Enhydrobacter sp., assembly GCA_025808875.1. Taxonomy (NCBI): domain Bacteria; kingdom Pseudomonadati; phylum Pseudomonadota; class Alphaproteobacteria; order Hyphomicrobiales; genus Enhydrobacter; species Enhydrobacter sp. The sequence continues at coordinate 3,726,750 of CP075528.1, read as the reverse complement.
AGACAGAACTTCCCATTCGACACCATGCCGGTGCATGGCCTGATCGTCCTGTCGGGTCCGCCCGGCACCGGCAAGACGACACTGGCCCGCGGCCTGAGCAATGAAGTTGGGCGCGCCGTCAAGAAGGCGCAGTTCCTCCAGGTCGATGCCCACGCGCTCGGAAGCTCGTCCCTCGGGAAGAGCCAGAAGGAAGTCTCGAAGCTCTTCCAGCAGACCATTCCTGAACATGCGTCGAGCGGGCCGACGATCGTGTTGCTCGACGAGGTCGAAACCCTTGCGGCGGATCGCCAGCGGATGAGCCTTGAGGCGAATCCCGTCGATGCCCACCGCGCCACGGATGCCGCCCTGGCGGGTATCGACCTGCTCAGCCGCAAGCATTCAAACGTGCTGCTCATCGCGACCACGAACTTTCCGAAGGCGGTTGACCGCGCTCTGCTCTCGCGGGCAGACCTCATTGAAGACATCGGCCTCCCGGGCACCGAGGCCCGCGGGCAGATCATCGACAACTCGATCCAGCAGCTGGCGACGAAATGGCCGAAGGTCGCCTCGCTGAGCTCCCACATGGCTGCCTTCGTCCGGGCCTCCGAGGGCTTGGATGGCCGCCGCCTGCGGAAGGCCATAATCACGGCGGCTGCGATGTCTGTCGAAACCGCCAAGGATCTCAACACGCTTCAGGCACACCACGTCCTGCAAGCGCTGACGTTGTCCGTGACCGCCAGCTCGCTCCAGGACGAGGCTGCCTGACCATGGAGATCCGCCGCGATATCGCCTCCATTCCCGTCCGCACCGCCGGCGAGACCTGGACAGCCATCATCGACCTGATCACCGGCAAGGACTCCGTCGACGCCTCCACCCTCCGGGCAGCAGCCAGTGTGATGGAAGCCGTGATCGCCGAGGAACACCCGGCCAAGATCCCGATCGTCGTCAAGGGAAGCGGATCGCGGCTCGTGATCTATCTCGTCTACAACGAGGATGCGATGGAGCACGGGACCTCCGTCGACAAGCTGACCTGGAATCCGACCGCAGGCACCGGATGGGCGATGACGGCACCCGCCGAGAAAGAGGACGTGAAATGGATGAACGACACGCTCGCTGATCGCGCGCCCCGCATCTCGGTTCACGACGTCAATGAGCCGCAGAAGGACGACGAAGACGATAAGGCCACCTCCGCCACCGGCGTGCAGATCAACTGGGGAGTCCTGGGCAACTCATGACCGTGACCACGACCTCAGCCTATACGCGGGCTCACACCGCGAAGTTCTTGTCGGACAAGATGCGCAACCTGCTCAAGTATCTCATTCAGCACTACGACTTGTGCCCTGTGAAGCTGGTCGACGCCTGGACCGGCTGGGTCGACAAGGCGGCTCGATCGTGGCTCGAGACGGGGCACCTCGAGAAGTTCGTGATCGAGTTCTACGTGCCAGGGGCCACCAGGGCGTCGACCCGTTGGGATTTTCCCATCCGCTATGATGGCAATGGCGCTGACGACATGTGGGTCGATCAGGACTTCTACATCGGCGCGTTCGCCAAGTCGCAGACCCCGCCTCGCAACGCGATCTACCGCATTCTGCTGCAGCCCAAGCGCGGCGCACCGGATGTAGGCCTCGCGGACGCACAATATCTCGCCCTGGGCGGTCTGGTTGCTCGAGAAGCCGGCACAGCGATCGCCACCCCCGACCTCATGGCTTCGATGACCTACTACCGATGATCACTGTTGACGAAGCCTTCGAGAAGTTCCGCCAGCGCCTCGAGCTCAGCAAGACCGAGAGCGAGAACGCGCAGAAGCGCCATGCCGACGTGCGCGAGTGCATTCGGGGTGGCTTCGACATCGACCGCGACTTCCTCACGGGCTCCTACGCCCGGCACACCAAGACGAAGCCCCTCAAGGACGTCGACGTGTTCTTCTGCCTCGGCGACAAGGAGAAGAAGTGGCGCGACCGGCCGCCGAAGGAGATCCTCGACGCCTTCCAAGCCTGTCTCATTAAGAAGTACGGCAAGGATGCCGTCGATCCCGGCCGGCGTTGCGTCACCGTCGAGTTCGAGAAGAACACGACGGACGAAGAGGGGAAGGTCCTCTCCATCGACGCCGTCCCGGCCTTCGAGCTCGGGGATTGCTATGAAATCCCCGACCGCGACCTTGGCAAGTGGATCAAGTCCGATCCCGAAGTCCACGCGGAGCAGTCCACTGCCAAGAATAAGGCGCTCGACGGCAAGTGGGTGCCCCTCGTCAAGATGATCAAGCGGTGGAACAGGTCTGCCGACAAGCCGATCAAGCCCGGCTTCTTGATCGAGGTCATGGCGCAAGGCCTGGTGGATCCGCCATTTACGAACTATCCGGCCGAGGTACGTCGCTTTTTCGCCGCTGCGCTCGACGGCATTCAGCAGGCATGGCCCGACCCCGCCGGCTATGGGCCGCCGGTTTCCGATCAGATGACGCCCGCGCTCATCAAGCAGGCCATCGACTTGTTGCGCAAGGCAGAGACCAAGGCGGCGCGCGCCATGCACCTTGAAAAGCAAGGCAAACAGGGCGAGGCGCTCGCCGTGTGGCGCGAGATCATGGGCCGCTACTTCCCGACGAGTTAGGTAAAACCCATGACTCAGGCAGTCGTTGTCAGAAAGCTCGGAGACGATTTCCAGGGCAGGCTGTTCTGGTTCTATGCGGCCTTGTTGCTCATCGATAGCAGCAACGTCGTGCGGGTTGCTTTTGAAACGGGTCCGAAGGCGTTCGATGACGTCCTTGTCGGGTACGATGCTGGCCGGCCCAGCCTCGACCACCGTGGACAGAAGGTCCTGCGCGACCATTTCCAGTGCAAGTGGCACGTCAGGCCCGGCGAGTTCGGCCACCAGGATCTGATCAACCCGGCGTTCACGAATGCCGCAACGTTTTCCTTCCTGCAACGTGCGCTGCAATCCCAACAGCAACATGCGCCACATGGCAACGGGGCGCGGTTCCGGCTGCTGACCAACTGGAGGCTGGCCGCTGACGACCCGCTGGCGAAGATCCTCCACCATCAATCAAACGCCTTCGACATGGACAAGCTGTTCGACGGATCGACCGACCGCAGCGCGATGGGAAAGATGCGCAAGATCTGGCGGGATCATCTTGCCATCGACGATGCGGCGTTGCGCCTCCTGGCGAGTACCCTGGGCATCACCCTTCGCCTCGAGTCGCTCGAAGATCTGCGCATGCAGCTCAACGATCGCTTCACGGCAGCAGGGATGAGGACCGTGCCCGACTGGGAGACCCCCTTCGTCTATGACGACCTCATCTCAAAGCTCCATGCTCAGGGCCGCGCCGACTTCGACCGCAAGACCTTTCGTGAGTTGTGCGGCGACGAGAAGCTGCTGGCAACTGGCCGGGACGACCGGCCGCTTACCCTCGGCGTGCGATCGTTCGTGCATCCGATCGACAATCTCGACGCTCGTTGCGACGCGACTCTGAATCTCGTACCGCACTTCGACGGACGATACATTCGCAACGAGGCTGACTGGAAGGGCAAGCTGGCGCCGGAACTCCGGACCTTTCTTGTCGACGCGGCGAAGACCACGGACCACATCCGCCTCGCCCTGGACGCTCACGTCTCGCTGGCCTTCGGTGTCGGCGCGGTCCTCAACGTCAAATCAGGCAAGACGGTCGAAGTCGAGCAGCGAACCGGCGGCCGTCGTTTCTGGGCGCCGACCGACCTGCCGGATGATCCGGCTTGGCCGAAGCTGCAATTCCTCGACGAGGCGACAGCCGATCCTGGCCACGATATCGCGCTCGCCGTCAGCCTCACCCACGACGTCACTGACGGTGTACGAGCCTACATTGCGAAAGTGTCCGGCATCGCCCGAATCGTGTACGTTCGCCTCGACAGCGGTCCTTCGGGTCGCAGTGTGAGATGTGGAAGGCACGCCCACAGGCTTGCCGAGCAGATCACCGCGCACGTGAGGGCGATGGCTGGTGTCAGCACGCCGCGACCAAAGGTTCATGCATTCTTGGCAGTTCCAAACGCTTTTGCATTCTTCCTCGGGCAAAACCAGCCGGCGCTTGGTCATGTCGCCGTGTACGAATGGGACTTCGAAGGAGGTAGGGGCGGGGGATATTCGATCGGGCTTGAGTTTCGCTAGAACACTGCTTGGGGCGAAGCCACTCAGCTTATTCGCTCTCGACTCCATTGTGGTTGCGGCTTGCCCGGCGGCTTGGCTCGAATCTCTACTTCCGTCTAGATTGGCGGCAGCGGCGTCATCGGATCCCAGACCGCGCCATGCTCCTTCATCATGCTCTCGACGATCGCGCGCTCGGCACGGAAGGCGCGATGGTCGATCTCACGAAAGTCATGCGCGGCTACGCGGTCGAACACCGCGTAGCAGATTTGGCCGTTGTTGTGCCTTGCTCGGTAGGCGATACCGTCGACACGAGGGTCTTTGGCGAAGAGGTCGCCGGCAAAGCGCTGTGACGCCGAATAGTCATCGCCAGCGCAGATGTCATTGGTCACGCCATGAAGCACGAGACCCTCGTCGAAGACCTTCGCCAGCCGAAGCTCACGCTTACAGGCGAGCACGGTCCAACCCCGCGCATCGACGAAAGGCCGACCGATGATTCGCTGCGCTTTGCGCAGCACGGTCTCGACAAATGCCCCTGTCAGCTCTTCGGCGCAGTAGAGCGTGCGGTACTCGCCAGCTGGCGCATCAAAACGATAGGCCGGCGGTTGTCCGGGGGCGGGACCGTACCACAGCGCTCCCTTTCCGACCTGATGCACCCGCACGATCTCTTGCTCGGCTGGAACTGAAATCGTCTTTATCCCTGAGGGGAACGCGTAGGTCGACACGGGAGGGCGTCTCACGCCTCGTCGCGGCTTAGATAGGCCCTTGCCGCCCGAACAACCGCATCCTGCTCGCCCGCTTTAAGCGCCTCCAGAGGAGTTCGCTGCAGTGTCGGGTCGATTTCGATCAGGAATTGCAACGCCGACCATCGACCCGCCCCCGAGTCGTCGAATTCGCGCACTACGGCTCCCAGACCGTCGACTATCCCGAGTTTGCCATTCTTGGTGACGAATTGCGCCTCGGGCACGACCAGTTCGGAACCGCGCATCAAGCCGAGCGCCGTTCCCAGTCCAATGCGCTTGTGCAGGGCCTGTCGAGAAACGTCGAGCTGCATTGAGGCTTCGGTCAGCGACAGCGGCTTCCCCGCCTTGCCGAGCAATTCCATTTGCAATGCCTTGAGTCGTGCATCGTCGTCGCTCGCATCGTCCGATGCAACCGCTTCAAGATCGCCTGCCAGCTTGATCGCAGCTTTCAATTGATCCGCCACTAGGTCCAGGTGACGTGTCAGCTCGTGAAAAGCGCGCGGCCGATCCTTGACGAACAGATCGCGCAGTTGGCTTTCAGCCGGCGTGATCTCGCTCAGCATGCAGAATGCGTAGAATGTCAGTGGTTCGACTTCCGCAGGTGGCGACCACTTATGCAGCAAGGCGCATTTGAGTTCACGATAGCGATTGAATGTCGTGTTCACCAGGCTGTGGTACCAGACGCTGATTCCATGCGTCGGCTTCACCACGTTGCGCACTACAGGCAACTCGAAGTCAACGACATGCGCCTTGTCGAACGCAACATACATATGAAGCGAAGCGCATTCGACACGATGACCAAACCGCGCCACCGAAGCGACGTCGCTGCGCTCTCTCTCCAGCACGTGGACCAGATCGATGTCGTAGTGATCTGTCCGGCTATGGTCTAGCAGTGAAGCCACTGCTGCTTCCATCGACTGGTAATTTCCTCCGAGCAGCCAGCTACCGGATAAATAGCGATGTGGCTCTGATCTCCCGAGGGCGCGAAGCAAGACCTCTCGGAGCGACTGATCCAGGATCGACCGGCCAGCGCCACTGGGGTCTGCCATTGCCGTCAAAAAGCTCGTGGTTTCGTTGGATGCCATGTCGGTCTCCGATCTTTGACGCATCTGGATGATCGGGAGGGTTGATAGTCAGGGGTTGATATTGAGATTTCCTCTGGCCATGTCAACCCCGTGAGCTGGCAACAAAAGTCTTCGCTGCCTGTGACCCGTATATTATCAAATGATTTCAATGACTTGAAGGGTGGATGCTCATAATCGCTTTGCCCATGGTCCCGATCGCGAACCCAGAAAACTCTTCGGCGGCTATGCATCTCTCCATCGGCCAAATCCCGAAGTTTCAGCCGCCGCGGATCGGCGGTAGGGTGTGACAGATGAACTTCCGTTAGTGCCAATCGCCACCAGAGTCGTGGCGATTGGCACTCATAGTCCGACTAGATTCGGAGGGCTAAATCCGAAAAACCGTTATAATTCAAACAACTAAGAGTTTGGCACGCACCTTGCCGATGGTCGCTGTGGAAAGGAAAGGCTCCGTGTCCCCAAGTCCAACCACGATTTCGAGTCTACCCGCGCGCCCAGTGATGATGGGGTTCCTTGAGCGCACGTTGCCTGGCACGAGTCCTGCCATCCGCCGAGTTCGGGAACAGGTCATCGAGTTCGTTTCCAGCCCGGTCGCGAAGTCCGTTCTCCTGCGGGGACCCATCGGCGTCGGCAAATCCACGCTCGCCCGAACGATCGGACTGCTGAAGCGGATTGCCCCTCTCTCCGAAGCCGAGGCCCGTCAGATCCTCGAGACCGTTCGATTCGATGGGCCGAACCAGGTCGACCTGCGGTCGATTGTGACCTGGTACGTCGAATTACCCCTCACCGGTCTTGTCGAGAATCTAGCGGAAGCGCAGCTGTTCGGCACCGAGAGGGGCGCATTTACCGGCGCGATATCCGCTCCGGGCGTTTTCGAGCGCGCTTCGGCAGGAGCCATGCCCAGAGGAGCCGAAGCTGCAGGGGCGAAGCTGACGGGAGGTGTGGTCTTTCTCGATGAGATCGGCGAGCTGACTCCCAAACTCCAGGCCAAACTTCTGCCCGTGCTTTCCGGCGGCGTGTACTACCGCCTGGGCACGGAAGGCAAAGCCAACGCCGAGCTGCAATTCAGGGGGCTGACGATAGCGGCCTCCTGGCGACACCTAAGCAGTGGGGTATTGCGCCCGGACCTCCTATCCCGCGTGGCGGGATACACGATCGACGTTCCTAGCATCGACGATCGGGCGGAAGACTTCGACCTGCTGCTTCGAGACGTCGAGGAGATTCTCATACGGGCGGTTAGGGCCGAGATCGATCGCATGCGAGTCGTCGAGTCGAGGGTCGATCGCGACTACTGGGCACGCCGGCGCCAAGCTCTTGAACCCATGGACCCTAGTGCGCGGCAGCGCCTTGCTCGCGTCCAGTGGAATCGCCATGGGAATCTGCGCGGACTCACTGTTGCCGTGGAGCAGATCCTGGTTGGCGGCCGTGATCCCGACCAGGTCATAGCCCATCTACCGACGTTGGCCGACGAGGTGCTCGATGGCTCGGCCGAGGATTCGGATCTGCTCGCCGGCCTTTTCAACCGCACCGCAACCGGCGACGGGCTTGCCGCGCACGTCCGCGCAGTCGAGCTGGATATCCGGCGCGAGTTGCGGACAAGACTGCTCACCAATCCGGCCTCATTGATCCGCCTGGCCATGGCGCTGGGCATCGATGAGAGACGACTCAAGGCACAGCTCCGTCAACTCGACCGCGAACGACGCGGCGAGCCTGCAGGAGACCTTTCATGATCGAGCTCTCGAAAGGCCCGGCCGTTCTAGAGCTCCTCGACCGGACGGCTACGAGGATGAGCGAGTACATGCAGGTCGTGATCTGCTCTCCCTTCATCGACAAGGTCCTGATGAAGAGACTCGCCTTGCTTTCGTGCTCAGCCGAACGCAGCGGATGCAACCTTTGCATCGTCACTAGGCCGGAGTCGGCTCACGAGCTCATGGCCGTCCTGCCGCAACGCTTTGCTCGTCGCCATACGGCTGTGGTCGTTCGACCGACTCTTCATGCAAAGCTGTACGTTGCCCACGGCCGGAGGGCTTGTCAGAGCGAGGCCATCGTTACGTCGGCCAATCTCACACAAGCCGGCACCCGTGCGAACATCGAGCTTGGCGTCCACGTTGCTCCTACGTCGCAATGTGGTCGCCATCTGTTTCGACAGATTCACCAGTTTAGTCACTACCTCAGCGCTTAGCCGACCGCAGGAGATCAACATGCAAAAGACGATGGCGACCTGGTTCTTCATGCGGCCAGGATTTACGACGTTCCGCGTGGAACCTGAGAAGCATCCTCAATTCTTGTTCGGCAGTCGGGAGCGTCGACAGCGGGACTATCTGTTGGGCGAGATCGAAGGGGCTTGCTACGGCAAGGACGGGTTCAAATCCGTCATCTTCGGCGACTACGGCCGAGGAAAGACCCACATGTGCCACAACCTCGAATTCGAGCTGAAACGCCAGAACCTCTCCGTCAGCACGGTCTACATCAAGTGCTCGGCATACGTCTCCAAGGAGCCGTTCCAAAGCCTGTTTCGCGAGATGATCACCCGGCACCGCACGGAGGAGGTGAAACGCGTCGCCACGGAGTATGTCCGTAGGAGCAAGGAGGGGGGCGCGCCGCCGATCAGGGACATCGTGCAGTCGGAGGACATCGCGCTCGTCATCAACAACGGTCTGACGGCCGTCAACGATGAGGCCGTCCGCAATTGCATGCGCTGGTTGGGCGGAGAACCAAAAGTTCCAATGCAGCTCATCAGCACCGCGCTCAAACCGCAGCTGACCGATAGTCGCGATTTCGGCGCCGTATTGCGTGGTCTCTCGCACATGTTCGCCACGGTCGACGACAAGGTCGTGCTGTACCTTGTCGACGAAGCCGAACGGTTCGAAAACGTCACGAACGTCGATACGTTCGCAGGTTGGCTCGCTTCACTTCGTGAACTCACCGAGATACCGGGCGTCGGACTGATGTTTTTCGTCGGTGCGCTGACCCGCAACAATCTTCCCACACTGCTGGTCCAGGAAGAAGTCATGCGACGCATCGGTGTCGCGAACTACGTGGAGTTCCAGAATCCCAGCCGCGAGGAGCTGCGGGATTTTCTCCTCGAATTGTTCGCTACTTTCGTTCGCAAAGGAGAGGTGCCCAAGCAGCACCAGGGCGTCGTGACTGACGAAGCGCGGGACTCTGCGGTCCCCGACGAGCTGCAGCAGATGACAGGCGGAGCCGCAAACCGGCTCGAGACATACCCGTTCGAGCCCGATGCCTTCGACGAGTTCATCGAGCAAGTGGCTACGGGTCACATGTCGAGCAAACCGAGCGAAGTGCTCATTCGCCTTCTCAAGGCTGCGCAGCGAGCAATGAGAAAGGATCAGCGCACCATCGACCGCGCCATCGTCAATGAAGTCAACTCGGAAGGTCTCTGATCATGAAGACATTCGATATTGAGCCGCGCGTTCCCGGTCGCGTCCAGTTGGGCAGCACGAAGCGCGAGGCCATCATTCTCGCCGGTCGCATGGCCGAAAAGGGCAACTCCGAGCCGATAATGTTCGACGGCTCCGACAATTTCGTCGTCCTTGAAGTCGGCAAGCGCGGGTCGGGAAAGTCGTACGGCATGGGTTCCTTGCTTGAGGCGTTCGCGACCGAAACCGCCTCGAGAATCGGCAATCATTCGGAGCGGCGAGCCGTGGTGCTGCTCGACCCGTTGGACATTCATTGGCCCGCGTTGACACCGTTGCGGGCGGATGGACCAGAGGGACTTCGCAAGCAATACGAGATCCTCGCGAAATGGGAGGGGCTGGATGTCGAGCCGATCAACGTTCGCGTATTCATCCCTGCGGGTCATCGATGGAACATCGATCTCCCAGCCTTTCGAGAGTTTCGCATTCCCGTGAATTTCCTCGATGCCGGAGATTGGGGCCTGCTACTGAAGGCGGACCTCATCACCGAACCACGAGGCAGACTGATCGACGAAGCCTACCGGAAGGTGACCGAGCTCGGCTGGTGCTGGGACGATCCCACGTCACCTCGAGCGGCCAAGGCGGACTATACCGTTGGGGACTTGGTCGACTGCATCGATCATGATCCGGACATAACCAACTTCTATGCTTCCGAGACGCGGCGCAGCGTGATCCAGCCGTTGAGGTCTCTCGCACGCATGCCGCTATTCGACTCGTCCAATGGTACGCCACTCACGGAATTGGCGGAGGCCGGTACGCTCTCAATACTCTGTTTGGCGCGCCTTACGGATGATCTGCGCACAGTTCTGACGACCGTGCTCGTTCGCAAACTGAAAGCCGACCGCATGTTCGCGAGCCAGATTCGGCGGCGGCTCGCGCTCAATCGAGAGAGTGCGGAGGTCCAGGACGAGCTCGAAGAAGAATTGCGCCGACACGTGCCTCGCACGATTCTCGCAATCGACGAAGCGCAGATCCTCATGCCGGCACGCAGCAACAGTACGGCACGGCAGGCTCTCGACTCCTTTGTTCTCGAGGGTCGAAACTTCGGGCTCTCGCTCTGGTTGGCCACCCAACGACCAAAGGGAGCCATATCGGAGGCAGCGGCGAGTCAGATAGATACCTTCATCGTGCATCGGCTCAGTGTCGCTGACGACATCAACGCCGTGTGCGGGTTGCTGCAGAACGCAAGCCCCAAGGTCATGCGCCATGCAGGTCGGGAGTTGGAACTGCCGGAGCTCATCCGTGCGCTGGACGTCGGCCAGGCCATCTTTTCGAGCGCAACCAGCAATGCGCCGCGGTTGGTGGTCGGAAACATCAGACCTCGGAACGTTGCTCACGGAGGGGAAGCGTTCTGATGCCGCGGTTGCCGTGGACGAAGTTCCAGGACTTCTACCTACGCCTCGGGTTCTTGAAGGTCCTTGTGGCCGCGTTGAGCCCGCAACGTCGGAGCGCAATGAACGACGCGATCGTCCGCAGGCTAGCGATTCCGCTTTTCGATTCGGCAACCCAACACCGAGAACTCTGGGCGCGCGTTGGCGACCAGATGTTCTGGCATAGAGACGACGGTCGTGCCCTGGTGGAGAAGACGCAGAAACGACCAACCGTAGCCGAGGCTCTCCTGGTGGATGGAGACTGCCCATCGCTTCTTTTCGCGATGACGGGCCCGACCGCGTACAAGATCATCGACTGGGCAAGAAACGTCGAGTTCCTTGGTCGCGCTAATCAGATCACCGAGCGCGGTCTTCTCCTCAGGCACCTGTTGCCCGAGGTCGCCATGGACAATTTTCTACGCGGCAATGTCGATGCGTGGAACCCATTCACGCTATCCATTTCCGAGCGCGCATTCTTCCTATTTCATCTCATAGAGATCGACGAGGTCATGCTGGAGCTGATCGGGGATCTCGCCCCGATGACCGGTGACACTCTTGAATCGCATGATGCCGCGAAAGTCACCTGTTCGGCGCTGATCAGGGTACTCACTCGAGCGAAGAGTACGGTCCAGCCCCGCGATATCCTGGCCTTTCGAACAGCCTGCGAATTGACGGGCACGATTGCAGAAGAACTGGACATGGCCGGGCAGGTCACCGACCTGGTCGGTGGGTTGCGGCGCCGAGCTCCGAAAGTGAGGCCCACAGCCAAGCGTGGCCTCACCGGTGGCGGCACCCCGAGGGCTCTCCGACGGACGACCAAGAACTCGGATCACCAGACCATCCCCCGTTTCGAGCAGCTTGTAGATTTGGGCTTTCTGAAGAAGCCGGATGGTCCAAGTGCCGGAAGGGAGGAAACTTTGGCTGGTCGACGGAGATGGCGCTACATCCCCACCGCGGCCTGTCGTCGATGGTCGACCGCAAGGGCGCCAATGGACCGTGAAAAGCCCTTCAGATGGCACTACTTTGCGGCCACATACCTCGTGACTTTCACTGGTCAAACGTCGCAAGCGCCCGTCGAAGCGACAACGGTCGCCCGGTACCTTTGGAAGGCATATGAGCGGATCAAGAGGCCGGCCGGGCTGAATCCTTTGGATAGCGTTGCATTGTTCGGCATGCTGGAAGCTCTAACCGATGGGATCGCAATCGAAATGGCCGACTTTCATCGTCTAATGCTGAAGATAAAGCTACTGGGTGCCTTACCAGAGCATGCGTTCTTCGCGTCCGGAAACGAGCTCGACCAGATGTTCATCCAGCTGAAGCCCGGGTTCATCGAACAGGTCGAGAAGAACGAACGTACACTCTCCACGACGGAGAATGCAGGAGCATGAAGAACGACCCGGACCGTCTCGAAGCAAGGCATCCAATGCCGTCTCAAGAAGCTGAGCTCCTAAACGAGATCGGCCAGCTCGGACGGGCGCTTTCAAAGGCTGCGAAAGTTGCCCAGACGGCGGCCGGAGGCAGGCCGGACTGGACGGACGTCGCCGACCTAGGGTTGCTGCGGGACAAAGCGCGATCGATAGCTGAACTGTCGAACCGGCTCGGATCTCTCCATGCCGATTGGACGCAGCGGGCGGATCAACGGTTTCTCGAGTTGGAGAGCGATCTGCGCGATGCCTGCTCGTCGCATGGGTGGCACGTGGATGGCCAATGGCCGACCCTCTACGTGGAGCGCGCATTGTCCATCGCCATCGATGACAAAAAGAAATCGGTCTCAGTGGCCGGTAGACGGGTCACACAGTCAAGGGTGGCAAGCGTGATCGCCGCCCTTGAACCACTGGTCCGTGAGCTCCTTCCTCACACATTCTCCTCAGAGAGGTTCATCAACGACGTTGCGGGCGCATATGACGAGGCTCGATCAGACTCGACGCAAGTACCGATCCTCGCCGTCTATCGCAAGCTGATCATCCGTATCCAAAGTCCAGTATTCTGGAAGGATGCCCGGGATGAGACATTCACGAGCCTGACTCTCGATCAGTTTCGCGCAAGGCTCTCCCGCGCATTGGAAGAGGGCGTCACCACCAGCGCCGACGGTCGTGATCTTCGGCTGTTGCCCCCGTTGGACACCAAGGATTCTCTCTTTCTCTATCAGCCAGCCGAGGCGAGGTTCGGTTACGTCGGCCGTATCGAATTCTTGTCCGCGAAGTCGGACGCACGGTAGCACCATGCGCGATACGACTGATAGGACGTCACCGTCCACATGTGACCAACCGTCACCCGCCATGGCGCGGGCATTGATCCGAAGCCTCAATCGAGGAACGGCGATCGCAGAAGGCTTGAAATACATTCATGTGGGCCATGAGGCATGGCTGGCAGCCCAGGACGAACTCCTCGCGGAGGTGGCAGAGGACACACACTCCGACACGAAATTCGTCCGCGGTGTTTATGGGGCAGGCAAGAGCCACTTCCTCGCAATGGTACAAGCCTCTGCCCGTACCCGCGAATGGGCCACATCCCACATCGAATGTAAGGTTGATGGCGTTCAGATCGACCGCTTCGAGACCTTGTATCCGCGCATCACGCAAAAGCTACTGGCGGCAGATATTCCTACCGTGGTGCGGGACTCGTCTGATGCGCCTGTGGATTCGATGCGGTTCGTTTTGGAAAAGTGGGCGCGCGCGCAGGCTGGACTCGTCGGGATCCGGGATGATGGTCTGACTCGTCCGTTCGATGCCGACGCACGACTCTACTCTCGCCTTGAGGCAGGCCTATTGCGCAGCAATCTTCCTCCCGATTTCATCCGCGCCACAATCGCCTTCGCCCGCGCTTTCCTAGCAGCCGACTTTCAGACCATGAGTAGAGCGTGCGCGTGGATGGGAGGAGCCAACGAGCGGGTCGAGCTACCCCTTCGATACGTTCTGAGGCCAATGTCTAGCGATCGCAGCAATGGCTCGATGGCGCTTCGCCCGATCGGCAAGGGAACTGCCAGAGATGCGATGCGCGGTCTGCTCTGGCTCTTGCGAGCGGCGGGTTACACGGGTTTGGTGCTGTGCATCGACGAGGTGGAAGAGCTCGCGAAGCTCGGATCCCGCCGGCGGCAAGATCAAGCATTGCAGGCATTGCGTGAGTACGTCGATCACGCCGGCGGGGAGGGGGGATTCCGGAACCTGTGCATGTACCTCGCCGCAACACCAGAGATGTTCGAAGGAGAGAACTACTTTCCTCGGTATGACGCACTGGCGACTCGCATACAGCCGCTCGGTCCGCGGATAAATTGGCGTGGTCCCGTCATCGATCTAGACCGGACGCCGCTCGACGCAGCGCAAATGCGAGAATTGGCGGGGCGAATCTGCAAGATTCACCATATCGCTTACGGTCGATCTGACAATACCGACCTCTCACAGGAATTGGTGTCGAACCTGGTAGTAGGCGTACTCGAGGCCCGGTACCGCGTAGCAAGGCCACGCCTCCTTGCCCGCGTCTTCGTGGATGCGCTGGAACGGGCGCGCCAGGAAAGGCAGGCGCCCAGACCGTCCGACATAGGAGACATCGTCGCGCGGGCGGCCGGCCAAATCGCCAAGGAGGCCGCCGGGTGACGGGCCTATCTCGAGCCGCGATACGGCGTCTTCGGAGCGGTTTGGTCCCGAGTTGGGAATTCGAGTTCCTATCGGTCGGCTATGACGACGTACGGCGGGCCGTGGAGTCATCGTTGGGGGAGTTGAAGCAGTCGGGTCGAGCGGAACCATTGTTCGTGCGGGGCGAATGGGGAACAGGGAAATCCCATCTGCTGTCGTTCATTCAGGCAACGGCTGCGAAGAGCGGCTTTGCGAGTGCGATGGTCGAACTAAATGCAAGAAGCGCAGCACCGAGCCACCCCCAACGCTTCTTTCCTGTCCTCGCGGAAGCAATGCGTGTTGGGACCTGCGGAGGCTTGCGGGCCGCGGTGATCGAACTTCTGCATCGCACTGAGACCCGCCGTGCACTTCGGGAGTTTGCCGAAACCTCTCGTGCCGCCGATCTCGGCCGAGCAATCACGAGCCTTTGCCGTGAGTACGAGCTAGGCAATCGACTAGAGCTGAGCAACCACCCTGCATGGAGGCAACTATATGGAGCGGACCTCTGTTGGTCGGATAGTCCATCGAAACGGGAACGAGCGCTGGCTCGCATCGAAGCGGTTGCGTGCCTTTTTCGCGCAGTGGGTCTGAATGGATTGGTGCTTGTGCTCGACGAAGCCGAGACGATCGATCAGCTTTGGAACGTTCGCTCTCGCTCGTGCGCGTACGGAGTGCTTGAGCGGGTTTGCAGAATGGAAGCTACCTGGTGTGTCCTGAGTACAACGATGCGGTTCGATCGTACGGTTGCGCGAGACCTGGATGACGCCATCACTACGAATTCTCTTGCGAGGGAGTTTCTGGCTACGTGGCGCCGCGGGGAACGTCGCACGGTCGAGCCACCCACTGTCGACGCACGGAACGCCCAGGATCTCGCCGCTGCCATACAATTGCTTTACGAGAGTGCGTTCGCGCAAGTGCCCGATAGCGAATCCGCGGTCGAGCGATGCCTGAGCAGTTGGGCTAGAAATCCCAGCCGCAACCCTCGTCGTTTGATCCGGCTTCTTGTCGACGAACTCGATTGCCGGCGACCGCTTCTTGATGTCGGTGAATGCGCTCACGCAACGCGGGGTTAGTAGTAACCATCCCATCCGGTGTGCGCTTGATTCTCGTGAGGAACCCCAGTGACCGATATGCTCAATAGAGCGGCACGTAGCGCATTGATGTCGCGAATCAAGGGGAAGAATACGAGTCCCGAGCGCACCGTACGAAGCCACCTGCATGCCGCTGGATTCCGCTTCAGACTTCATGATCGGAATCTGCCTGGAAGTCCCGACATCGTGCTACCGCGACTTCGAACAGCAATATTCGTGCATGGCTGCTTCTGGCATCGGCATCAGGGCTGCCACAAGACCACAACGCCCTCGACGCGTCGTGCGTTCTGGACAGCCAAATTCGAAGCGAATGTGAAACGAGATGCCCGAAAGATTGCCGAGCTGAAGGCTTGGGGATGGCGCGTTGTCGTCGTCTGGGAATGCCAAGTGAGCAAAGGCACCTTAGAGAGCCTACTGTCTGGGCTCCATCAAATGAAATTCAAATCGGAGCATTCCGACTTCCTGCAACCTAAAGCCCCTAAGAAAGGCCGACAGCATAGTTAGAGCGAGCCTCGATGCTCTGCTCGACTTGCGTGACGTTCAAGAGCAGCAAGGAATCCGCGAGGCAATCTCAGGCCGCTATTGCGAACTCTGCGCACGAAGCCGTCCGTTGCCTTCACTGACAAAGGTCGTCCTTCGTGCCTTAGAAAATTCATGAGGCTAGCTCTATTTGCAAATGGGTTTTCAGATACTTTTGAAACTCTGCGTCCATCGCCTAGATTCCACGCCGCATTCGGCCAGCGATCTCGAGCCGACAATTCCGGATCGTCCTCACCGCTGTAGTTGCCGGGCTTCAGGAGGCGTTTTCCGAGCCACTTGGCAACGGGCACCGTGACTGCGTTGCCGATCAACCGCCAGCGGATGGAAGCTCTTTCCACAGTTGAAGCGGGGTCGGTCCATCCAGCCGGGAATCCCTGAAGCCGTTCGGCGTCCCGAATGTGAGGAGTTGCGACGAGTCCTTCCGGGAACAGGATTGCGGGTGCCGAAGGTATGCCTAGACCAGAACCACCCTTGAGCGGAGGTACCGAATCTACCGCTAGTCCAACTCCAGCGTTCCCTTCCGTCCAATAGAAACCCAGCGGTACGGTCAGTAGGGCTGTAACCGATGTCAAGGGACCGGCATCATCTGCCAGGAGAACCGCGCGTGGATCGTACTCAAGAGAGGCGACTATGAATACTCTACGCCTCCTCTGAGGTACGCCAAAGCAGAAGCTGTCGACAATGCGGTAAGCCCAGTGATAACCGAGCGATTCTAGACTCTCGATGATCTTCTTGATCGCGGAACCTCGATCAAGTTGGAGCATGAACGAGACGTTCTCGATGATCACCCACTGTACGGGTCGTTTTCGAAGAAGGCGGAAGACATGTTCGACGAGAGATGATTGGCCGCCGGCGATGCCTTTCTTGTCTCCGACCTGCGTCAGGTTCTGGCACGGAAAGCCAGCGCAGACGAGCTCAGTCTCGGTCGGCAGCGATCGCATCGTCCGGACGTCTGCTGCCAGCGGTATTCCAGGAAATCTCTTCGCCAATACCGTCGTCGCCGCATCATCATTTTCGCAAAGAAGTACGGTGTGATGGCCTGCTTTGGACAATCCAAGTTCAAGACCGCCGATGCCTGCGAACAGTCCTGCGCAGGCAAGGGTCCCGCTGAACGCCTCGTTGCGCCGTTCAGAAAGTGACTTTGGGGGGCTGGCACTGGAAGAGGCTTTGGTCATTGGTCCTTGCCTGGCTTGCGGCGCTGGCTTGCAGAAAACAACTCGACCTGCACAGCGAACCCCTCACGGTCGAGATGCTCTCGAATGAGGCGTCTGATCAGCGTGCTCTTCTTGTGCCCACGGGCTTCGCAAAACGCTTCGAACCGCTCTGCTTCCCGGGATGGCATCAATACGGAGATCTTTGTCGTCTCGGACACCGGCCCTCTCCGCAGCTGTCAGACTTTCAGTCCTTTTTCCGGTGCGGTCAAGTGCACATAAGTGCGCACTATTGCGCGCCTGCCAGCACCTGAGTGCCCGTAGCGAACGGTGAGGCTGTTAACGGAACGACGGGGGCCGCGAGAACCGGGGAAGGCTTTATCGAATGGGTACTGCGATCGAATGTCGGTTTCGGCGGCTGCGGGTCTGCGCTTTGCTACGCGGCCGTACGAAACAGCCCTCCGTGGCTTGCTACAGCCAGTGCACTATCCGAAACGACTCGCCGCAAGTTGAGATCAAATCCTGCCCCCGCAACCAATCACGCCCGCTGACCCCCGGTCAGCGGGCGTTTTGCTTTCTGGCGTCGCCGCTGCGCGATCTCCCGATAGAGCGCCTCCGGGCTGACGGCGATCTCAGTGGCAAGCGTCCTCCAGGCACCCCGACCCGGCAGCTGCTGTCCGGATGCGGCGAGCCAGCCGTTGAGGCGGTCGGCCACGGTCCTCAGCGAGAGGATCTCGGCGCGCTGTCGCGCCCGCTGGACCTCGTGCGCGAGACGCGCCGTCCAGGCATTCGCGAGATCGCGATCGGTCGACAGCGCCCGTCGCAGTGTGGACTTGTCGATTACCCGCGTGCGGCCCGCGCACAGCGCCACGGCGTCGCAATGGTATCGCTCAGAGAAGAGCGAGGCTTCCGCCAGCACGTCGCCCGGCCGGGCCCGCTGCAGCGTGAGTTCGCCGCCGCCACCGAGGCTGCGCACCAGCCGTACCTCGCCTTCGAGCACCACGTGGATAACGGTCACACGGTCGTCGTGTCGAAACAGCGCCTGGCCGGCCTTGAAGGCGCGCTCGCCGGTGGCGAGGCGGGCGAGTCTGTCGATCAAGTGGGCGGACATGATCTCCATCATGTCCTCGTCGCCGCCCTCGTGGCAACGGTGGCCCGCATGATCAGGGTTCTCATCGTTCTGCTCGTCGCCATGGCGTCCGTGCCGACGGCCGCCCAGCATGGTGGGCACGGCGCCGCCGCGCCCTATGCCGGCCAGCAAGTGCGCGCCATCAAGAGCCTGTCGGCGGAGGATGTCGAGGAGTTGCGTCGCGGCGGCGGCTGGGGACTGGCCAAGGTGGCGGAGTTGAACGGCGTGCCGGGGCCGGCACACGTCCTCGAACTGGCGGACAGGATTGGCCTGTCGGCCGAGCAGGTCGCGTCAGTCCGCGCCGTGTTCGAGCGCATGCGCGTAGCGGCCACCCGCGAGGGGGAGCGGTTGATCGGCCTCGAGATGGCGCTCGAAACGAGTTTTCGCGAGCGCACGGTGACTGATGAGACGCTGCGCCGCGCGCTCGGGGAGATCGAGCGCAGCCGCCTGATCCTTCGATACATCCACCTCGCCGCGCACCTCGAGACCGCATCCCTGCTCATGCCCCCGCAGATCGCGCTCTATAACGACTTGCGCGGCTACGGCGCCGATCCTTGCCGGGACGTTCCCGTCGGCCACGACCCGGTCCTGTGGCGCAGGCACAATGGCTGCCGCTGAGACTTAACGCGTCGTCGATGCGGGGTTGATCCAGCGGAAACTCGGGCTGCCGACGCCGGCGAGGCGCTTCAACGCCGAAGAATCGCCAGTCAGGGTGCTGCGGAAGAACGCGACCTCGAACGATCCGATGGCATCGTTCATCGCACGTCGCTTGAAGTTCGTTCGGAACATCCGGCTGCGGCGCAGGGTGAACAATCCGTCGGACAGGTCGTCGTGGTCGGCGTCCTCGAACAGCACCCAGTAGTTGCCGGGCTGCCGCATGCGGCGCTCGTTGCGCGGGATGTCCCACACGCTGAGCAGGGCGTAGTTGCGCACGACGGGATCTGCCGATTTCAGTTCCGATTCGGGAGGGAAGGCCTCCTGGCTCGAGATCAGGAAATAGGCCTGCGGGCCGATCCGGTCCGCCGGAGGCCCGAACAGGGCGCCGTCGACATTGATGATCGCGACGATGCGCGGATCCTCGAGCCCGGCCTGCAGCGCCGACCCGCCCCCCGCCGAATATCCCAGCACGCCGACCCTGGCGAGATCGAGCCGCCCCTTCGCGAACGGCGCTTGTCCGTCGGCCAGGGCGTCGAGCACAGCGACGATGCGCGACGCCTGCCTGACGACATGCCGGCCGCCGCGCTCGATCGTCTCGGCCAGTTCGGTGTCGGTTGCCAGTTCGAGCGACTTGCCATGATCGGGATCGTCCGCCGCGATGGCAGCGAAGCTGTCGCAGCCGACCACGACGAAGCCGTGGCTGGCGAGGTTCTCGAGCTGGATGCTGCTCTGGCTGCGGGTGGCACCCCAGCCCGGTGAATAGAGCACGAGTGGCGCTGGGCCGAAGCCGGCGAGCGGCGCGTCGACCAGGATGCTGCCGGCGCGTGGCCCCTCGGCGGGATACCATACGGTCGTCTGCAGCGGCCGGCCTTCCCTGTCCTTGAGGACGAGTTCCATGCGGCCCACGGCGTGCGGGCCGGCGGGCGACGGCCGCCGCGGAATGAACACGTACCAACCGACGACGACCGCGACGAGCGCGACCAGCAGCGCGATGCGGACGAGGTTCATCCGTCCTGATGACTTTCGGCCTGGGCCAGAAGCGGATTGAGAGCGGCGGCGATCTGCGCCGCCGGCTTCTCGCGGAACATGTCGAGGTGAGCGCTGGCGATCTCGACCTTCTGCAGCCGGCCGGTGACGAGGGGTTGCCAGCCCATCAACTCATCGAACAGCCGGCCGCGCAGCGTCTCCTGGCTGCGGAACAGGACGGTTTGCAGCGCCGCGGGCTTGGGGCGGTGGCGCGCCGCCGCCTCGTAGATGTAGTTGTCGAACCAGTAGCCGGCGAACGGCTCGGCGTCCGGGGGCGGTCCGCCGGGCGCGTCATGGCCCAGGCGCCGGAGGATGGGCTTCCAGAGCAGCTCCTTGAGGCCGATCTCGCCCTTGCGGTACTGCACGATGCGCTTGCGCCGGGCCTCGAACTGGAGCCGGCGATGGCGTCGCTGCTTGTCGCGCTCCGACATCGTCTCGCGATAGCCCGGCGCCCAGGTGTCGAACAGCGCGACGAGCAACACCCTCTCACCCATCGCCTGGAGCTGGCGTGCCGCCTCGAAGGCGAGCGCGCCATAAACGCAATGACCGCCCACGACGTACGGCCCGCTGGGCTGCGCCCAGCGAATGAGACGCACGGCGTAGGTCGCGAAGTCGTCGAACGTGCACCACGACAGGTCAAGCGGACCGTCCGGATGATAGGCCTGGATGTCGATGAAGGGCCGGTCCGCGCCGAGCTCGCGTGCCAGCAGGTAGTAGACCGACTGGTTGTTCATCACGATCATCGGGGTTCGGCTGCCGTGGTCGTGGAACCGCACGATCTGACGCGACGGTTCCTGGACGACGATGAGCGGCTGGTCGGCCGTGGGCTGGTCCGCCGCCGCGATGGCTCGTTGGGGGATGCCGCGCACCGCCGGGCACTCGGTCCACCTCCGGTCGGGAGTCGTCACGATGGCCTCGAGGCAAGAACGCCACATCTCGAGGAAGTCGCGCACCGTCGAGGCGTCGAAGAGGGTCGCGTCGGCCTCGCACGACATGCGCCAGCCTTCGTCGCGACCGATCACGTAGAAATTCAAGTCCCACTGGGTGCCCGACGAGAACGAGGGCACCGAGACGAGCGTGAAGGCGCCGTCAGCGCCCTCGGTCTCCGACGTGCCGGAATAGGATCGGTGGACGACGAGGTTGACGGCCTGCAGCCGCGCCCCGGCGGGCCGCGGCACCAGGGTCGAGGCGATCTCGAACGGCAGCCTTTGATGCTGCAGCGCCTCCTGCGCCACCTCCGCCGCCTTGCCGGCGAGCGCTGCGAGGTCGGCACCGTCGTCGATCGGCAGGCGGAGCGTGATGGAATTCACGGTCGGGCCGGCCAGCGCCTCGGCGGCGGCCTCCTGGCGGTTGGCGACCTGCGAACCGAACACGATATCGGTCCGCCCCGTCAGGCGCCGCAGCATCAGCGCGAGCGCGGCCGCGGCGAGACCAAACAGCGTGACGCCGTGGCGGTGTGCATAGGCGTCGATGGCTGCGCTGAGCGTTGGCGGCATGAGGATCGATGTGATCTCGCCGTGGTCGCCCCTGCGGTCCGCCGGCTCGTGATCGGGAGGGACGACCGTGCCAACGGCTCCCTGCAGCTGCCGACGCCAGTAAGCGCGCGACTCGTCGAGGTCCGAGCTCGCGAGCAACTCGCGCTCCCACAGCGCATAGTCGGCGAATTGCAGGTCTGGTGCCGAGGCGTCGGGCATGGCGCCGGCCTCGATAGCAAGCGCGGCGGCGCGGAACTCGGCGACCAGAAGGCCGATCGACCAGCCGTCGGCGATCATTCCATGGAACGTGAGCAGCAGCATGCTGCGATCGGCGCCGAGGCGCAGCAGCGAGGCGCGCAGAAGCGGCGCCTGGGTGAGATCCATAAGCTCGAGCGCCTCGATCCTGGCGATCTCCTCGGCGCGCGCCAGGCGTTCCTCTTCGGAGGCGAGCGCCGACAAATCGACGTTGCGCAATTTGATCTGGCACGATGGATGAATCATCTGGGCGAGCCTGCCGCTGTCTTCGCGGAAGGACGTGCGCAGGATCTCGTGGCGCTGGACCAATGCGCGCAACGCCCCCTCGGTGGCCTCATGAGACAGCCGGCCCTCGACCAGCCAGCGCATGGCGACGTTCAGTCCGTACGGGCGCCGCGAATGGGCCACCGCCCAGAATCGCTCCTGCAGGAGCGTGCAGGGAAAGGTCGCGGCCGCGGTGGCGTCGCGGGACGCCTGTGCATCATCCTGTCGACCGATGCTCATGACGGCAGGTTACGCCGCTGCGCCCCATGCCGGAAGTCGGCGAGCGACGGCGCCGTCCTGGCACCAGGGCTGCGGGACGCCTTGCCTTTGCCCTCGACGATCTTCGCCAGGGTCGCCACGGACGGATTCTTCATGAGATCCCGCGGATCGACGGGAACGCCGTCACGGTCGAGGCGGGCGGCGATGCGGAAGATCTGCAACGAGTCGGCACCAAGCGCGAAGAGCGGCTCGTCCAACCCGACATCGGGCCGCCCTAGGACTTCGGCCCAGACCGAGGCAATCCCGGTTTCGATCGGCGTGCGGGTACGCTCCGATGGCGGGTCGGGCGACGACGGCGAAACCGGCAGCGGAATCGGCAGGGCGTTGCGGTCGAGCTTGCCGCTGGACGTGAGTGGCAGGGCAGCAAGTTCCACCCAATGCGACGGCACCATGTAGTCCGGCAGACGTTCGGCGAGCGCGGCGCGCAGCTCGGCCGTCCGTCCGCCGGCCGGCGCGACGTAGGCAACGAGCGAGGCGTCGGAGGTCACGTCGCGGCGCAGCAGCACCGCACAATCGCGCACGCCCGCGAGGGAGCGCAACGCGTTCTCGATCTCCTCGAGTTCGATGCGGAAGCCGCGCAGCTTGACTTGCCGGTCGGCCCGACCGCGCAGCTCAAAATCTCCCGACGGCAGCAGGCGCGCCTTGTCACCGGTGCAATAGAGGCGCTGCGGCGGGCGCCCCGCCAGCGCGATCGTTCGGAAGGCCTGTTCCGTGAGTTCGGCGCGGCCGAAGTAGCCCTTCGCCAACCCGTCGCCGCCGATGAAGAGCGTACCCAGCGCACCGGCCGGGACGAGCTGGTCCCGGTCGTCGAGCACGTACAGCCGGGTATTGGCGATCGGCCGGCCGATGGTCACGGCGGCTCCGTCGCGCCGCACCTCGTAGCCCGACGAGTAGATCGCCGTCTCGGTCGGTCCGTAGAGATTCCACAGACGGCCGCCACCCGCCAGCAGCCGGTCGGCCAACTCCCGCGGCAGTGGCTCGCCCGCGGTGATCATGCGCAGGCCCGGGTGCGAGTCGAAGCGCGCCTCGAGCAGCATGCGCCACAGGGTGGGCGTCGCCTGCATCAGCGTCGCGCGCGACTTGTCGGCCAGCGCGACGAGCTCGAACCCGGTCTTGACCTGGTCCGTGTCGGCCATGACCACACGCGCACCCGCGATCAGCGGCGTGTAGAGCTCTGTCGCCGCGACGTCGAAAGTGACCGCGCTGGAGGCGACGACAACGTCCTGGGCCGTGACCTCGCACATCCGGGCGACGCAGGTGATGATATTCGTCAGCGCGCGATGGCCGAGCTCGACGCCCTTGGGCGTGCCGGTCGAGCCCGACGTGAACAGGATGTAGGCCGACGCCGACGGCGACACGCGGGGCAATGGTTGGCCGCCCGGCGCACTGTCGGAGGCCAGGCCATCGAGGCTCACGGCAAAGGCATCCGGCGCGACTGCCCTCAGGCGGCCGTCGAGGCAGACGATGCCGTCGATCCGGGCCGCCGCCGCGATCTGGCGCAACCGCTCGATCGGCTGACTCGGGTCGAGCGGCACATAGGCATGACCGGACTTCATCGTTCCAAGCAGGGACACGAGCAGCGCGCGCGAACGGTCGACGGCAACGGCGATACGACCCTGCCGCACAGGACCGGCCTCCAGCAGGGCGTGGGCGAGCGCCGTCGATTGCCGGTCGAGCTCGGCATAGGTGAGGCTGCCGGCGGCGTCGATGCAGGCGACCGCGTCCGGCGTCCGCGCCGCCTGCTCGGCGAACAGCTCGTGGACACACTTGTCGCTCGGGTAGGCCGCCGCCGTGTCATTGACTGCGTCGAGCACGAAGCGCTCCTGCTCGGCCGACAGGAGCGGCAGGCTTTGCAACGGCGTATCGGGAGCCGCGGCGATGGACTCGAGCAGACGCCGGTAGTGCGCAATCCAGCGCGCGATCGTCGCCTCGTCGAACAGGTCGGTGTTGTAATCGCAATCGACGCGCAGCCCGGCCGAAGACTCTATGACGTTGACGAAGACATCGAAGTTGACCGCGGCCTTGCCGTTGGGCGTGACCTTGGCGCGTGGGCCGCCGAAATCGAGCACGTCGGCGATGCGCTCGAGATTGAACTGGATCTCGGTCAGTGGCATGCGATCGGCCGACCGCTCCACCGGCAGGGCACGCACCAAGGTCCCGTAGGTGCATCGCGGATGGTCGAAACCCTCCAGGATCCGCAGCGCCGTGGCCCGGACCTGCGTGGCGAACGGCGTCTCCCACGACAGCGGCGCGCGGAAGGGCAGCATGTTGACGCAGTGGCCAACGAGGTCGGGTTGGTCGTCGGTGGCCTGGCCCGCCACCGGCACGCCGATCGCGATGTCCGCCGCGCCGGTGAGCCGGCCGACGACGGTCTGCAGGGCCGTGAACAGCACGGAGAAGAGCGTGGCGCCGTGCGCGGCGCCAGCCTTGCGGACGGCGGCGAGCAACATCGCATCGAAGTGCGTGGCGTAGGAAG
Source organism: Enhydrobacter sp. (assembly GCA_025808875.1). Classification (NCBI taxonomy): domain Bacteria; kingdom Pseudomonadati; phylum Pseudomonadota; class Alphaproteobacteria; order Hyphomicrobiales; genus Enhydrobacter; species Enhydrobacter sp. The sequence continues at coordinate 3,702,078 of CP075528.1, read as the reverse complement.
CGCCGGCATAGGAGCGCTGGGCGGGGCGCGGCCGGTCGGTCGGCAGGTCGGGTAGGGGCGGGATGTCGCGAAAGAGCGAAGTCCAGTATCCGAGATCGGCCGCGCGCGCCTGCGGCGACGCCGCCAGGGTACGGGCATACTGCGCGAAGGATGGCGCTTCCGGCAGCGCAGCGCCCTGACCCGAACGGGGGGCGCGATAGCAGGCCGCAAGCTCGTTCAGGATGATGTTGATCGACCAGCCGTCACAGACGATGTGATGGGCGGTGAACAGAAGAACATGGCGATCTGGCGCCAGGCGCAGCAGCTGCGCGCGGACCAGCGGCCCTTTCCACAGGTCGAAGGGTGTGCGTGCGTCGGCTCGCACGACGGCGGCGCACGCGGCGTCGGGGTCGGGCGCGGCCGACAGGTCCTGCAAGCCGACGTCGAGCGTCAGCCGGGGGACGAAGTGCATCTGCTCGTCGTCGCGGCCGACGCGGCCGCGTAGTGCTTGGTGCCGCGCGACGACGGCGTCGAGCGCGGTCGCAAGCGCACCGGCATCGAGCTCGCCCTCGAAGGCGATGCTGATCGATTCGTTGAAGGCGCACGACGCCTCGTCGCCCATCTGCACCGCCGTCAGGATCTCGATCTGCGGCTCGGTGAGGGGGGCGGATTCCGGCCGCGCGGTGAGCGCAGGCACCGACGACCGAACGGTGTCGAAGATGCCGCCGGCCGCGAGCGCGTCGAGCGAAGCGGTGAAGGCGCGCTCGATGGCGGCGATGTCGGCGTCGCTGTGCTCGGTCGTCAGGAAGCAGGGATAGGCTTCCTGCACATGCACCCCTAGCAGCCGCATCTGTGGCCAAAACAGCGAGGCGAGCGGGCCGTCCGCGGCGAAGTTGAGGTAGAACCAGCTCGAATAGCCTTCGGCGCGCGCGGCGAGACCGCGGCGCTCTAGGTCGCTGTTGAGCCGGTCCACCAGCCCGCCCATGCGCGTGGCGAGCCGCTCCTGCAGCGACGGACCCTGCGCCCGCAAATGCAGCAGCACGGCCTTGGCGGCGGCCAGCACCAGCGGATGGCGCACGAAGGTGCCGGCGAAGAACGTCGGCGCCGTCTCGGGCACCGACTCGTCGCCATAGCGCCACGTGCCGCCATCGAGCGCGTCCATGAAGCGCGCCTTGCCCGCCAGGATTCCGATCGGCATGCCGCCGCCCACCACCTTGCCGTAGGTCACCATGTCGGCGGCGACGTCGAACACCGCCTGCATGCCGGCGGTGTGGACGCGAAAACCGGTGACGATCTCGTCGAACACCAGTGCGGCGCCCTTGGCCTCGGTGATGGTGCGCAGGCGCTTGAGGAACTCGACCGGGCGCAGCGCCGGGTGCCGGCTCTGGACCGGCTCGACCATGACGGCGGCGATGTCGGCGCCGTTGGCCTCGATCCAGTCGAGGCTGCGTGGATCGCCGTAGGGGAGGACCGTCATGTTCGCGACCGACTCGGGTGGGATGCCCGGTGCGACCGGCAAGGCGCGCGGCGCGCCGCCGCCGCCAGCCTTGACCAGCACCTCGTCGAACTGGCCGTGGTAGTCGTTGTTGAAGACAACGACCCTCTCGCGTCCGGTGACGGCGCGTGCAACGCGCATCGCCGCCATCACCGCCTCCGAGCCGGTGTTGCAGAAGGTGACACGCTCGCTGCCCGTCAGCTCGCGCACCAGTGTCGCGACTTCGCCGGCCAGCGGCGTCTGCGGTCCGATCGGAAAACCGTCCTGCAGCTGGGCGGCGATGGCCTCGGTGACGAAATCGGGTGAATGGCCGAACATGGTCTGGCCGTAGCCGTTGACGAGGTCGACGTACTCGTTGCCGTCGACGTCCCAGATCCTGGAGCCCTTCGCCTTCTGGGCGATCACCGGATAGACGAGTTCCTTCCAGTCGCGCCGGAAGCCCGCGGCGGTGCGCGGATCGGCAAGCACGTCGCGGTCGCGTTGCGTCCTGGCCTTGGCAAGCGGCGTGCGTTCGTTCACGCGGCGCACCAGCTCGTCGACATAGGCGCGTTGCGCAGGCGTCAGTTCCTGCGTACGAGCGGAGGGGCGGCTCACGCTGACGCGCGCGGCCGCCGGGCTGTCGGGAATGGCCGGCGGAGGTGAGAGTGGCGTGCTGCTGGGCACCTGGCCGTGCAATGCGCGCAACTGTTCGGCGAACAGCGCCTGCATCGCCTTGAGTTGCACCTCGAAGAGCGTCGCGGGCGAACCTGCTGCGGATGCCGGAGGGGCCGACGCCGGCGCGGCGGATGCCGGTTCGGGCGATGGCGGCAGCATCGAATCGAGATGCTTCGCCAGCAGGGCGGCAGATGGCAGATCGTTCAGGAGCTGGCGAAAAGTGATTTTGGTCTGGAACTTCTTCTCGATGGCGCGCGCCGCCTGTCCGAGCAGCAGGGAATCGAAGCCCAGTTCCACGAAGGTGACCTGCGGGTCGATGTCCAAGACGCCGGAGTGTTCCTGGAGGATGGCCACGACCTGATCCTGCAGGGTGGTGACGCGGGCCACGGCGGGCCGGGCCGGAGCGACGGTCGTCGCTGGCGCGGCGGCGACGACGGGTGTCACGGCAGCGGGGGGCATCGCCATCGTCCGCTCGATCCAGTGGCGGGTTCGCTGGAAGCGATAAGTCGGAAGGGAAATCCGCCGTCCGCTCGTGCCGGCGGAGGCCCAATCGGCGACGAGACCCGCGCACCACAGCGCGGCGGTGGCCGGCGCGAGGTCGCCGGCATCGGCGTCGGCTACGCTCGCGGTCACGCCCCGCAACGACTTCCGGCCGACCATCTGCACGGCAAGCGACGACAGGCCATGGCCCGGCCCCACTTCCAGCAGGAACGGCTCGGTTCCGCGTGTGGCGGTCGCGACGGCGTCGGCGAAGCGCACCGGCGCGCGGCAATGGCGGGACCAATAGGCAGGATCGGTCGCCTGCGCGTCGCTCGCCCAGTCGCCGGTGACGCACGACGCGAAGCGCAGACGAGGCGCCGACAATGGCACCCCGCGCACGGCGGCTTCGATCTCGGGCAGGGCGGGGTCGACGGCGCGCGAATGGAAGGCGTGCGATACGGCAAGCGGCCGACAATTCACGCCCTTGGCGGCCAGACGGTCGTTGAGGGCCTGGACGTCAGCCGCCGGTCCGGCGGCGACGCAGAGCGACGGTGCGTTGATGGCGGCGATGTCGAGCGAATCGCCGAGTTCAGCCTTCAGTTCGGACTCGGAGAGACGGACCGCCAGCATGGCACCCGGCGTCATGGCCTGCATGATGCGCCCGCGCTGCGCGACCAGCCGGCAGCCTTGCTCGAAGGAGAAGACGCCTGCCAAGGCTGCGGCGACGAACTCGCCGACGCTGTGGCCCACCATGGCATCGGGCTGCAGGCCCCATTCCATCCAGAGTCGCGCCAAGGCGTACTCGAAGATGAAGAGCGAGGGTTGCGCCACCAGCGTCGAAGTGTCGGCGGGTGCGGCCGGATCGAGAAGCTGGGCGCCTAGCCCGTCGCCGACTATGGGTGCGGCGATGGCGATGCCCCGGTCGACCAGGTCGCGAAAGCCGGCGTGGTCTCGGTAGGGACCGCGCGCCATGCCGGGGAATTGAGCGCCTTGGCCGGGGAAAAGGAAGACGAGCGGCACCTTGTCTTGGGTGACGGACGCCGATGGCGGCGGCGCGCGCAGCGCCGCGATCGCCTGTTCGCGCGACGCGACGGCGACGGCCGCACGCTGCGCAAAGACCCGCCGTCCAGCCTGCAAGGTGAAAGCGACGTCTTCGAGCGCGACATCGGGATGGCGCTCGAGATGGTCGGCCAGGGCCGATGCGGCGGCGGCGAGAACCTGTTCGTTGCGGGCGGAAAGCGGCAGCACGTGGCGCTTCCGCTGCACCGGACGCGCGACAAGGGCGGGTGCTTCCTCGAGCACGACATGCACGTTGGTACCGCCGACGCCGAATGAACTCACGCCGGCGCGGCGCGGGCCGCTTTCCTGTAGCCATGGCTGCGCCGAGGTCGGGACGTAGAACGGACTGCCGGCGAGATCGATGTGCCGGTTCGGTCTGACGAAGTTGGCCAGCGGCGGGATCTCGCGCTGCTGCAGCGCCAGCGCCGCCCTGATGAGGCCGGTGACCCCGGCGGCAACGTCGAGATGTCCCACGTTCGCCTTGGCCGAGCCGAGGGCGCAATGCGGTCGGTCGACCGTGCCGAGGTCGAAGCCGCGCAAAAGGCCGGTGAATTCGATGGGGTCGCCGAGCGGCGTCGCGGTGCCGTGGCACTCGACGTAGCCGATCGACCGGGCATCGACTCCGGCGGCGGCCAGCGCGGCGGCGATGACCTCGGCCTGGCCCTGCACGCTGGGTGCGGTGAAGCCCACCTTGTCGCTGCCGTCGTTGTTGACGCCGTAGCCCCGGATCACCGCGTAGATGTGGTCGCCGTCCTCGACGGCGTCGTCGAGACGCTTCATCAGCACGAGCGCCGCACCGTCGCCGAAGATTGTACCCGCGGCCGCGTCGTCGAACGGGCGGCAGACGCCGTCGGGCGAGACCATGCCGCCCTCCTGGTGCAGGTAGCCGCGCTTCTGCGGAAAGGTGATCGACACGCCGCCGGCCAGCGCCATGTCGGTCTGGTGGAGCAGCAGGCTCTGGCAGGCCTGCGCGACGGCGAGTAGCGAGGTCGAGCAGGCGCTCTGCACCGTCATGGCGGGTCCATGCAGGCCGAGCTTGTAGGCGATGCGCGTGGCCAGCGTATCGGGCAATGCGCCGAGCAGCGCATCGTAGGAGCCGACCTGGTAGTCGCTCGCGAACTTGTCGGCGCCCTGTTGCCCCGCCAGCACATGGGTCAGGAGATAGGTGCTGAGGCTGCAGCCGGCGAACACGCCGATCGCACCGGGATACCGCGCCGGATCGTAGCCGGCGTCTTCCAAGGCCGCCCAGGCGCACTCGAGCAGAAGCCGGTGCTGCGGATCGGTGAGGGCTGCCGCCTTGGGCAGCATGCCGAAGAACTCGGCGTCGAACTTGTCGACGTCGGCCAGGATGGGACGGGCGCGGACGAAGTTGTCGGCGTTGCGGATGTCGGCGGGAAACGAGTCCTCGAGCTCTGTGTCGGAGAAGCGCGTGATCGATGACACGCCGTTACGCATGTTCGCCCAGAACGTGGCGAGATCGTCGGCGCCCGGGAAGCGGCCGGCGATGCCGACGATGGCGATGGCGTTGTCGGGCAGGCTCATCGAAGGGTTCGCGCGCCGCGCAGCCGCTTGAGGGCGGCGGCCTGCTGGTCGGCCCGCCGGCGCGCGGTGCCGGCGATCGTGCGGGTCGCACCTCGATCGATCGCGCGCGCCAGCTCGCCGACATTGGGATGCTGGAAGAGCGCAAGCACCTCGACGTCGGGCCACGTCCGGGCGATCAGGGCGTGTGCCTCGACCAGTTTCAGCGACGTTGCGCCGAGATCGAAGAAGTTCGTCTCGAGGCCGATCTGCGGCGTTCCGAGCACGCGCGCGAGGATGTCGGCCAGTGTGCGTTCTGTGGCGCCGTGCGCTGACGCGACGGTTGGGCCGGGGAGGGCGCTGCTCGGCGCCGGCAGGCGGGCGACGTCGACCTTGCCATTCGTCGTGAGGGGAAAGGCATCGAGCACGACGATCTGCGCCGGTTGCATGTGCACGGGCAACAGCCGCGCCGCCGCGGCGCGGGCGGAGGCTTCGACCGAAGGATCGGCCGTTGCGCCAGCCGCCGGCTTCACGTAGCCGGTGAGGAGCGGCGCGCTGCCGGTGCCGCGTGTCGCCGTCACCACGGCGTCGCCGACCTCGCGGGCGCTGCGCAGCACCTCTTCGATCTCGCCGAGCTCGACCCGCTTGCCGTCGATCTTCACCTGTCGGTCGCGTCGGCCGACGAATTCGATCTGGCCGTCGGGTCTCAGGCGGGCGAGGTCGCCGGTGCGGTAGAGCGTGGCGCCCGGATAGCCGGGATCGGGCACGAACTGCGCCGCGGTGAGACGGTCGTCACCGAGATAGCCCGACGCGAGGCCGAGCCCACCCGCGTAGAGCATGCCGGTCTCGCCGTCCGGCACGGGCTTCATGTCGTCGTCGAGCAGACGCACGTAGGTGCCGGCGATCGGCCTGCCGATGGGGACCGGCCCGTCGCCCCAGCCCTCGCGTGGCACCGGGTAGCAGCAGGTGAAGGTCGTGTTCTCGGTCGGTCCGTAGCCGTTGACGATCCGGCAGTTCGGCAAGGCGGTCAGGGCGCGTCGCACATGCGTGGGCGACAGCACGTCGCCGCCGGCGAGGAGCTGGCGCAGGCCGGCGAGCGCATCGAGCTGATGGTCGACCAGCATGTGAAACAGGCCGGCGGTGAACCATGCGGTGGTCGCGCCGTTGTTCCGGATGGCGTTGGCGATCTCCTGCAGGGAGGGCCGTGCTCCGCTGACCAGCACGGCTCGCGCACCGTGCAGCAGGGTCCCCCAGATCTCGAGGGTGCTGGCATCGAAGGCGAGGGGCGAGTTGTGCAGCACGACCTCGTCGGCGTCAAAGTGGCAGTAGGTCTGACCGCTGACCAGGCGCACGACGGCACGATGCGGCACGCGCACGCCCTTTGGTCTGCCGGTCGAGCCCGACGTGTACATCACGTAGGCGATGTCCTCCGGCCTCGCGCGATCGGCCAAGCCGTCGGCCGATTCTTCGCGTGCGGCCGCCATCGCTTCGCCGAAACCCACCACCGGCACCGACAAGGACGTCGGCCCGGCCGCTGCCGAAAGCACCAGACGGGTGCCGCAATCACGCACCATGGAATCGATGTAGGTCGCGGGCATGGCCGGGTCGAGCGGCACGTAGCCGGCGCGGCACTTTAGCATCGCAAGGATGGCGACAAGGGAGTCCAGCGAGCGGCCGGCCAGCAGTCCCACGAGGTCGCCGTCGCGGACGCCCTGCCGTTGCAACCAGCGCGCAAGCTGGTTCGACCGCTTTTCGAGTTCGGCGTAGGTCAGGCTTCCTTTGTCCTGGATTGCCGCCACGGCCCCAGCCGCTGAAACGAGCATCGAAGAGAAGCGGGCGGTGATCGTCTCACCGATCGCGTCGAAATCGAAGGCATCGGCGCCATAGCGGGTGGCGCCCCCCACGCCTGGTTGCGAACCTGCCATCGGGTTGCTCACCGCCCCACCTGAAGCATTGCGTCGGCCATGCCAGCCCCGGGCACGTGCCGTTCCCTATCCCCGTTGCAAGCGTAGCAAAGTCGGCAATGAAATCAATGTTTTCAGGCTATTCCGCGGCGACTTTCAACGGTTCTTGCAGTCGTCTGCGGCATACTCTCAGCGCGTGGAGAGGCTGCCGAAATCGATCGTGCGCAGGTGATCGGCCAGGCGCAGGGCAAGAGCCACGATGGTGAGCGTTGGCGGAGCGGCGCCATAGGTCGGGAATACCGAGCTGCCGGCGATATAGAGGTTAGCCATTCCGTGCACCCGGCAATTCGGGTCGACGACGCCCGTCGACGGGTCTGTGCCCATCCGCGTCGTGCCCATATGATGGTCACGCGGATGATGGTCCTCCCAGGACTCGTCGTCCCGGAGAATCCAGTCGTCCATGTGGAGCCGGCCGAAGCCCAGGCGTGCCAGCTCCTCGCCCAATATCCGGCACAAATGGCGCGACGTGCGCTTGTCGATCGGCGACAGCCTCCAGTCCAGGCACACCTGCTGCTGGCCCAATCTGTCGCGCTCCGTGTCGAGCGTTATGCGGCTGTCGGGGTTCGGCGCGGTTTCACAGTAGGTGCTGACGCCGAACACGAGTTCATCCGTCACGTAGCGCCAAAGCGCGCCGGCGGTGCCGTCGAGGTCGCCGAGAACGGTCGCAATGGCGCCGCCCAGGCCGCCGAGGTCGCCGCGCGCGAGACCTTTGCCGGCCGCGCGTAGGGCTAGGTAGCCGCGACTTTGCTCGTCGGCGCACTCCATCATGGCATGAGCATTGAGCAGCTGCTCGCGGCGCTGCAGGTCCGCCGGCAGGGCGGGGGCGAGCCTGAGCGTCGCCTCCTCGCGCTCGAGCTGCACCGACGCGGGCAGGCTGTAGGCCAACTGACAGGAGCCGCCGTCTCTCGGCACGACATAGCCCATGATGGCGCCGACATGGTCGGCGAAGAAGCGCCCGACGAGGTCGCGTTCGTTGCCGAGACCCTGCTTCGCCACCCCGTTGGAGGCCAGCAGAAGGCGCGCGTTCTCGATGCCGCCGCAAGCCAGCACGACGACTTTCGGATGGATGATGCCGGACTTGCCGTCCAGCGTCCGCAGGCGCAGGACCGCCACCCGGCGGACATCGTTCGTCGCGACGATCTCGACGAGATTGGCATTGAGCAGCACGTCGACGTTTGCCGCCGTCTGCAGGTCTTCGAGATAGCGCAACCCGAAGCGGGTGGGCGGCCCGATCGTCCAGTTGACGGTGACGAGGCGCCGCGCGTCGAACGGCAGGAGGCCGGGCACTCTCGACACTGCGTCGTCGTCGTGGATGTAGGGCCCCAGCTCGCACAGCGCCTGGGCGCGCGCATAGAACGGTTCGAGCTCGTCCCGCGTCAGGGGCCAACCGCTGTGGGGAACCCAGGCGCGCTTCTCGAAGTCGATCGCATCGAGGGGGCGGCAGTAGGAATTCCAGTGGTTGGTGGTGCCACCGAAGTAGCGCAGGCGGCTTTCATCGAGCGGAATGTACGGCAACCCGATGCTCCTGCCCTTGTTGAGCGCGAGCGTTTCCGGTTCGGGTTCGAGTCCGCCGCTCTCCACGAGGCAAACGCGGCGTTGCGAGCCGGCCAGCGCGAGAGCCAGGCTGATGCCCGCCGCGCCGGCGCCGACGATGCAGATGTCGGTGTCGACGATCGTGGTGTCGTCGAGTTGACGAAGGTCTCGGAACATGGGCGACCCGTCAGATCAGGCTGGCGAGTGCGCAGAGACGGGCCTCGCTGCGGGCCAGCAGCCAGCCATCGATCAGGACGGTGTCACCCCTCGAAAAATCCTCGCGTCGCCGAACCTCGACGATGCCTCGCAGATGAGAGACCGCTGCCGCACCTCCGCCGCTCGGCAGGGGCCCTCCGAACAGGGCGCGACATAGAGCGCTCGCCGAACGGTCTTCGGGCGCGATGGCGAGGTAGCGCCGACCGATCAGGCATGCGGCATCCCAATGGGCGATCAAGCTCCGGAGCCCGTCGCGCCGCGGCGCCATGCCCGAGGCGGGCGTCGCGAGCAGGCCGCAGACCAGGAGCGAGGTGACCAGGGAGCGTCTCGGGATCGTGTACTGGAGCATGGTCCTGGCCATCCGTTGAGAGGCGAGGCCATGCTTGTAGCAATGCTCCGCGGTGGCGTGCCTGAGGCAAAGCCGTGACCGGTCTCAGGGAACGTGAAGAATGCGACGAACGTCGATCGGCGCGGTCTCCTCGGGCGTGACGAAGACTCCGAGATGGCGCGCGATCGTGCCCACGCGACGCTTGCTCGACAGGACCGCCAACGGCACCGAGAGAAGCAATCCGCTGACGACGGGCAGGATCCACGGTACATAACCGGGCGCGAGCAGGCCGAGCGCGACCAGGGCCGCCAAGCCCGTCAGTACGTGGCCGGCATGACGCCGGAGTGCGACCGGCCAGGGCGTGTCACGGTCGCCTCGCGGCTGAGGGGGCCAGCCCACCGCGTTCCCGGCCAGGATGCGTGCGACGAACGTCGTGTGAAACAGCATCAACACCGGCGCCAGGAGAGTCGACAGGACGACTTCGAAAATGAAGCTGACGATCAGGGCGGCCCGTCCGCCGAAGCGCCGCGCCGAACGCGTCGAGCCCAGGCGCAGGATCAGCGACAGCGACTTCGGTCCGAGCAGCAGGACGAGCGTGAAGCCGAGCAGCCCGTAGATCTCCGGCCAGTGATACTGCGGCCAGTTGGGAAACAGCGACCGCGTTGGACCGAAGTAGACTTCGCCCGTCAGTTGACGATCGACGACCATCGCCGAGCTCAGCATGAGAAGCGCGAGCCAGAGCGGTGAAGCCAGATAGGAGAATATGCCCATCCCGAGATGCAGCCTGCTCATCCAGTGCAGGCCCGGCGCGCCGAGCAGGCGGGCGTGCTGGAGATTGCCCTGCACCCAGCGCCGGTCGCGCACCGCGTAGTCGAGCAGGTTGGTCGGCAACTCCTCGTAACTGCCGCGCAGCTCGGGCAGCAACCAGCAGTACCATCCGCCGCGTCGCAGGAAGGCCGCTTCGACGAAATCGTGGCTGAGGATCTCGCCGCCCAGCGGAGGCTGCCCCTCGAGCGTCGGCAGCCGGCACAAGCGGGCGAACGCCGACGTCCGAAGGATGGCGTTGTGCCCATAGTAGTTGGCCTCGCTCGCCTGCCAGAAGCTGGTTCCCACGGCGAGCATCGCGCCGGTCAATCGGCTGGAGAACTGCAGCGCGCGGGCGAACAGGGTCTCGCGACCGGCGGGCACGATGTGGGTCTGGATGATCCCCGTGCGGGGGCTGGCCTCCATCAGCGCCGCGAGCCGCACAAGGGTGGTGCCCTGGACGAGACTGTCGGCATCGAGAACCACCATGTGTGGATAGCCGGTGCTCCGCGACGTCACCCATTCGGCGATGTTCCCGGCTTTGCGGCCTTCGTTCGACGGCCGCCGGCGGTAGAACAGCCTGTCCTCGGCGCCGAGCTCGCCGCGCACGCGCCGCCAGATTCGCTCCTCGTCGTGCGCGATGGAGGCGTCGCGGGTGTCGCTCAGGACGAAGAAGTCGAACGCATGAAGCTGGCCGGTCGCCTCGAGCGAGCGGTGCATGACGGCAATCCGCGCGAAGACTTCGGCCGGCGCCTCGTTGTAGACGGGGATGAGGACGGCGGTACGCTGCCGCAGGAGCGGCGGCGCGCCCTCCGTCGGACCCGCGCGGCGCAGCGAGAGCGGGTGCAGCCGCAGCGCGCCCAGCACGAACCCCAGGACGCCGGTCCAGAAGGAAAGGGCGATCCAGGCGAACACCAGCGCGAAGACGGGCAGGAAGGCGATCTTGAGGAACTCGGGACCGCGGGCGCCGACGATCGTCGAGGCCAGGAACGTGCCGGCGGTCGTCGTGACGGCGACCAGGACCAGGACGAGCAGGCGGCGCCAGCCCGCGCGCTCGGCGAAACGGTCGAGGCACCAGGGATCGCCGGCGCCGTTCATGGCCGCCAGGTGTGGATCCAGGTCTCGGTGAGAGTCGTGCCGCGCAATTCGAGGGTCGCGCGCAGGTCGGTGGGCTTCCTGCCGTCGGGCTCGAAGTCGATGAACACCCGCCAGCGCGCCCGCGCCGGAAGGGGCTCGACGTAGGTTCGCATGAGCCTGCCGGTCGTCAGCGACACGTTGGCCGTGACCGGCTGGGCCGCGGCCATGCCCTCGAGCTCGCCGCCGGCGAACTCGACGACCAGACGGCGTTGACGCGGCGAGTCGGGCACGGCACCGGATCGCGTGGCGACGACCCGGGCCAATGCCGTCGATGCCGGCTCGTCGGCGAGCGCGAAGACCCTGTAGCGATACTCCTTGCGCTCACGCTGCTTCGCGGGCCATCGCGATACCCAGAAGGCGACGACATTGTCGTTGGTCTCCGCCTGGCTGGGGATCTCGACCAGCCGGACCTCGCCGTCGCCCCAGTCGTCCTTCGGTTCGATCCAGATGCTCGGCCGATCCTGCAGGTTGGCGCCGGTGTCCTGGTAGTGGACGAAGTCGCGCTCGCGCTGCAGCAGCCCGAAGCCCCGCGGGTTGGTGTCGGCAAAGGAGGAAACCGCCAGGGACGACGGGTTCGAGAGCGGCCGCCAGATGTGCTCGCCCTTGCCGGTGTGCAGGGCGAGGCCGTCGGCATCGTGGATCTCGGGTCGATAGTCGTCGCGCGACGGCGCCGTCTTGCCGGCGAAGTACATGGACGTCAGCGGCGCGATCCCGAGGGTGCCGACGTCGCGGCGGAGGTGGAGGATGGCATGCGTGTCGACCACGGTGCGCTTGCCGGGCCTTATGACGAACGAGAAGGCGCCGGCGACGGAGGGCGAGTCGAGCAGTGCCCAGACCGTGACGCTTGCCGCGTCCTTGCCCGGCTTCAGGATCCAGAACTCGCGAAAAGCCGGGAACTCCTCGGGTCGTCCCGAGGCGGTATCGACGGCGAGGCCCCGGATCGAGGTTCCGTAGACCTGGCCGCGACCGATGGCACGAAAGTAGCTGGCGCCGAGGAAGGACACGATCTCGTCGAACTTGTCCGGACCGTGCAACGGGTGGGTGATGCGAAAGCCCGCCAGCGCGAGTTCGCCGGGCGGTGCCTTCAATCCGGTGTCGCTGAAGTCGAAATTGTCAGGCGAGAGTCCGACCGGCCGGACGGTTCCGTCCTCGATGACGGAAATCGCCACGGGCTTGTCATAGATGAACCCTGCGGGGAAGAACTCCACGCGAAAGGGGCTGTTCGCGTCTCTCCACACCGCGGTGTCGGTGCGCCAGCGCAGGGCCCGATACTGGTCGTAGCCAAGCTCCCGCATCGGACCGGCGATGGACTTCGATTCGCGATAGGGCTCGCCCGCCAGCTTGGCCGCCATCGCCTCGACCGAGGCGAAGGTGAAGATGCCGTCCTGGGCGCGAGACGGCGGCGCGGCGAGCGAGCAGGCAACGAGCAATGCGAGGAATAGCGCCACGGCGGACTGCATGTCGCCCGCTTGAACGTCCCTGACTGCTCGCGGGTTGCCGGCACGCTAGGCGCGGCGCGCAAACGTCTCTAAGCTCGCGCGACGGCGATTCGATCGGTGCCTTCTTGCCTCTGCTTTCCCGCCTGGCGTCCTACTGGGGCGTGACACGACCACGCCGGTTCGACCGGGCGATTCCTGCCTCTCTCGGCGGCGCGGGCTTGATCGCGACCGCCGCTGCCGCGCTTTGGTTCGCCGCGGCCGGTGAGCTCGCGCCGACCGGTCCGCGTGCAATCTACCTGCTCTATGTCGCGATCCTGTTCGCCGTCGCGCTCGCCGCGGTGCGTTGGCCGCGGATCGCCGGCACGCTCCTCGTGCTCGGCGCGATCGACCTGTGCTGGGGGCTGGCGTCTCCCGGCTTGCTGCCGCCATCCCGCGCCGAGCCCCAGCGCTTTGCCTGGCATGCGCTGCTGCAGGTCGTTCCCATCCCGTCGCTGGACATCGTCAGTTCCAACGGCCTCGCGATCCGCCACAGCTCGCAAGGCACGCGCGGCCGGGATCCGGGGCCGGGCGGCCTCGCGGGACGCACCGTCGTGGCGACCTATGGCGGCTCGACCGGCTACGACATCGGTGTCGGCGAGGGTGACACCTGGAGCGACCGCCTCAACGAGGCGTTGGGCCGCGCGCGCTACTTCGTCGTCAATCATGGCGTGCCGGGTTACACGACGGTGGAGCATCTCCTTCAGACGGCCTTCTACCAGGAGAAGTTCGGACGGCTCCCGTCCTGCGCGGTCTACTACGTCGGCTGGAACGACCTGCGTAACGCGCACATCCCCGCCCTCGATCCGGCCTATGCCGACTTCCATCTGCCGAGCCAGGTCGATTCGCTCAAGGTGCGGCGCGTCGGCGGCGGCAACGTGACCTTCTCGCCCTTGCTGACGGTGCTGGCGCGCGTGCTGAGCGCCGAGGTCGACACGGTCCGATATGCCGTCGATCCCTATGCCTACCCGCCGCGCTCGGGCGACGATCCGGCGCTGACCGCGCTGTTTCGGCGCAACGTGCAGTCGATCTCGCGGATCAACCGCGAGCGCGGCGTGGCGACCGTCTGGGTCGGCCAGCTCGTCAACCGCGAGCGCCTGGCCGGCGACGGCCGCTACGGCTGGCTGCCCCTGGTGCGCGATCGCGACGTATGGCCGATGCTGCAGACCCTCAACCGCGTGCTCGCCGAGACGGCGACGGCCCTCGGCGACAGCGTCGTCATCGTGCCGCCCGACACGTTCGGCCCGGACGATTTCGTCGACAACGGACATTTCTCCGCGCGCGGCGCCAGGCGCTTCGCCGACGCCCTGGTTCCGGCGGTGCGCGAGGCCTGTCGCTAGGCGGCGGCGAAGAAGCCGTGCAGGGAGTACGGAACGTGATACGGCAGCCGCGCGGTGAAGAGCGGCCGCGCCGCCATGTCGCGCGCGTCGAGCCCGACGATGTCGGTGCGCTTGCGGGTCGAATCGAAGACCAGCGCGACGATCACGCCGTCGTCCTCGCCATCGGTGCCGGTCGGCACGAAGACCGGCTCGCCGACGAAGCGGTCTGGTCCCACGTCGTGAAGACCCGCCGCCCCGCTTTCCAGGTCGACCTTGGCGATGCGCTGCTGCAGGCCTTGCGTGCTGGCGGCGGGATTGCAGGCGACATAGCCGTAGCGGTAGCGGCGACCCGCGAAGGCCGGGTTGATGCGCGGGAATTCGTTGGCCGTGCCGCAGCCGTAGTCGCGCGCCTCGACCCGGCCGGCCGCAGGATCGATGCGCAGTCGGGTCAGGGCGGCCATGCCCTGCGCGGGCCAGGGCGAGCGCCAGTAGTCGCGCAACGCCTGGCCGATGGTGAGATAGTCAGGATAGCGCGCGAGATCGACCACGATCGCGCCGTCGTCCTCGTAGCCGTTGGCGAAGTGGAACTGGAAGAAGGGCTCGGTCTCGACGATGCGGGTCGGCCCGCGTCCGTCGCGTGGCACCAGCAGGATCAGGGTCGGCTTCGACGGCTCCCAGTGCAGCGCGGCGTCGAAGCTCGATAAACCGAGCATCACCGACTGTGTGCGCACGAGGATCGGCCCGAGGCAGAACACCAGGTAATGCTCGGTCAGCACGAAATCGTGGTTCATCACCGGGTAGGGCAGCGTCACCGTCGGCAGGCACACGACGCGGCCATCCTTGACGCGATAGGGCGTAAGTGTCGTGCGTGGGCCGTAGTCGATGCCGAAATTGAACAGCTCGCCCGTCGCCGGATCGATCTTGGGGTGGGCGGAGAAGGCTTCGACGGTCCCGCCGAAGTCGGCGACCCCGCGCGTCTCCAGCGTCTCACCGTCGAGTTCGAAGGGCGGGCCGCCTTCCCACAGCGACAGCAGCCTGCCGTCCTGCACGACGACCGAGGTGTTGGAAACGTTGGCCGGCCGGCGGAAGGCGTTGGCGAGCATGCCGCCGGGGCGCATCTTGCCGAAGCCGCGCCGGCGGATCCGACCGGCGGCGGTCTCCTCGAGGTAGTTCGGGGTCCGCACATAACGGTTGCGGTAGTGCACGCCCGCTCCGTCGAAGCGGATGGCCTGCACCATGCCGTCGCCGTCGAACCAGTGGGCGAACCAGTCGCCGGCGAGCTGGTTGCGCCCCGCGCCGTTGCGGTAGAGCGTGCCGCGCAGCGACGGCGGAACGGTCCCGTCGATATCGTCGATGCGATGGTCGTGCTCGTCCTCGAGCGAGACGAAGCCTTCGCTCCAGGAATGCGCCGCCATTCCTATTTGCCGGCGCCGAACTTGTAGGCGAGGCCGGCGCGCACCGTGTGCATCGACGGCTGCACGCTGGTCCCGGCCGTCACCGCCTTGCGCTCGAACCGGCTGTAGCGATATTCGAGCCTCGTCGTCCAGCCGCCGAAGATGACCGTCTCGACGCCCGGCCCGACGGTCCAGCCGTTGACGACGTCGTCCTGGGTTGCGCTCGCGTTGAAGCCGCCGACCGACGCGGACGCGGTCGTCGTGACGTGCTCGCCCGTGTATCCGCCCGCCGCGTAAAGCAGCGTCGATGGCGACGGCAGGAAGCCGACGCGCGCCAGCGCGTCCCACGACATGTTGGTGCGCGACGTGATGGTGAAGGTGCCGCCGCCGGCATTCAGGGTCTGCAGCGACTGGGGGCCGGTCCAGGTCAGGTCGCCCAGCACGCCGAGCACCAATCGCGGCGCGACATGAAAATCGTAGCCGGCGAACACCGTGCCCAGCAGCGCGTGGCCGCCCGCGTCGAGCGAGCTCGACGCATTGCCGAAGCTGGCGTCGAGGCGGTTGATCGAGGCGCTCGCGCCGGCGCCGGCGCCGAGATAGATGCCGGTCCAGTCGCGCGCCGGACTCTCGCCGGCAACGCCGGCGGCCGCGTCGTCGCCAAAGCTGCCGAACTTGTAGGTAAGGCCGACGCGGGCGGTGTGCGTGGTCGGCTGGACGACGAAGGACGTGCCGGGCGCGGCTTTCGATTCGAACTGCGTGTAGCGGTATTCGAGCTTGGTCGACCAGCCGCCGCCCAGCCGCGTCTCCACGCCGGTGCCGATCGTCCAGCCGTTGAAGTACTCGTTGCGCGAGAAGCCCGCCAGGGCGCCGCCGGCGAGCGCCGTGCCGTCGGTGCGCAAATTCTGGCCGCTGTAGCCGCCGATCAGGTAGAGCAGGGTCGTGGGATGCGCCAGCACGCCAGCGCGCACCAGCGCGCTCCACCCGAAGTCGGCCTTGCGCGTCAGGCTGGCCGACACACCCGGCGCCTGGGCGGATGCCGAGCCGCCGATGTTCGACCAGGTGCCCTCGACGAGGATGCCGACCAGCGCGCGCGGCAGGAGCTGGTAGTCGACGCCGCCATAGACCGCGGCAAGGATGCCCGAGCCGGCGCTGCGGTCGACCGTCAGGCCGACGGTGCCGGTGGACGTCACGGCGCTTTCCAGGGCACCGGCGCCGAAACCTGCACCGACATAGAAGCCGGTCCAACTCGGGCCGAAGGCGCTGGCCGGTATGTCGACGGCGCGCGCGCGATCCTGCGCGCCGGCACCGACGAAAGGCGCCGCGGCTGCCGTCAGTGTGAATGCAACAAGCCTGAGGAGCACGACGGGCACACTATCACAACCCGCCTGGCCTGGCATGGCATCTCGCGGCTAGGAGACGGTGTTGCGCGGCACGTCGCGGAACGGCTTGTCGGTGTCGATGCTCGGCTCCCGGGGCATCTTCAGCACGCGCTCGGCGATGATGTTGCGCTGGATCTCGTCGGTGCCGCCCGCGATCGACGTCGCCGGTACCGAGACCAGGATCTCGGCGATCACGCCCTTCATCGGGCCGTCGTCGCCGCTGAGCAGCGCGTCGGCGCCCGAGATCTGCGTGTGCACCCTCGCCGCGGCGCGCGCGACATTGCTCGCGATCAGCTTGCCGAGCGACCCTTCCGGTCCCTGCGGCCGGCCGAGTTCCTGCGCCGTGCGGGCGCGCCGCGCCAGCCATTCGGCCGACTTCGACATGATCAGCACTCTCGCGATCTCCTGGCGCAGCACGGGATCGTCGATGCGCCCGGTCTCGCGCGCGCGCGTCAGGATCAGGTCGACGCGGCCGGCGCGTTGCGGATACCACTTGTAGGGCTCCATCACCGTGGCGATCTCGGCGCGCTCCTCGTCATAGGCGCGGCCCTCGCGGGTCGAGCCGACGGCCCAGCTCCTGAGCGCATCGGCGCCGCGCCGCTCGTGCATCAAGGTCGTGGTCGTCACCTGCCAGCCGTCGCCGACATTGGCGACCAGGAACTCCGGCATCACCTCGGCGTCGGTCATGAACACCTGGTTGAAGGAGGCGTGGCCGTTCATCTGCTTCAACGGCTGCACCTTCACGCCGGGCTGGTGCATGTCGATGATGAAGTAGGAGAGGCCCTTGTGCTTGGGCTTGTCCCAGTCGGTGCGGGCGAGCAGCAGGCCGTAGTCGGCATGGTGCGCGCTGGTCGTCCACACCTTCTGGCCGTTCACCACCCACTTGTTGCCGCGAAGCTCCGCGCGCGTCACGGCGCCCGCCACGTCCGAGCCGCTGCCGGGCTCGCTGAAGAGTTGGCACCAGGTGTCCTCGCCGGTGAGGATGCGGCGCAGGAACTTCTGCTTATGCAGGTCGGTGCCGTGCGCCAGGATGGTGGCGGCCGCCAGGGTACGGATGCCGGCCTTGGCGACGCCGATGGCGCCGCTCTTCTGGATCTCTTCCTCGACCGCCGGCACGAGGCCGGGTGACAAGTCGCGGCCGTACCATTGCCTCGGCCAGCCGGGTACGCCCCAGCCCGAATCGATCAGCTTGTTGCGCCATTCGACGAGGCCGAGGTCGGGATTCCAGTTGGCCGCGAGCCAGGCGCGGACCTCGGCGCGGACGGAGGCTTCGGTGAGTTCGGTCATCGCTTCCTCCCTCACGCGGCCCAGCGCTGCATCATCAGCTCTCGATGATGCGTGGCGTCGCCCAGGAACACCTCGGAGGCCTTGGCGCGCTTGAACCAGAGATGGGTGTCGTTGTCCCAGGTGAAGCCGATGCCGCCGTGGATCTGGATGGCGTGGATCGCCGTCTGCAGGTAGGCCTCGCTGGCCTGCGCCTTGGCGAGGCAGGCGATGGCGGGGATGTCGCTGTCGCCCTCATCGAGCGCGGCGGCGGCATAGTAGGCCGCCGACTTGGCGAGCTCGACATCGACAAGCATGTCGGCCTGCTTGTGCTTCATCGACTGGAACGAGGCGATCGGCCGGCCGAACTGCATGCGCATGCGGGCGTAGGCGAGCGCGTCCTCGCGCAGCCGCTCGGCGCCGCCCGCCATCTCGTTGGCGAGCAGGATGGCTGCCTCGTCCATGGTCCGCGCGAAGGCCGCCGCCGCCTGCCCTGCCTCGCCCAGCAGCCGGGCGGAAACACCGTTGAATTCGAGCCGCGCCATCTTGCGCGTCGGATCCATGGCCTCGACAGCGCGGCGCGCCAGTCCCCGTGCGTCGCCCGCGACGGTGAAGAGAGTCGGCCCCTGCGGCGCCCGGGCCAGGACGACGATCAGGTCGGCGGTATGGCCGTCCAGCACGAAGCTCTTGTGGCCATCGAGCGTCCAGCCGCCGCCCGACGAAGCCGCCTTCAACGTCGTTCCCTCGGCATCCCAGCGGCCGTTGTCCTCGACCCAGGCGAGCGTCGCCACCGTCTCGCCCGACGCGATGCCCGGCAGCAGCGCCCTCTTGTCGGCCTCGCTGCCCGCGTTGAGGATCGCGCCCGCCGCCAGCACGGCCGTCGAGAAGTAGGGGGCGCAGGCGAGCGCGCGGCCCATCTCCTCGAGCACGATGGCCTGCTCGCCGAAGCCGAAGCCCTGGCCGCCATAGGCCTCGGGAATGCGCACTGCCGTCAGGCCCAGATCGACGTTCATTTTCTGCCAAGCCGCACGCTCGTATCCGGCCTCGGTCTCCATCAGCCGTCGCACCTCCTTGGTCGACGACCGGTCGGCGAGGAAGCGGCGCAGGTTGGAACGGAACTCTTCCTGCTCGGGCGAAAAACTGAACTTCATGGCTTGCTCTTCTGGTTCAACACGGCGAAGCGGTCCTTCGGCGCCTTCTCGCGCGCCTTCGGCCCGTAGGTGCCCATCTCGATGCGATGCGGGATGGTCATCATGTAGTTCTTGAAGGCGCCCTCCATGGCCTGCCGGAAGCCCTGCGCGTCCATGGTCTCGTTGACCGACGCCTTGGCGAACTTGAGAGCGAACGGATCGCGCTCGGCGATGCGCTGGGCCAGCACCATGGTTTCCTCCTCGAGATCGGCGCGCGGCACGACTCGGTTCACCAAGCCGGCCTTTTCGGCCTGGGCGGCGGTAATGAAGTCGCCGGTGAAGAGGAACTCCTTGGCCTTGCGCGGGCCGAGATCCCACGGCATCGAGAAATACTGGACGTGCGCGCCGCCCCAGCGCACGGCGCGGTCGGCGAACAGCGCATCGTCGCTGGCGATGATCAGGTCGCAGGCTGAGGCGATCATCATGCCTCCCATGATGCAATAACCCTGGACCTGGGCGATGGTCGGCTTGGGCAGGTCGCGCCAGCGCATGGTGTTCTCGAAGAACCGCTCGAAGATGCGGCGGTACTCGCCCTTGAAGCCGGCCTCGAGCGCCGCCTTCTTCTGGTCCTCCATCTCCTGCGGGCTGCCGAGGTCGTGACCCGCCGAGAAGTGCTTGCCGGCACCGGCCAGGATGATCACCCGCACCGACTCGTCGTCGACGGCGCGCTTGAAGGCGTCGTCCAACTCCTCGAGCAGGATGCGGCTCTGCGCGTTCAGTACGTCGGGCCGGTTGGTGGTGATCCTGCGCACCGCGCCGGACTGCTCCTGGAGAAGCGTGCCGTAGGTCCTCATGCCGCCTTCCTCAGTTCCGGCGCCAGCCCGGCGCCCATCAGGTCGACGAAGTTGTCGCAGTAGAAGCGTTGCCTCTGCGCCTCGCCGATGCCGGCCTTCTCCATCGAGGCTTCGAAGCGCTTGATCGGGTGGCGACCGCCCTCGACATGCGGATAGTCGGACGAGAAGAGGCAGATCTCGTCGCCCGAGTTGGCGATGATCCAGCCGGTGTCCTCGTGAGGATAGGGCGTGACCCGGACCTGGCGGGCGACGAACTCGCTGGGCCTGAGCGACATCTTCTGCAGCCGCTCCTCGTTCTTGTAGAAGGCGTTGTGGGCGCTATCCATGTTGCGCATCCAGCCCGGCACCCACGACGCACCCTGCTCGATGACGCCGAACTTCAGCCGCGGGAAGCGGTCGAGCACGCGGTCGACGATCAGCGCCGTCAAGGCCTTCATGGGCGGATAGGCGATGGCCATGTAGTCGATCGACTTGAAATTGTCGTCGCCGCCGTGGAAGTCGGGCACCGGCGGCAGACCGTTGTTGAAATAGGCGGCCTCCAGGAGCTTCCCGCCGCCGCCGACATGGAACACGATCGGCAGGCCTGCTTCCTGGGCCGTCGCCCACAGCGGATCGAAGCCGACATGGCTCGGCGAATGGGCGTCGGGACAGCGCGAGGGGATCATTAGTGCCTTGGCGCCGGCCTCGATCGCCTCGCGGGCGCAGGCCGCCGTCTTCTCGAAGTCGATCAGCGGCACGTAAGCCGTCGGTAGCAGCCGCCTGTCGACGCTGCAGAATTCCACCATGTGCCGCGCGTGGGCGCGCGCGACGGCATAGGCGAGCTCGGGATCGCGGCCGCCTTCCAGCACGTTCGAGTAGTTGAGCAACGCCGTGGTGAACATGAGCTGGCTCGAGAAACCCAGGAGGTCGATCGAGCGCGGCCGGTCCTGCTTGCGCCAGGAGCCGAGCGCGTCCCAGTTCTTGGCCAGCATGATGCGCGATTCGTCGAACGGCATCAGCGCGGTCTTGCGACGGTGCTCCTCGCTCAGATGGCTGTGAAAGCCGCCGCGGCGCGGGAACAGCACAGCGTCCGTCACCTTGGCGCGCGACCTTGCATCGAGATGGTCGTCGAGGAAGCCCGGCACCTCCATGATGTGCGCATCGGCATCGTGAATGACGCGGCCGCTGGCGTAGGGCATCTTCCTCTCCGGAACGCTTGTCGTTTGCGGGAGACTAGCATGAGCCCCGACATTTCCCACGCCGTGCGGCTCCTCCTCGAGGCGCGCCGTTCCGGCAAGCAGGTGGCGCCGCCGTTCGCGCTGCCGGATCGCTCTGCGGTCTATGCCATTCAGGACGGCGTCGCGCGCGAGACCGGGCCGGTGTCGGGCTGGAAGGTCGGCGCGCGCACGCCGACCGCCGAACCCAATTGCGCGCCGCTGCTCGCCGGCACGCTGGCCCGGTCACCCGCATCGTTCGACGGCAAGGCGATGCACATGATCGGCATCGAGACCGAGATCTCCTTTCATGTCGTGCGCGACATCGCCCCGCGCGGCGCGCCGGTCGGCCGCGACGAGGCGCTGGCCGCGATCGGCGACGCGTTTGTCGGCATGGAGGTGGTCGACACGCGCCTCGCCGATTTCGACAAGGCCGATCCCGAATGGCTGCTGGCCGACAACCAGATGAACCATGCGCTGGTCGTCGGCGACAGCGTGCCCGATTGGCGGTCGCTCGACTGGGCCGGACTTCGGGTCAGGCTGACGATCGACGGCCAGCCGGTTGTCGACCAGCAGGGCGGGCTGGGTGCGGTCGATCCGGTGCGACCGCTGGCCTGGATGATCGACCATGCCGTGCGCCTGCGCGGCGGCATTCGCCGCGATCAGGCGATCACGACCGGCTCGTGGACCGGCCTGCGATACTTCCCGCCGGGCACGAGGGCGCTCGGCGAGTTCGTCGGCCTGGGAAGCGTCGAGGCAACGTTCTGATGGCAGGCAGAAGGCGACTTTTCCGCTTTTTCCTGAATCAGTACATGTAGATCGAATCGGTGTAGGGCCAGCCGTACGGGAAGCCGGACGCCCAGGGCGCCCAGTTCCAGCTGAAGTCGTTGAGTGCCTGTGCGGTCGTCGCCCGCTCGTCGGCGAGGTTCCGCTCGAACATCATCCGGCGATAGGCGGAATAGGCCTTTTCGTTGCCGATGTAGAGGCAGACGCAAACCGTCGGGTCCGGATAGATGTAGATCAGCCGGTCGCCCTTGATCTCCTTGAGGAAGCGGTGCGGCGGCAACTGGCGGAAGAGGGCTTGGCGCTCGGGCGTGTTGGCGGGCAGGAAGCGGAAGCCCGCGGCGATCATCAGATCTTCCTTCTTGGCCACAGCGTCGAAATTGTCCCTGCTGCAGGCGGTCAGCGCCGCACAGAGACCGAGGGCCACCAGTATCCGACCGAAACCGCGCATGTACTCCCCCATTTCCTGAAGCCGCATCATAGCCGATCGCGTCATCGCCCGCTCCATTTCGGCGCGCGCTTGGAAAGGAACGCCTCCATGCCCTCGCGAAAGTCGGCGCTGCCGTAGGTCGCGCGGATCAGGTCGTCGATGTCGGCTTCGCCCATCTTTTCCTGCAGGCGGCGCAAGGCCTCCTTGGTGACCTGCAGGGTGATGGGTGCATGGCCGGCCAGGGTTCTTGCCAGTTCCATGGCGCGCGCGTGCAGCGACGCGACATCGGGCAGCAGCTCGCTCACCAGCCCGATCGACAGGGCGGTTTGCGCGTCGACCAGCTTCGCAAGCAGGATCATCTCCTTCACGCGTTGCGGCCCGACCAGGGCGACGAGGCGGGCGTAGTTGCCCATGGAGAGGCAGTTGCCCAGCGTGCGGGCGATGGGGAAGCCGAACTGCGCGCCTTGGGCGGCGATGCGGAAGTCGCAGACCGCGGCGATGGCGGCGCCGCCGCCGGTGCAGAAGCCGGCGATGGCCGCCACCGTCGGCACCCGGCAGCGCTCGACGATGCCCAGGATGCGGTCCATCTTGCGCTCGTAGGCGATGCCGTCCTCGCCGCTCTCGAAGTCGCGAAACTGGGCGATGTCGGTGCCGGCGGCGAAGGCCTTGTCGCCCGCGCCGGTGACCACCAGCGCCTTGACCTCGCCCGCGCCGGCGATCCGCTCGCAGACTTCCGCGAGCCCCTCGTACATGGCAAAGGTCAGCGCGTTGCGGGCCTGCGGGCGGTTGAAGGTGATCCAGCCCACGTCGCCGCGCTTGTCGTAGAGCAGTTCTTGGGTCATGTCAGAAGCCACCATGGCATTGGAACGACTCCTCAAGGGCTTCGCGGATTTCCGCCTGGGATACTATCGCGAACATCTCAATCTGTTCGAGAAACTCGCAACCGAGGGCCAGTCGCCCGAGATCCTGATCGTGGGCTGCGCCGATGCGCGCGTCGATCCCGGCATCCTGACGCAGACCAGGCCGGGCGACATCTTCACTGTGCGCAACGTGGGGGCCATGGTGCCGCCGGCCCAGCTACCGCCCGACCAGCGGCACCACGGCACGTCGGCCGCCATCGAGTTCGCCGTGCGCGGCCTCAAGGTGAAGCACATCGTCGTGCTGGGGCACGCCTTGTGCGGCGGCATCGCCGCGCTGGTCGACGGAGCGGCCGGTCAGTTCGCGCATTTCGACTACATGTCGACCTGGACCAGCATCGCCAAGGAGCCGCGCGACCTGCTGCTGCGCGAGCTGGCAGGACGGCCGCGCGGCGAGATCCTTCGGGCGATGGAGCAGGCAGGGGCGGTCAACAGCGTACGCAACCTCATGACCTTTCCGTGGATCGCCGAGCGCGTCGCGGCGGGGTCGCTGGTGCTGCATGCCTGGTGGTTCAACCTGACCGAGGGTCAGCTCTACGCCTTCAACACCGACGCGGCGGCCTTCGAGCCGGTCCTCGGCGTCCAGCTCCAGCCGGCGGTAGTGGCGACCACGGCGCTGTCGGCGATCGCTCCCGAACGTCTCGTGGCGCGGCTCGCCGGACACAAGCCCGCATTCTGACTCTTCGATAGCCGTCGAAGGCAGGGGGTCGAACGACGCTCCGATGCAGACGGCGTCGGCATCGGCCGGAATCCATCGACCCTATTAGGCCGTCCGCTGCTCGCCGACGTAGAATGCACCCATGAGCGTCATGTCCGGTCGCGATGGAGAGTGCGGCGCGGGGAGTTTCTGCAATTCCTGCATCGGGGTTTCCGTTTCGCGAGCCCCTGCCTGGCCGTCTTCCCGACGCGCCGCCGCGACTTTCCGGCCTTTCCGCCACGGAAACATGTTCGTGTGCGTACGACGTCCCGCCCGGTGTCCACGCCGGCGTCCCGGGAAATGTCCCGCCAAGTGTCTCACCGTGTGTCCCAGAAAGTGTCCATGGGACGGGAGGTGGCGCACGGTGGGACACTCGGGCCGAAAAGCCTTGTGCCATCGGCGTCGGAGGTGTCCCAACCGGATGGGACAGTGGGACAGTTTGGGACACCCGGACAGGCAGCGGAGCGACCGCTACATCTGGGCGGGCGCCGAATTGATTCCCGTTTTCCAGTTCGGCCGGCCCAACATCCTGGCGTTGGGTCAGAGGTGTCAGGCCTCGCCGGCCAGCGAGCGGATCGCGGCATCGACGCCGCCCGGCGCGAAGGGCACGCCGGCCGTTTTCATCGCCAGTTCGGTCGTGGCGAGACAGCCCAGCAGCATCGGCTCGTTGAGATCGCCCATATGACCGATGCGGAAGACCTTGCCCATCAGCGGCCCCAGCCCGCCGCCCAGCGACAGGTTGTAGCGTTCCAGCGCGACCTTGCGCATGAGGTCGGAACTGTGGCCTTCCGGCATCATGATCGTGGTCACGGAGTTGGAGAGCCGATCGGTCGTTTGGCCGAAGAGCTGCGGACCCCGGCCGTCGGCGCCGCCGTTCGGGCCGCCCCAGGCACGCACCGCGGCGCGCGTCGCTTCGGCGAGCCGGGCGTGGCGGGCAAAGGTGGCGTCGAGCCCTTCCTCCTCCAGCATCTTGATAGACTCCTGGAGGCCGAAGAAGAAATGGACCGGCACGGTGCCGATGAAGCGCTGCGGCTTGCGGGCGGCCATGAGTTCCCAGCTGAAGTAGTATTTCGGCAGTTTGGATTTGCGCGCCACCGCCATCGCCTTGTCGCTGACCGCGGTGAGGGCGAGACCGGTCGGCAGCATCAGGCCCTTCTGGCTACCGCCGACGGTGAGATCGATGCCCCAGGCATCCATCTTGTATTCCATCGAGGCGAGCGAGGAGATGGTGTCGGAGAGCAACAGGGCCGGATGCCTCGCCTCGTCGAGGGCGCGGCGGATCTCCTGCATCGGCAGCACCATGCCGGTCGCGGTCTCGTTGTGGACGGCAAGCACGGCCTTGATCTCATGCGCCTTGTCGGCGGCGAGGCGCTCGGCGAGTCGCGCGATGTCGACGCCCTTGCGCCAATCGGCCTCCACCGTCTCGACCCTGACGCCGACCTGGCGGGCCATGTCACCCCAGCCCATGGAGAAGTAGCCGGTCTCGACCACCAGCACTGTGTCGCCGGGCGAGAACAGGTTGGCGATCGCGGCCTCCCAGGCGCCGTGCCCGGTCGAGGCGTACATGAACAGCGTCTGGTCGGTCCTGACGATGCGCTTCACGCCGGCATGGACGGCGTGCTGGATCTCGAGGAACTCCGGCGACATGAAGTCCAACACCGCGCGGTCCATGGCGCGCAGGATGCGGTCGGGAATGTTGGTGGGGCCGGGATTGTTGAAGAACTGGCGTCCGCGCGGCTTGGCGTTGACCTGGGAGGATGGTGCGGCGGGCGCTGGGGCGTTCACTTTTCTCGGGGCTCCGATCAACAGAAGTATCGGACCGTAGGTCCGCCGCCCTTGGCGGGACAAGCGAGGCTTGCGATGCTCTGCCATTAGCTGAGTGAGGGCAAATGACCACCGCGCCGACCAATTCCGCCATCATCGCCGACTACCGCGCCCGCACCCCGGGCTCCGGCGCACTGTACGAACGCGCCCGCAAGGTGCTGCCGAGCGGCATCACCCACGACGCGCGCTATCTCGACCCCTATTCGATCCACGTCGCGCGGGCCAAGGGGCCGCGCAAGTGGGACGTCGACGGCAACGAGTACGTCGACTATTTCGGCGGCCACGGTGCCATGCTGCTCGGCCATTCGCATCCCGCCGTGGTCGAGGCGGTGAAGCGGCAGATGGATTCCGGCACGCACTACGGCTCGAGCCATGAGCTCGAGGTGCGCTGGGCCGAGCTGGTGGGCGAGCTGATCCCCTGCGCCGAGAAGGTGCGCTTCACCGCCTCGGGCACCGAGGCCTCGCACATGGCGATCCGCCTCGCCCGCGCCTTCACCGGCAAGGACAAGATCGTGCGCTTCACCGGCCACTTCCACGGCTGGCACGACAACGTCGCCGCCGGCGCCACCTCGCACTACGACGGCACGACCACGCCGGGCGTGCCGCAGGGCGTGGCCGACCTCACCATCCTGATGCCGGCCGACAACATCGACGCCGTCGTGAAGCTGATCGAGACGCGCGACGACATCGCCGCCGTCATGTTCGAGCCGTCGGGCGCGTCGTGGGGCCAGGTGCCGCTGCCGCCGGGCTTCGTGCAGGCGGTGCGCGATGTCACGAAGAAGCGCGGCGTGGTCATGCTGATGGACGAGGTGATCACCGGCTTCCGCTGGTCGTCGGGCGGGGCGCAGAAGGCGCTGGGCGTCACGCCCGACCTCTGCATCCTGGCCAAGATCGTCGCCGGCGGGCTGCCGGGCGGCGCGGTCGCGGGCAAACGCGAGCTGCTCGACCGCATCGACCATGCGGCGACGGCGGCCAGGGGCCAGGAGAAGATCGCCCATCCCGGCACCTACAACGCCAACCCGCTGTCGGCCGCGGCCGCCGTCGTGGCGCTGTCGCTGGTGCGCGACGAGGACCTTGCCGAGAAGGCCAACAAAACGGCGGCCGAGCTGCGCTCCGCGCTGCGCCAGGTGCTGATCGAGGAGAGCGTGCCGTGGGGCATCTACGGCCAATCCTCGACTTTCCTGATCTATCCCAACCCGTCGGGCGATCCGGTCGATCCCCGGACCTTCGATGCCCAGAAGGTGCCGTTCGCCAAGCTCAAGGGCGCGCGCGGCGCCGGCAACCTCACCGGCAAGATCCGCATGGGGCTGATGACCCACGGCGTCGACATCATGGCCGCCCCCGGCGGCTTCGTGTCGGCGACGCACGGCGGCGCGGAGATCGAGAAGACGGTGCATGCGCTGCGCCAGACGGTGCGGGCCCTGAAGGCCGAGCGCGAAGTGAAGGTGGCTTGATGTACGGTCTGACGAAGCCGGTCTCCGCGACCGAGTTCACGCGGTTGCCGGAGAAGTTCCGCAAGAAGCGGCGCTCGGCGTGGGGCGACGCCAATGCCGTCGGCATGGAGCTCGATTCGTTTCTCGAGGGACCGAGCTTCGACCGCGGCGGCAACCTCTACGTCACCGACATCCCTTTCGGGCGCGTGTTCTGCGTCAGCCCGGCGGGCGACTGGACCCTGGTCACCGAGTATGACGGCTGGCCGAACGGACTGAAGATCCACAAGGACGGCCGCGTCTTCATCGCCGACTACAAGCGCGGCATCGTGCTGCTCGACCTCGCGAGCGGCGCGGTGACGCCGCTGATCGAAACCCGCGCGTCGGAGAGCTTCAAGGGGGTCAACGATCTCTTCTTCGCGGCCAACGGCGATCTCTACTTCACCGACCAGGGCCAGACCGGCCTGCACGATCCGACCGGTCGCGTCTATCGCTACGAACCGTCGGGCCGGCTGACGATGCTGGTGAACACGGTGCCGAGTCCCAACGGCATCGTCATGAACAAGGCCGAGACCGTGCTCTATGTCGGCGTGACGCGCGGCAACGCGGTGTGGCGCCTGCCGCTGATGGCCGACGGCATGGCGAGCAAGGTCGGGCTGTTCATCCAGATGTCGGGCGGCCACGCCGGGCCCGACGGCATGGCGCTCGACGAGGAGGGCGGGCTGGTGGTGGCGCATCCCAGCACGACCGCCTGGCGCTTCGATCATCTCGGCCGGCCGACGCACCATGTCGATTGCGGCGACGACATTTTCTGCACCAACGTCGCCTTCTCGGGCCGCGATCTCTACGTCGTGAACTCGCGGCCGAGCGCCAAGGTGCCGGGCGGCACGATCCTCAGGGCGACCATGCCGGTCGCCGGCAAGAGGATGTTCTCGCATGCCTGAGATCAGCGCGGCCCCTTGCCGATGTGCGCGATGGCCTCGATCTCGACCTTGATCTCGGGCGAGGCCAGGGCCGCAACCTCGACCAGGGTGGAGGCCGGGAAGTTGCCCTTGAAGACTTCGGCGCGCGCCTTCCAGACCTTGGTGTTGTTCTTGATGTCGGTGACGTAGATCGTGACCTTGACCACGTCGGACATGGCGCCGCCGGCGGCTTCGACCAGGCCCTTGATCTTGCCGAAGATCACCTTGGCCTGCTCGTACTCGTCCATCTTGTCGAGGTTGTCGGCGCCGCGCGCCACCATGCCGGAGATGTAGGCGATGCCGTCGACGACGAGGCAGTTGGACCAGCGCTCCGGCGGCGGCTCGGGTGCGGCGGGCGATGTGACGCGGCGGATGGTCATGGACGTCTCCTTTCCCTGGTTGGCGCGATTATAGTGCCGCGATGAGCCTCCTGGGAAAGCGAGAAGAACTGTTGGCCGGCCTGGCGCGCGGCGAGAGCCTGCCGGCGCGCTGGTACACCGCCCCCGCCGTCGCCGAGCGCGAAATCGAGCGCCTCTTCCGCCGAAGCTGGCACTACATGGCGCCTCTGTCGGAGCTGGCGGCGGTCGGCGACTACGTGACCGGCCATGTCGGCAGCATTCCCGTCGTCGTGCTGCGCAACGAGGCGGGGCTCGCAGCCTTCGTCAATGTCTGCCGCCATCGCCGCCACGAGGTGATGAAGGGCCGCGGCAACGCCCGCACCTTGCGTTGCGGCTACCATGCCTGGACCTACGACCTCGCGGGCGGCCTCAGGGCTGCGCCGCGCACAGCGGCCGAGCCGGGCTTCCGGGTCGAGGACTATCCGCTGCTGCCGCTGCGCGTGGAGACACTCGGCCCATGGGCCTTCATCAACGCCGACGCCGGCGCGCCGCCGCTCGTCGCGCGCTATGGCGGCCTGCCGGCGCTCATCGAACGCACCGGCATCGATCTCGGCACGCTCCGGCTGCACTCACGCACCGAATGGGATTCGGACGCCAACTGGAAGACGATGCTCGAGAACTATCTCGAGTGCTACCACTGCCCCATCGCCCATCCGGGCTTCAGCGCCGCCATCGACGTGCGGCCGGATGCCTATCGCGCCGAGGCGCGGGGCTGGATACTCAGCCAGGCCGGCCGGGTGCGCGACGAGGCGCTGGCGGGCCGGGCCCGGACCGGGCTCTACGATGTCCGCGGCGACGTGGCGGAGGCGCAGTATCACCTGCTGTTTCCGAATCTCACCCTCAACGTCAATCCGGGCTTCCCGAACCTGTCGCTCGACGTCTGGATGCCGGACGGGCCGGGGCGCACCAAGGGCTTCAGCGAGCAGTACTTCGCGCCCGGCGTCGACGAGGGCTTCGCGCGCGACCTGATCGAGTTCAACCGCCAGGTCGGCGAGGAAGACGATGTGCTGACATCGTCGGTGCAGCGCGGCCTCGCGGCGGGCATTCCCGAACGCGGCCGCTTCCTGACCGGCGCCGAGGAACTCGTCGGCCGGTTCCAGAGGATGGTGGTGGAGGCGGTGCTGGGCTGAGTGCGGCGCGATCAGGCAATGCGCGTCTGCGCCGCCTCGAAGAGCTGACGGAAGTCGTCGAGCACGAAATAGGTGCCCTGCAGCCTGTCGATCGTGTAGGGCCGGCGCATCACGCTCGTCGCCTCGAACGGCAGATGCTCGACATCCTTGCCTTCGATCGCGTGCTTCACCTCGGCTGCCGAGGAGAGGATGCCGGCGCCGTAGGCCTTGAGGCCCTTGCGCGTGCGGATCAGGCCGAACTCGACCGTGTACCAGTAGAGCCGGGCGAGCAGGTCGATCTTCGATCCCGCCTCGACGCCGCGCCGGCCGTAGAGCTGCATGTAGTCGGCGAAGACCGGCAGGCTGAGCAGCGGCACGTGGCCGAAGAAGTCGTGGAAAAGGTCGGGTTCGACCAGGTAGTCGAGTTCGGCGCGCGTGCGGATCCAGACCGTCACCGGGAATCGCCGGTGCGCGAGATGATCGTAGAAGGCAGCGTCGGGGATGAGGCCCGGCACGCCGACGAGGCGCCAGCCGGTCAACGGCTCGAGCCGGTCGCTCACCGCCTCGAAGTCGGGGATGCGCGCGCCGATGCCGATCGTCTCGAGGCCCTCGAGGAACTCGTCGCAGGCGTAGTGGCGCGCGAGCGCGGTCTGGCGGTCGAGCAGGAGGCGCCAGACTTCCTGGTCTTCCGTCGAGTAGCGGGCGTGCTGCGGCACCGTCCAGTCGGACGCCACGTCGGCATAGTCGCCGCGCAGGTTGGCAATCGGGGCACTGTGCATTCGCTCAGTATGGGGCGGCAGCGCTGAGGGAATCCGCGCGAAGTGGGAGTCCCGGAGGGATGATTTTGGAGCTATTCTTCCTGTTTCGGCTTCTGAGTAGGGAAAATGCCCATGATCGAGTTGGACGACATCGATAAGCGCATCGTGGCGGCCCTGCAGGCCGACGGCCGTCTCGCCATGGTCGACCTCGCCGACAAGGTCGGCCTCTCGCCCACGCCCTGCCAGCGGCGGGTGAAGCGCCTGGAGGAGGACGGCGTGATCGGTCGCTACGCCGCGCTTGTTTCCCCGCCCGCGCTCGGGCTGGCGCTGCAGGCGCTGGTGCAGGTGACCCTCGACGATCATTCGGAGAAGACCGTCGAAGCCTTCGAGATGGCGATCCGCGACAGATCGGAGGTGATCGCCTGCTACGCCGTGACCGGCGACATGGATTTCCTGCTGCACGTGCTGGCGCCCGATCTCGAGAGCTTCAGCGCATTCGCGATGAAGGCGTTGTTGCGCATGCCTGGCGTCCGTGGGACCCGCTCATCCTTCATCATGCAGGCGGTGAAGAGCGAGCTCGCCTGGGCGCCTCAGCCTTCGCTCAAGGCACGTAAGTAAAGCGCGCGGTCGATGTTGCCGCCGCTCAGGATCAGGCCGACTCGGCGGCCCTTCATCTTGTCGCGCTCCTGGGCGAGGGCGGCGAGCGCGGCCGCGCCGGCGCCTTCGGCGAGCTGGTGCGTGTCCTCGTAGTAGGCACGCATCGCCGCCATCACTTCGGTGTCGCTCACTTGGCAGATGCGGTCGGCACCCTCGAGGATCACGGCGAGCGCCTCGGCGTCGGGACCGCGCACCGCCATGCCGTCGGCCAAAGTATCGGCGCTGTTGGTCGGCACGAGCCTGCCGGCGGCGAAGGAGAGGGCATAGGCCGGCGCCCCGGTCGAAACAACGCCGACCACGCGGGTCGTGGGACTGAGCGCATCGCGCGCGGAGATGACGCCGCAGATGCCCGAGCCGAGTCCGATCGGCACATACACCGTGTCCAGGGGCGGGGCGGCGCGAAACAGCTCGAGCGCGTAGCTCGCGACGCCGGCCACCAGATCGCGGTGGAACGACGGGACCATGGTAAGCCCGCGCTCGCCGGCGAGCTGCGCCGCCGTGTCCTTGGCCGCATCGAAGTCGTGCCCTGCCTCGACCAGCTCGGCGCCGAAGGCACGCATGGCGGCGTTCTTCTCGTTCGAATTGCCGTGCGGCACGACGATGATGGCGGCGATGCCGACCCGGGCGGCCGCCAGCGCGATGCTCTGGCCGTGATTGCCGCGGGTGGCGCTGACCACGCCCTTCGTCGCGGGCGCACGCTCCTTGAGCCGTCGCATGTAGACCAGCCCGCCGCGCACCTTGAAGGCGCCGATGGGCGTGTGGTTCTCGTGCTTCACCCAGACCTCGCAGCCCGTGCGCTGCGCCAGCAGCGGCCAGGCATACTGCGGCGTCGGCGGCATGGCGGTGTGCACGATTTGCGCGGCTTGTTCGATCTCCGTGAGCGACAACATGGCGGCACTTTGGTCTAAGATGCGACCCGTTCCAATCGGAGTAGTCAATGCCGATCCTGCCGCGTGCGCTTGAAGTCCAGGGCGAAATCGCCGCCATTCGTCGTGACATCCATGCCCATCCCGAGCTTGCCTACGAGGAGCACCGCACCTCCGACATCGTCGCGGCCAAGCTGCAGGAATGGGGCCTCGAGGTGACGCGCGGGCTCGGCAAGACCGGCGTCGTCGGCACCTTGCGCAAGGGCAACTCGGTGAAGTCGATCGGGCTGCGCGCCGACATGGATGCGCTGCCGATGGACGAAACCAACGATTTCGAGCACCGCTCGCAGAACACGGGGCGCATGCATGCCTGCGGCCATGACGGCCACACCGCCATGCTGCTGGGCGCCGCCAAGCTGCTCGCCGAAAAGCGCGACTTCGAAGGCGCGGTGCACTTCATCTTCCAGCCGGCCGAGGAGGGCGGAGGCGGTGGCAAGGCGATGATCGACGACGGGTTGTTCGACAAGTTCCCCTGCGATGCGATCTTCGCCATCCACAACAAGCCCGGCCTGCCGCTCGGCATGATCGCCAGCAAGCCCGGCCCGCTGCTGGCGGCGGCCGACCGCTGGGATCTGCGCATCACCGGCACGGGCGGCCATGCCGCCCATCCGCATCTCAGCGCCGATCCCCTGGTCGTGGCGTCCAACCTGGTGCTGTCGCTGCAGACCATCGTCAGCCGCAACATGGATCCCTTCGCCAACGCCGTCGTCACCGTCGGTTTCGTCAAGGGCGGCTCGGCCTACAACGTGATTCCGACCGAAGCGCATGTCGGCGGCACGACCCGCACCACCAAGCCCGAGGAACGCAAGCTCGCCGAGAAGCGCATCCGCGAGATCTGCGACGGTGCCGCGCGCATGTACGGCGTGAAGATCGACGTCGAGTACCGCTACGGCTACCCGCCGACCATCAACAACGCCCAGCGCGCCGCCTTTGCGATCGACGTGGCGGCCGGCGTCTGCGGGCCTGACAAGGTGCGCGACAACGTGCAGGCGAGCATGGGTGCCGAGGACTTCTCCTACATGCTGGAGAAGGTGCCGGGCGCCATGGTCTGGCTGGGCAACGGCGGCCTCGACGGCCAGGGTGCCGGCCTCCACAACTCGCGCTACGACTTCAACGACATGGCGATCCCGTTCGGCGTCAGCTTCTTCGTCCGCACCGTCGAACGCTTCCTGGGGGAGCAGGCAGCGACCTGACCTGAATGGAGTTCTTCCGCGTCTACGGCCGGGTCATCGGCCTGCTGCATGCCGAGCGCGGGTTGGCGATCGTGCTGGCCGTCGCCAACGTCGTGGTGGCGGCGCTTCAGTTCTACGAACCGGTTCTGTTCGGACAGGTCGTCGACCTGCTGTCGAGCGCCCGCGACAAGAGCACGGAGACGCTGTGGCGCGAGGCCGTCCACCTCCTCGTCCTTTGGGCCGCGGTCGGCATCGGCGGCATCGTCGCCAACATCGTGGTCTCGCTCCAGGCCGATCGCATGGCGCATCGGCGGCGACTGGGTGCCATGGCGAGCTACTTCGAGCATGTGCTGGTACTGCCCTTCGCCTTCCACAATCTGCAGCATTCGGGCCGGCTGCTGAAGATCATGCTGACCGGGGTCGACCATCTGTTCGGCATCTGGCTCTCGTTCTTCCGTGAGAACCTCGCGACCTTCGTGGCCCTGTTCGTCATGCTGCCGCTCAGCCTGTTCATGAGCTGGCAGCTTGGCCTGCTGCTGATCGTGCTCATCGTGTTCTTCGCCGTCGCCAATGCCTGGGTGGTGAGCAGGACGGATCGCCTGCAGGCTCAGGTCGAGGAGTATCACAGCGAGTTGGCCGGCCGCGCCGGCGATGCTCTCGGCAACGTCCATCTGATCCAGAGCTTCGTGCGACTGGCGGCGGAAGCGGGCGAGATCCACCGCATCATTGGCCAGACGCTGGCGGCGCAGTATCCCGTCCTCAACTGGTGGGCCCTGCTCTCGGTGCTGACGCGCGCCGCTTCGACCGTCACGGTGATCCTGATCTTCGTGCTCGGCACATGGCTCTATACGCAGGGCAAGGCGAGCGTCGGCGAAATCGTGAGCTTCATGGGCTTCGCCACCCTGTTGATCGGCCGCATGGACCAAGCCTCCGGGTTCGTCAGCCGCATCTTCTTCCAGATGCCGGCGCTGGCCGACTTCTTCCGCGTTCTCGATACCCAATCGACGGTTCAGGATCGGCCCGGGGCGCGCGATGTCGGGCGGCTCCGTGGCGCGGTCGAGTTCGACGACGTGAACTTCTCCTACGACGGCAAGCGCCCCGCGCTGGTCCATCTCTCGCTCCGGGTTCCCGCCGGCTCGACGGTGGCGTTCGTCGGACCCACCGGAGCGGGCAAGAGCACCGCCTTGTCGCTGCTGCACCGCATGTGGGATCCGCAATCGGGTGCGATCCGAATCGACGGCATCGACCATCGCGACATCAGGCTCGAGTCGCTTCGCCGCAACATCGGAGTGGTATTCCAGGACTCGACCATGTTCTACCGCTCGATCGCCGACAACCTCCGGATCGGCAAGCCCGATGCCGGCCGGGCCGAGATCGAGCAGGCGGCCCGGCTCGCCGAGGCGCACGACTTCATCCAGCGCCAACCCCAGGGCTACGACACCCTGGTCGGCGAACGCGGCGCCACCCTCTCGGGCGGCGAGCGCCAGCGCCTGGCCATCGCCCGTGCCCTGCTCAAGGACCCGCCCATCCTGATCCTCGACGAGGCGACCAGCGCGCTCGACGCGGTGACCGAGGCGCGTATCCAGAAGGCCCTGAAGGTGCTGATGAAGGACCGAACCACCTTCATCATCGCCCATCGGCTGTCGACCATCCGCGAGGCCGACCAGGTGGTCGTCTTCGAGCACGGCCGGGTGGTCGAAAGCGGGGGCTATGACGCCCTCCTCGGCAGGAAGGGAGCCTTCGCCAATCTCGTCGCCACCCAACGGGCTGGCATAGAATCTGCCTGATATCCCCTTGGCGGCCGCGCGGCGTCCGCCTAAGAGTCCGCGCAGGGAACCGCACCGAGGGGGCATTCGATGAGCAAGTGGATGAAGTGGCTGGGCGGCGCGGCGGCTGCCGCGATGGCGCTCGGCGGCGTGCCGGCGCAGGCGCAGACGGCGATCAAATTCACCCTCGACTGGGTCTTCCAGGGTCCGACGTCGCCGTTCCTGGTGGCGCTGGAGAAGGGCTACTACAAGGCCGAGGGGCTCGACGTCACCATGGATCCGGGCCAGGGCTCGGCCGGCGCCGTCCAGCGCGTCGCGACCGGCGCCTACCAGATCGGCTTCGCCGACGTGAACGCCTTGATCGAGTACAATGCCAAGAATCCCGGCAAGGAAATCCTCTGCGTGTTCATGGGTTACGATTTCCCGCCGTTCGGCGTCTATGCCCTGAAGAAGAGCGGCATCAAGGGGCCCAAGGACCTGGAAGGCAAGAAGCTCGGCGCGCCGGTGTTCGACGCCTCGTTCCGTCTCTTCCCGGCCTTTGCCAAGAAGAACGGCATCACCAAGTGGGAGCACGTCAACCTGACACCCCAGCTACGTGAGCAGAGCCTGGTGCAGGGGACCGTCGACTTCATCTCCGGTCACTACTTCTCGTCGATGCTCGATCTCAAGGCCCGCGGCGTGTCGTTCGACGACATCGTCGCCATGCGCTACGTCGACTACGGCATGGACGTCTACGGCAATGGCATCATCGTCTCGCCGGAAATGGCGCAGAACGAGAAGGCCGTGAAGGGCTTCATCGCCGCCACGATCAAGGGCTGGAAGGACGTC